>NZ_BAAGWD010000003.1:0-530458 GCF_054780535.1 Hymenobacter seoulensis
GCCTGGGTGAGCGCTACGCCTACTCCATGCTCCACGACTTCAATGCCGGCACCGAGGCCTGGACCGACTGGAACGTGCTGCTGGACGAGACCGGCGGCCCCAACCACGTGGGCAACTTCTGCTACGCGCCCCTGATCGGGGACACCAAGCAGGGCCAGCTGCTCTACACCAACGCCTACTATTACATCGGTCACTTCAGCAAGTTTATCCGGCCCGGGGCCCGACGCGTGGCCGCCACGGCCAGCCGCGACGTGCTGCAAACCACGGCCTTCCGCAACCCCGACGGCAGCGTGGCCGTGGTCGTGCTCAACACGACGGAAAAAGAGCAGCCCTTCCAGCTCTGGATCCAGGGCCAAGCCACTCCCACCACCAGCCGCCCCCACTCTATTATGACTCTACTCATCAACTAAAATGACCTAGTAGAGCCGAGGCGTCACTCATGCGATGCTGTCTCCGCTTTACTAGGCAGTAAATATCTTTAAAGCCTAACTAGTAGCTGCTAGCCTGATGATCGGCTTCAGCTACTGCCCAAAACAAGAGAGGGAAGTCTTCATCGGAAAACTTCCCTCTCTTGTTTTGGCTTCCGGAGTACTAACTGCTCCCCTAGAGCAACTCAGTTCCCGGAAGCCCCCGCGACCTGGTCCCACAACCAGGCGCGGGTGTAGCCAAGGCTATTGCCCAGCGAGCTTGAAGCTAGCCATCTGCACGTCGCGGGAGTTGCCGCCCACAAACACATGGAAGTCGCCGGGTTCGGCCACGAATTTCAGGTCGGTGTTGTAGAACTTCAGGTCTTCGGGCGTGAGGCGGAACGTGAGCGTGCGGCTCTCCCCGCGTTTCAACATTACCTTCTGGAAGCCTTTCAGCTCTTTTACTGGCCTGGAAATGGAGCCCACCATGTCGCGGATGTAGAGCTGGGCCACTTCCTCCCCGTCGTAGTTGCCGGTATTTTTCAGGGTTACTTTCACATCCAGCGTGCCGTTCATGGCCAGTGAGGTGGTGCTCAGCTCCGGCTTGCCATATTCGAAGGTGGTGTAGCTCAACCCGTAACCGAACGGGTACAAGGGGTCGTTGCTCACATCCATGTAGCGCGACTTATACTTGTCTAGTGCCACACCTTGGTAGGGGCGGCCAGTCATTTTGTGGTTGTAGTAAATCGGCACCTGGCCTACGTGCCGCGGGAAGGTAGCCGTGAGCTTGCCTGAGGGGTTGTAAGCTCCAAAGAGCACATCGGCAATAGCGTTGCCGGCCTGAGTGCCTGCAAACCAGGTTTCCAGGATGGCATCGGCGTTCTGGTCTTCCCAGGGCAACGTGAGCGGACGGCCGCTCATCAGTACAATCACCAGGGGCTTGCCGGTCTTCTTCAGGGCCTTGAGCAATTCCAACTGCTGACCGGGCAGGCCAATATCGGCGCGGCTGGCAGCTTCCCCTGTCATGCCCTGGCTCTCGCCCACGGCGGCTACAATCACGTCGGCACCTTGCGCTACCTGCACGGCTTCGCGGATCATTTCCTCGGAGCTGCGCTTGTCCACGTTCAGCTCGCCGCCGTGGGCATTCAGGCGGTCAATCATCTGCTGGTCGTCGGTGAAGTTGGCGCCCTGGGCTGTTACAATCTTCACGCCGTTGCCGGCTACGTTCTTGATGCCTTGCTCCAGAGACACAGCCTGTTTCCAGTCGCCGGCGCCGCTCCAGGAGCCAATCATGTCGCGCTGGCGGGTGGCAAGGGGGCCAACCAGGGCAATGGTTCCGGCCTTTTTCAGGGGTAGGGCGTTGTTGCTATTTTTCAGCAGCACCATGCTCTTGCGGGCAATGTCGCGGGCATCGGCGATGAACTCCTTTTTCATCATCGTGGCCTTGGCCCGTTTTTCATTGGTGTACAGGTACGGGTCTTTGAACAGGCCTAGCTTCCACTTTGCTTCCAAGATGCGGCGGCAGGCCTGGTCAATCTGCTCCTGCTTTACGGTGCCATCTTTCAGGTTCTGGGTTAGGTTCTTCAGGAAAATCTCGCCCACCATGTCCTGATCACTACCCGCATTCAAGGCCAGCGCCGATACCTGCGCATCGTCGCCCATGCCGTGAGCGGTCATTTCGTTGATGGCGGTATAGTCGGTAGCCACAAAGCCTTTGAAGCCCCACTGGTTGCGCAGCAGCTCCGTCATCAGCCACTTGTTGCCGGTGGCGGGCACGCCGTTGATATCATTAAACGACGACATCATGGAGCCCGCGCCAGCCTCTACGGCGGCTTTGTAGGGCGGCAGGTACTCGTTGTACATGCGCACCAGGCTCATATCGGTAGTGTTGTAGTCGCGACCGGCTTCGGCAGCCCCGTAGAGCGCGAAGTGCTTCACGCAGGCCATCACGGTGTTGTTCTTCATCAGGTCGTCGCCCTGGTAGCCGCGCACCATCACGCGCGCAATCTGGGAGCCCAGGTACGGGTCTTCGCCCGAGCCCTCTGAAATCCGGCCCCAGCGCGGGTCGCGGGCAATGTCCACCATCGGCGAGTACACCCAGTTGATGCCATCAGCAGAAGCTTCTTCGGCCGCAATTCGGGCACTCCGCTCCATGGCCTGCAAATCCCAGCTCGAAGCCAAGCCCAGCGCAATCGGGAAAATGGTGCGGTGGCCGTGTATTACGTCGTAGCCGAAAATGAGCGGAATGTGCAGGCGCGACTCCTTCACGGCCATTTCCTGCAGCTTGCGCGCGGCTTTGGGCGTGAACGTATTGAGCACCGAGCCCACGTTGCCTTTGCGGATGTTGGCATCCACGTCCTTACTTACTACCGGCCCGGTTACATCAAACCCTACCGTTATCAGGTTCAGCTGGCCGATTTTCTCTTCCAGCGTCATCTTCTGCATCAGGTCGCTGATGAATTTGTTCATCTTCTGATCGTCGTCGGCTGTGAGCGTGGTGGCCGCAGCCGATTGGGAGGCCTGCAGCTGCGGCGTAAGCAGCCCCAGCGACATGAGCAAAGCGGTTCGAAAAACTCGTTTCATGTGGAAATTGGATAGGATGGTTGTGACGCTGACAGCTAGCCTCTGGGGTTACGGCCGGCCACAGGGGGTACGGCGAGGGCAGCTTGGGTATAGTGGCAGCTGCCTAGCTGGTGGTGAGGCAGGAGGAAAGGCAGACGCAAAGCCGCTGCTGGCAAAGGAGAGAAGCATCGGGTCGGCGCGGACTTACTACGCTTTTTTCGGAGCTACTGCACGCAGCACCCGGCCCGGAAAGCAGCCTTAGTTTGGGCTTTTGAGGGCCTATTAGCAAACCATTTCGGGCCTCGGCTATATGCAATACTACAAAACCTTTTAGTTGCTCAACCACCCTCACAAGCACTTCGGACACTAAAATTTACTCAACCTAGCAGCACCGTATAGCGCTTCTCTACCGTTGGTTGTGATGTAACTGTTATGGCCACCGGAGCATCCAATTACCGGCATAGCTCCTGCCTCCTGTAATTCCCTTTCTTACACTACCCTACACCCACTGCTGCTTGTGCGGTACGTGTGCCGTAACCGGGATTGTAGGTCCGTTTTGTAGCCCTGGCACTCTGGAGGTCCGGCAGACTATTTCAAACTGTACTTTTGCTTGCGCATGCTGAGTACAGCGGGGTACTGCCACGGTTTGCGCCCTCGCAAGGGGTAGCACCTGGCGTGCTGTTGAGGCCTGCATATGCCACCTGTTTGCTTTTCTTCTGTTCTGCTTTGTCTGATTCCTCTGCTCTCAAGCTATTATTTATCTGTAGCCAAAACCGCTGGCGCAGCCTCACTGCCGAGCGTTTGTTTGATGGCCACCAACACTACGAGGCACGTTCGGCGGGCACTGAGCCCGGCGCGAGAGTGCGCGTTACGGCCGGGCACCTGGGTTGGGCCGATGTGGTGCTGGTAATGGAGCGCAAGCATACCGATATACTGCAGCAGAAATTTCGGGAAGAGCTGGCCGGCAAACGCATCATTAACCTGCGCATCCCCGACAAATTCCAGTTCATGGACCATATTCTGCTGGAGTTGCTGCGGGAGCGGCTGCGCGAACACCTAGGGCCTGCGGTGCTGTAACCCCTAACCAATTCCCCTAGTGTCATTTGGAGTGTAGCTGTATCCGTGTTTGAATACCTTGCCTGGGTTCACCCTGTCTGGCGGCCTAGTAAACCGACGGAGGACAAGCACAACCTCACGGCCTCAGCATCGTTTAGCGGCTCATGCAGTACCTTCTTTTCGCCGCCCTGCTTGCAGTGGTAGCCTTTTTATTCTACCGCTACGTTACGCGGGAGGCACGTCTCCGGCAGGCAGCGGTAGCCGCTGAGTTTCCTCAAGAGTGGCGCCAGATTCTCACAGAGCGCGTCGCGTTTTATCTTTCGCTTACGCCCGGCGACAAGCAGCGCTTTGAGAAGAAAGTGCAGGTGTTTTTGGCCCAAACCCGCGTCACGGGCATTCAAACAGATATCGACGAGACTACCCGCGTGCTAGTGGCGGCTTCCGCCGTTATTCCAGTATTCGGGTTTCCGGATTGGGAGTATGCCAACCTGAGCGAGGTACTGGTGGTGCCCGATGCCTGGACCCAACAACGCGACCCCAACAAGGAGTTTGTGGGGCTGGAAGGAACCCTGCTGGGTAGCGTGCAGGGCTTTCAAACCTCGCACTATATGCGCCTCTCAAAATCTTCGCTGGAGCAAGGCTTTAAAGACGCCCTCGACAAGCAAAATGTTGGCATTCATGAGTTTGCCCACTTGTTGGATGAGGCCGATGGCGTGATTGACGGCGTGCCAGCGGTTGCGCTACCTGCTGAGCTGCGACCAGAATGGGAAGCCGTGATGCAACGCGAAATTGCCGCCATCCGGGCCGGCGACTCAGAAATCAATAGCTACGCGGGCACGAATGAGGCCGAGTTTTTTGCAGTCGTGACGGAGTACTTCTTCGAGAAGCCCGAAAAGCTGCAGGAGCACCATCCCGAGCTATACCAACTACTGCAGCGTGCCTTTCGCCAAAACCCTAAAAAACGCTTCCTGCGCCTGGCCGTTGACCCGCGCGAGTGGATTCGGAGCTTGCGCACGCGCCGCAAATTCGGCCGCAACGACCCCTGCCCCTGCGGCAGCGGTAAAAAGTATAAAGACTGCCATCTGCTGCAACAGCAGCAGGAAACAGCCACCAGCATTTAATTACTAGGCCCTTGTACTAGACGAACCCTCATTAAACCAGCCCCTGCTGCCCGCAACGCAGTGGGGGCTTTGGCGTTCTGGCGGGGCTAGTGAATTCCGGAGGTTTGGCTGTCGCAGCTACCTAGTAAACCGCTCGCTTTGTACTTTAGCTGCCCACCACCCTAGTTTTCCCCTCCTTCTTCTTATGAAAAAATACTTCCTCCCCATTCTTACGGCCGGCGCCCTTACGGCGTGTGCCCCCACGGCCAAAACGCCCACGGCTGCCACTACCCCCTCGCCTACTACCGAACCTACTAGCCAGCCAGCCGCGCCCAACTGGCAGGAACAGGCCGAGGCCTTTTTGAAAGACTACTCCGCCCAGTACCAGCGCCTGTACACCGAATCGGCGGAGGCGGAGTGGCGCTCTAATACGCATATTGTGGCTGGCGATACCGCTAACTCGGGCGCCACAGCCCGCGCCAACGAGCGGATGGCGGCTTTCACGGGCTCGGTTCAGAACATTGAGCGCCTGCGCCAGCTGCTAGAGCACAAGCAAGACCTAACCGACATTCAGGTAAAGCAACTGCAAACGGCGCTTTACAACGCGGCCAACTCGCCCCAGACCATTGCCGACGTAGTAAAGCAGCGCATCAAAGCTGAAACCCAACAGACGGAAAAGCTCTACGGCTTCGACTACAAATACCAGGGCAAGTCCGTCACGACCAACGACCTGGATGAGCTGCTACGCAAAGAGAACAACCCGCTCAAGCGCCAGCAGATTTGGGAAGCCAGCAAAGCTATTGGCCCTACTCTGAAGGAAGGCCTGCTGAACCTGCGCGACCTACGCAACCAAACGGTGCAGGCCCTCGGTTACCCCGACTACTTCTCGTATCAGGCATCTGACTACGGCATGAGCCGGGAGGAGATGATGACGCTGGTGCGCAAAATCAACGAGGAGTTGCGCCCCTTGTACCGCGAGCTACATACCTACGCCCGCTACGAACTAGCCAAGAAATACAAGGTAAAGCAGGTGCCCGATTATCTGCCCGCTTCGTGGCTACCCAACCGCTGGGGCCAGGACTGGAGCGCGATGGTGGACGTGAAAGGCCTCAACCTCGACCCCGTTCTGGCGAAAAAAGGCGCCGAGTGGCAAGTGAAACAAGCTGAGCGCTTCTATCAGAGCCTCGGCTTTCAGGCTCTACCGACTTCGTTCTATGAGAAATCGAGCCTTTACCCGTTGCCCAAAGGCGCTACTTATAAGAAGAACAACCACGCCTCGGCCTGGCACATGGACCTAAACCAGGACGTGCGCAGTCTGATGAGCGTGGAAGGCAACACCGAGTGGTATGAGACCACCCACCACGAGCTGGGTCACATCTATTACTACCTCACTTATACCAACCCTGAGGTGCCGGTACTGCTGCGCCAAGGTGCCAACCGCGGCTACCATGAGGCTATGGGCTCTCTGATGGGCTTGGCCGCTACCCAAAAGCCCTTCCTGGCCGGCCTAGGCCTAGTAGATGCTAAATCGAAGACGGACCAAACCCAGACGCTGCTGAAGGAAGCCTTGAACTACGCCGTATTCATACCATTTGCCTCGGGTGTGATGAGTGAGTGGGAAAACAGCTTCTATGCCGATAAGCTGCCCGCCGACCAACTCAATGCCCGCTGGTGGGCACTGGCCAAGCAGTACCAGGGCATTGTGCCGCCGACCACGCGCGGCGAGCAGTACCTCGACCCCGCCACCAAAACCCACATCAACGACGACCCCGCGCAGTATTACGACTACGCCCTCTCTTACGTCATCCTGTTCCAGCTCCACGACCACATTGCCAAGAACATCCTGAAGCAGGACCCGCACGCCACCAACTACTACGGCAGCAAAGAAGTAGGCGCTTTCCTGGCCGACATCATGCGCCCTGGCTCCAGCAAAGACTGGCGCACCGTGCTGAAAGAGAAAACCGGCGAAGACCTCTCGGCCCGCGCCATGGTAGAATACTTCCAGCCCCTGATGGCCTACCTCAAGCAGCAGAACAAAGGCCGCAAGTACACGATGTAAGCGCTAGCTTGCCCGCAAACAAAAAGGCCGCCCCATTCAGGGCGGCCTTTTTGTTTGCGAACTAGTCTAAAAGTAAACCAGCCTTGTTACAGGTATCGGCTTCACTTAAGGAAATGACCTAGTAATTCGCCTCAGTGCCAGGCAAGTCAATCAGAATGAATTGAGCGTCTTTAGAGGCACGAATTTCCAGCACGTTTTCATCGGTGGAGCGAACCTGATCGTTGGGTCCGATATCAACTCCGTTGATGTAGAGGCTGCCTTCTTTCACGTAAATGAAGGTGTTACGAATTGGGAAGGTCTTGAAAGTAACTGTCTTGTCAGTGCTCAGGTTGCACCAGTATACCGTGGAGTTGGAGTTCATGTACACCACATCTTCCAGCACTTTTTGTCCTGAGACCAGCGGAATCAGCTCATTCTTTTTGTCCAGGAAGTCCACGTCTTTCTGCTCGTAGCTTGGCGACAGGCCTTTTTGGTTGGTCAGAAACCAGAGTTGATAGATATGAGCGGGCTTGTCGGTGTCGTTCTTTTCGGAGTGGGCCAGGCCCGTGCCCGCCGTCATGCGCTGCACTTCGCCTTTCTTGATGGTGGCGTTGTTACCCATAGTGTCGGCGTGGCACAGCTCACCGTCCAGCACCAGCGTCACGATTTCCATTTCGGAGTGCGGATGCTGCGGAAAACCGGAATTAGCCTGAATGTTATCGTCGTTAAACACGCGCAGCGGGCCAAAATGCATATTCTGCGGGTCGTAGTAATCGGCGAAACTGAACAGGAAGTAGCTGCTGAGCCAGTTGACGGGAGCAGCGTGATGACGGTCGGTAGCGGGAATAATCTTAAGCATCGGGAGGTCAGTGGTTAGTAGTTGCGTTGGGCTTACGCGGAGTAAGCGCGGTTAGTTAAACGCTTAATCGTAGTTAATAGATATTCTCCTCCTTCTGATGCCGTTGCTTACGTGTCTTGACAGTTTACGCTAGAACGCAACCTAGTAGATTACCGCTGTTACTAGGCTCCCGCCAGACGCAAAACGCCCGCTTAGCCATCGTGGCCAAGCGGGCGTTTTATATACCAGTAGTACTGGTTATACTTTCTTCATGGTGCTTACCTGCTGCTGCAAGTCGAGCACAATACTAGCTAGTCGGTTCAGCGAAAGGTCAGCAATGGGGAACGTGCTGCTGATGTAGGCTTTGGCCTCCCAGATTTCCACTACATCCTCCACATCAATCTGATAGGGCTGATATAGGGGGTTATCGGAGTGCAGGGCCAGCATAGCAGCATCTTTCAAGCGGTTGAATACACGCTTGAATACGATGCCCTCTTTGCTGCTCACCACAATGCAGGGTGTGCCGTCTTTGATGCTCATCCAGTCATCCACGTAGCGACCCACGATAACGGTACCGCTGGCAATGGGTAGCATGGAGTCGCCGGCAATTTCAAAGGCGCGGTACGTGCCAGTGTTGCCCAGCATCGGCAGCCGGAACTTCGGCAGCTCTTCTAGGTACTCCGGATCGGCGTAGCCGTTGAGGTAGCCAGCCGCCGCCTTCTGCGGTACCAGCTCAATGTTCTCGTTCTGCTCGCGGTCAACGGTGAGGGCCAGAATACGCAGGTTGTTGCCGGTGCGGTTGGCCGCATTTTCGGAGGTAGCAACAGCCGACTGGGCTTGTAGCTGCAAGGCGGCTTTGGCGTTCTTCTTTTTGCTAAAGTCAGTGGTTACCAGCGCATCAAGCGAGATACCGAACAGGCGCGCCATATTCACGAGGGTAACTAGCTTGGGTTCAGCTCGTCCTTCCTCATATGCGCCCACCAAGGAGCGTTTAATACCTAGTTTTTCGGCCATCTGCGCCTGCGTAAGGCTCAGTTCGCGCCGCCAGAATTTCAGATTCGTGTTAATCATAACGCAGGGGGAGCCGGGAGAAATGGCTGCAACGGCAAAACAGGTGCCGGCTCACGAAGATACGAACGCATCTACGCGAATACTAATTCAATTAGCTGAAATTTTTACTAAAAATATTCGGCGCCTCCTTTTCCGGCAGTCTGGTTTACACTACCCCCGCTAATGGCCGCAACCTACTCGCCGCGTAGCTTCTTGAAATACATGAGCGCCAGCCGAAGCTTAAAGTAATCGTACTTCTCGCGCAGGTGGTCGAACAGGTCGCGGAGCATAGGGCTGCCCCCCAGTTGGGCCTGGGCCGTCTGAATTTCGGCTAGGGCATCGGGCGTCAGGAAGTCAGCCAGGCGCAGATCGAGGCCTTTGGCGTAGCAGTTGGTCAGGTGGGTTTGAACCGTGGAGAGGGCTAGCTCCCGGCGCTCGGCAATGGCTTCTAGGCTCAGGCCCTGGCGGTGCAGCAGAAAAGAGGCTTCCATGGTGCCGTTTACATCGGTGCTAGCCTCCTTGGCTTCCTTAACTGCTTTGGGCTTCGTCTCTTTTTTGCGGGAAGCGCGCGGTGAGCCACCAAAGTCATCAGGACCCAGGTTGCTCGGTATGTCATCCATCTCGAACTCTACTTGCGCCGCGGGGTTGCCGCCGTGGGCCAGCACTTCCCGAATGAATGCCTCGCCGTAGTTTTCGAACTTCTTCATACCTACCCCCGAAATGCTGAGCATCGCCGTGCGGTTGACAGGGCGTTCCTCGGCCATTTCCTGCAGCGTGGAGTCGGTGAAGATAACGTACGGCGGTACGCCCTGCTCGTCGGCAATACGCTTGCGCAGGCTGCGCAAGGCCTCGAACAGCCTGGCTTCGCGCGAAACCGGTGCGGCTTTGGTGGCCGCAGCGGCTTTGCGGCCCCGGGGCGCTTTCTCGGCTTTTTCGGCGGGCTGAAACTTCTTCATGGCCAGGGGGCGCTGGCCTTGTAGCACCTCGCGGCCTAGCTCCGTCATTTTCAGCGAGTAACCTTCCTCGTAGGCAATGTACAGCAACCCATCATTCAGCATCTGATGAATGTAGCTGTACCAGTCGAGGTAGGGCAGGTCGCGGCCGGCGCCGTAGGTTTTAATCTGGTCGAAGCCACCCGATAGCACCGCTTGGTTGCGCATGCCGCGCAGCACGTCAATCAACAGGCCAATGGGAGCCCGCTCGCGCATGCGCACCACCGCCGAAAGTGCTTTCTGGGCTAGTTCAGTGCCATCGAAAGTGGTAGGTGGGTTGCGGCAGATGTCGCAGTTACCGCAGTCCTGCGCCAGCGTTTCGCCGAAGTAGTTGAGCAGGATTTTGCGGCGGCAGCTGGCGGCCTCGGCAAACTGCTGCATGCGCTCCAGCTTGGTAAGGTTTAGCTGCGTAAGGTGCGGATTCTCCTTAGTGAGCATCTCGCGCAGCTGCATCACATCAGAAAAGCTATAGAATAGCACCGCCGTGGCCGGAGAGCCGTCGCGGCCGGCGCGCCCGATTTCTTGATAGTACCCCTCGATGTTTTTGGGCAGGTTGTAGTGAATCACCCAGCGCACGTTGCTTTTATCGATGCCCATCCCGAAGGCGATGGTGGCAATAATAACCTGCAGGTCGTCTTTCAGGAAGGCTTCCTGCACGCTGGCGCGCTGGTTGGGCGTCATGCCAGCATGGTAGAAACCCGCTTTGTAGCCTTTTGCCTGAATTTTCTGGGCTAGCGTTTCGCACTGCTTGCGCGAGAGACAATAGATAATGCCGGCCTCGCCGGGGTGGCGCTCCAAAAACTCCAGAATGCCCCCTACCCGGTCCTGCCCCGGCCGCACAATCAGGTTCAGGTTGGGCCTATCGAAAGACGAGAGGAACACCCGCGGATTGTTGAGCCGCAGCTGCGACTGAATATCGCGCTGGGTAAGGCGGTCGGCGGTGGCCGTCAGGGCAATGATGGGCGTGCTCGGAAACTGCTCGCGCAGCACCCGCAACTGCGTGTACTCGGGCCGAAAATCGTGTCCCCAGGAGCTGATGCAGTGCGCTTCATCAATAGCGAACATGCTGATGCGCATGCGCCGCAAAAACGTCAGGAAGCCTTCCGACAGCAATTTTTCCGGCGAAACGTACAGCAGCTTGAGGTAACCGTTTAGGCAGTCGGCGGCAATGTTGTTTTGCTCACTCTGGCCCACACTGCTGTTGATGTAGGCCGCCGAGATGCCGTTGGCTTTCAGGGCTTCCACCTGGTCTTTCATCAGGGCAATCAGCGGCGACACGACCACACACACGCCTTCCTGCACCACCGCCGGCACCTGAAAGCAGACGGATTTGCCGCCGCCAGTAGGCATCAACACCACCGTATCCAGCCCACCCATGATGTTCTGGATAATATCCTCCTGCATGGGCCGAAACGAGTCGTAGCCGTAGTATTGCTTTAATACACGGCGAGCAGATTCAAGAGTCGGGGCGAGAGGTTCAGCAGCAAATAACATGGGGTAAAGATAAGGCTAAACGCAACGGGGCGAAAGAATGAAAATAACCATTCGAAGACGCAAATCGTGCACCACTGCGGCGGAATACTACACGGCTAACCGGTAGCTGCCCCCGTATACACAGATATCGTTTTCCGTAGATAAAATCCCTTTTGCTATGACAACCTCCCCCGCTGCTGCTTCCAAACACACCGTTGTGCTCGACGCCCTCAACCGCTGCATTGCCGCCTGCGAGCACTGTGCTACCTCCTGCCTGCACGAAGAGCATGTACAGCACATGGTGCCCTGCATTCTGCTCGACCGTGATTGTTCCGACGTTTGCGCCCTCACAGCCCGCCTAGTGGCTCGCGGCTCAGAACACGCCAAGCACCTGATGCGGGAGTGCATTGAAATCTGTACTAAGTGTGCCAACGAGTGCAGCCAGCATGAGGATGAGCACTGCCAGCAGTGCGCCGCTGCCTGCCAGGCCTGCGTAGAGGCTTGCCAGCGCTACCTCGAGTAGAGTACTAGCTCCCGAGAGAAACCAAACCTCTCGTTGAGCCTCTTGGCTCTAACGTACCAAGGGCCGCTACCTTCGCGTGAGGTAGCGGCCCTTGGTATGTCGGAGCTAGGTGAATCTATTTCATCAACTCCAGTACCACTGCTGTTTTGGCCGGCAGTTGCAGCGTCTTGATGTCGCTCAGCGTCTCGTTAGTTAACACGTTGCGGGCTTTGCTGAAGCCATTTAGGCGTTCCGAGAACCTAGCCGTAGGCAGGGCCGCAGGCTTGTCGGTGGAGTTGGTGGCGACCATTACGGTGCCGGTGGCATCGTAGCGGAAGTACACGTAGAGGCCGTTTTCGGGCAGGTACTGCATCAGTTTGCCAGAGTTCAGCACTTTGTGGTCGCGGCGGTACGTGGCTAGGGTGCGCACAAAGTTGAAGGCCTCGTTTTCCTGCGGCGTACGGCCGGCCACCGTAAACTTATCCTGCTTATCGCCGGGCCAACCGCCAGGGAAATCTTTGCGCACTTCGGCATCGGTGGGGTTCTTGAAATTCTTCATCAGAATTTCGGTGCCGTAGTACATGGAGGGAATACCTCTGGTAGTAAGCATCCACGTCAGGCCCATCTTGAACTTGTCTACGTCTTCGCCTACTTCCGACAGAAAGCGGTTGTGGTCGTGGTTATCAATGAACGTCACCAGCTTGGTGGGGTCCTGATACACACCGTCCTGAGCCAGGGCCTGGTACACGCGCTGCACCCCGTTGTCCCAGCCCGTAGCCGATGGCGTACCTACTTCCTTGAGGCCACCCAGCATGGCGCCTTCCAGCACAAAATCAAGGCCACCGGGCTGATTTGATTTGAATGGGAAGTCAATTTTATTGCGCACGTAGTAGGCCTGATCCACAATGCTTGTCACCGATGACTCCCCGAAAATATGGATGCGGGGGTACTCTGTGAGCAACGCGGCGTTGCAGCGGTTCATGAACGGCTGGTCGTTGTACATGTAGGTATCAATCCGCCAGGCATCCACCCCGAAGGTTTCCACTGACCAAATGGCGTGCTGAATCAGGAAGTTGGCCACGTACGGGTTTTGCTGGTTCAGGTCAGGCAGGAAGGGTACAAACCAGCCATCAAGCGTCACCTTTTTATCTACCTGCGCGGCATAGGGGTCGGTGATGGGCTGCTGGCGGTACGAGGTGTTGGTGTAGGTATCCCACTGGTGCAGCCAGCTTTTCATGGGCAAATCCTTCACAAACCAGTGGTTGTTGCCCACATGGTTATACACGGCATCTTGCACCACTTTCAGGCCCGCAGCGTGGGCTTTCTGCACGTAGGTTTTGTAGGCTTCATTGCCCCCTAAGCGCCGGTCAACGGTGTAGTGGTCGGTAAATCCGTAGCCGTGGTAAGCGGCGCGCATAGTGCCGCCCTCGTTGGTGAGACCTTGGTTGTTTTCAATAACAGGCGTAAACCACACGGCCGTAACGCCCAGGTCTTTGAGGTAGCCAATCCGCTGGGCTGCACCAGCTAGGTCGCCGCCGTGGCGGAAGAACGGGTTGGCGCGGTCCATGTTGGGGTCGGCCATATCCGCGAACTTGTCGTTGCTGGGGTCACCGTTGGCAAACCGGTCGGGCATGGCCAGGTAAATGAAGTCGGCCTGCGTAACGCCCTGGCCTTTTGGGGCATTGTCGCGGGCCTTCAGTTCCCAGTTCTGCGTGACGGTTTGGGCGCCTTTCTTGCCTAGTATTTTCACCGTGCCGGGCTTGGCAGTAGCGGCAATGGTCAGGTCCAGAAAAGCATAATTTGGGTTCTCCACGGCGCTGGTTTTCGTCAGCTTCACGCCCGGATGCGTTATGGTGTAGCTCATGGTGCCGGCCTGCGGGCCATACACGAGCAGCTGCACGTTGCTGTTTTTCATGCCTACCCACCAGTTGGTAGGGTTTACGCGCGTGATGGCCGGCGTTTGAGCTACTACCCCCCACGGCAGCAGCAAGGCCAGCAGGAGCAGCAAAAAGCAATTCGGTTTAATCATGATGAAGGCGGGAATAGAGGACAGTTCAGCAGAAACAGGAAGGTAGTAGCTGGCCAGCAATTATCAGAACAGAAGACGCCCGGAAGCTGCCTTGCGCCCGGTTACTAGGTAGCAAAGGCACCCAAACCTCCCGGGGCAGGCTTGATAATGTTGGCCGGCTGCAAATGCGACTGGGTGCTAGCCCTGCTCGGGGCGCGAAACCTTGCGCGTGCCTTGGTACAGCTCGTACTTGAGCAAGCGGCAGTCGATGGGGCCGTTATAGAGCGGAATGCGGCGCGAAGTTTTTAGGCCGATGCGCTTGGCCGCCTCCAGGTTGCCGGTGAATATAAATGCGTCGTAGCCCTGGAAACCCGATTTCAGCGTGTCGCCGATGGTTTTGTAGAGGGCATCCATTTCGGCTTCCTCGCCAATTCGCTCGCCGTAGGGCGGGTTCATTATCACAATGCCGGGCTCTTCTTTGGCCGGGGCTTTGGCTTCTTTCACGTCGCGCACCCCCAACCGGATAAAGTCTTCCAAGTCGGCGGCGGCCACGTTTTCGCGGGCCAGCTCAATAAACTCCCTCGATAAATCAGAGCCCGCAATGTAGGCCTGAGGCTCTTCCAGACGCATTTGCTTGGCATCCATCTGCACTGATTCCCAGAGCGAGGCATCAAAATCAGCCCAGTTCTCGAAGCCAAACTTGCCCTGATGATACAAACCGGGCGCGATGCGCTGGGCAATGAGGGCGGCCTCGGTGAGCAAGGTGCCGGAGCCGCACATCGGGTCGATGAGGGGCTTTTTGCCGTCCCAGCCGCTAAGCAGCAACAGGCCGGCGGCCAGGGCCTCGTTGAGCGGGGCCACGTTGGTTTGCTGGCGGTAGCCGCGCCGGTGCAACGACTCGCCCGAAGCGTCGAGGCTCAGAATCACCTCGTTTTCAATCATGTGCAGGTGCAGCCGGATATCGGGATTTTTCACATCCACGCTGGGCCGCTCGCCGGTACGGTTCCGGAACTGGTCTACAATGGCATCTTTGGTGAGCTGGGCCACGAACAACGAGTGCTCAAAGGTGGACTTGTTCACGACGGCCGTAATAGCAAACGTTTGGTCCTGACGGATGTACTTGCTCCAGTCGATGCGGCCGACTTCGCGGTAGAGGGCTTTTTCGTCGCGGGCATAGAAGCCAGCGAAGGGCTTAAGAATGCGCATGGCCGTGCGGCACCAGAGGCAGGCCTCATACAGCAGCTGGGTGTCGCCGGTGAATTCGATGGCGCGCTGGCCTACTTTCTCAATTTTGGCTCCTAGCTGGCGCAGCTCTTCTGCTAGCACCTCTTCCAGCCCAAACTGGGTAGTGGCAGTCATGTAAAAGGGAGCGGAGCGGCGGTTGTCGGCCATAAGCGAGCTAGTAAATTGAGCGAAGGAAAGCCCAAAGGTCGGGAATGTAGCGCGCCGAACCACAGTTTTGGTAGGCCGATGCCCTAGTGATGCTGACTTACTACCGGTTGGGCCGGCTGCACGGGGTAGCAGTTGACGCTCCCGGTGGCCCTAGCACCGCACCAGACCGGTAGCGAAGTATATGGAGAATGCTAGGCAATGGCCGATTCTCAATACCTTCGGATTATGCGGCCTTCCTTCCTGTTCGACCCTAGTAAAAGCTCCCTCTTCTACCTGATTCTATTTTTGGCCCTGGTAGTCATCGGGCTGACGACGTATGAAGCCCTGAACGGGCATTACTCCATTATTGGCAGCGTGTCGTCGTTTCTGGCGCTGTTCGTGGCCTTTCAGAGCTGGAAATCGGCCGATGATGCCTCTCGCAAAACCGATGAGGCCATGAAGCAAATGCAGGACTTGGTGCACGAAACCCGACAGTTGGTAGAAAGCAGCTCGGCGGTGGAAGAGCAAATCAAGAGCGCCGTCATCACCATCAGCGACGCTACCCGGGAGCTATACAAAGGGTTCCAGCCCATTATGAGAGAAATAGCAGCTTTCCTGGAAGAAGCCAAGGGAAGCGAATATCTGGCCCTGATGACCGATTCGGCAGCCATCGGCACCTTCTACGCCCGCCATCATCAGCCCCCGCTTAACCAGCGAGAAATGCAGGCCCTCACCGACCGCATTCACGACCTGCTGCTGGAGCGCACCCGCGACGCCCGGGAGTTCTACCTCGCCACCCTTGCCGTGGAGGATGTTGCCACTACGGTTCCGCCTACCCTCGACAAGCACGGGCATTTGCACTACTTCGTGCAGGGCGTGTGGCAGCAGTTCCACCCCAATGTGCCGGTAACGGAGGAGCATTGGAAAGAGCATCGGGAAGAGCACCTTGCCACCCTGCGCCAGATTCAGGAAACGTTTATGAGTCTTTCCAAGCACTCTGAGCAGCAGGCGGCGGGCCTGGCGCCGCACCAGCACCTGCCGGTGCTGCCGCTCCAGCTGTTTCTGCGGTTCAATGCCGAGGCCAAAGAGCCCTTTCGGGCTTTGGTAGTATTTCTGGGCCAGTACAACCTCGACCGGGTAGCGGAAACCCGCGCCATGCAAACAGCGGATCCGGAACTGGTGCGCACCTTTATCAGCATGTTTGAAAGCCTTACCAGCCTCGACGACCACCCGGGCTACCAGCAGCTCCGGCAGCAATTCCCGCTATAACCGGCGGAGCGGCCATTCGGCGCCGGTTTTCTATCTTTAAGGCTCTCTCATTCCTCTACTTCTGCCTGCATGGCTGCTCCTATCACTTCTTCCTCCCCTCCCACCGCTGCTGCCGGCACGGCGCGCAGCTTCGCGCTGCCCATGGCCGCCATGACGAGCCTGTTCTTCCTATTCGGGGCCGTCACGAACTTCAACGACGTGCTGATGCCCTACCTTAAGGACATCTGCCAGCTCACGGATTTACAGTCGTCATTGGTGCAGTCGGCTTTTTTCGGGGCGTATTTCCTGATGTCGTTGCCGGCGGGCTTTGTATTGAAACGCCTGGGCTACCAGCGCGGGATTGTGCTCGGGCTGTTGGTAATGGCCGCTGGCGCCTTAATGTTTGTGCCGGCTGCCAACTCCCGCACCTTCGCGCTGTTCCTGACGGCGCTGGGGCTGCTAGGCGCGGGCATCACGCTGCTGCAGGTAGCGGCTAACCCCTACGTTTCGGTGCTGGGTCCGGCCAACCGGGCGGCCAGCCGCGTAAGCATTGTAGGCGTGGCCAACGGGCTGGGCGGCACCATTTCGCCGCTTATCGGTGGGGCCATCTTGTTTGGCACTTCGGAGATTTTGAAGGCTCGACTGGCTACGCTACCCCTACAACAACGCCTGACGGAGGAAGCCACGCTCATTAAGCCGCTCTATTTGGGGCTGGCAGGTTTTCTGGTGGCGCTGGCGGGCATCTTTTTTCTGCTACGCCTGCCTGAAATCGAAAGCCTGCCGGCCGATGACCAAGCCGATACGCTACCTGCGGCCGCCAACCGCCGCTCGGCCCTCGACTATCCGCACCTCGTGCTGGGCATAGCGGCCATCTTTGTGTATGTGGGGGTTGAGGTGGGCCTAGGCTCGTTTCTGATTCGCTACGGCGAGTCGCAGGGAATTACGCAGCTCAGCAGCTTCACCCAACAGCTGGTACGCGGCCTGAATGTGGTCACCAATTTTGCGTCGGTGCTCTTCGGAAAATCGCCGGCCCCGATTGACACGACCATCGGTTTCACGAAAGCTGTGGGTGCGGTACTGGTGGCCTCTTATTGGTTTGGCGTGATGGTGGGGCGCATTGTGGGCATTCCGCTACTGCAGCGCTTCAACGACCGGAAGATGCTAGTAGGCGTGTGCGCCGCCGGTGTAGCGCTGGTAGTGGCTTCTATGCTTTCCAGCGGGGAAGCCGCACTCTGGATGATTGTGCTGTGTGGGCTTTGCAACGCCATTATGTGGCCTGTCATTTTCCCCATGGCTATTAAAGGACTAGGTCAATTTACCAAGCAAGGCTCTTCTTACCTGATTATGGCCATTGTGGGTGGAGCTGTGGTGCCGCCCCTCATGGGCTGGATTGCTACCAATGGGGGTGGACTGCGTGTGGCGTTCATACTGCCGGCGCTCTGCTACGCGTATCTTCTGTTTTACTCCTTGCGCGGGTACCGAGTCCGGTAACCTATCCATCAACTAACATACGCCACGAGCGGGTTGGAACCAGGCAAGAAGCTGGCTCTGACCCGCTTTTTTTTATGCCTAAACGGTGCGGAATGATGCCTATTAGTACAGCTGAGCTTACTCCTCAAATTGTTTACTTTTTTTGTTGAATCTTTTATAACAAAAAGTTAAACATTAGAACATGCAGCTTTCTTAATGTAGTGTAATTTCTTTCTCACCCTCAATCCCTTACCCATGCAAACGGTATTTCTCGACATCATGCGTATCCCGGTCGACGACCCAGTGGCGTTTACCTTTTTCACGGGATACATGGCCATGGCGGCGGCCTCCATTTTCTTCCTGTTTGAGCGGAGCACGGTAGCCGACAAATGGAAAACTTCCCTGCTGGTTTCGGGCCTGATTACGGGCATTGCGGCCGTGCATTATTATTACATGCGCGACTACTATGTGAGCACCAACGAAACCCCCATTGCGCTGCGCTACATCGACTGGACCTTGACTGTGCCACTCATGGTGGTAGAGTTTTATCTGCTGGTGCGAGCGGCGGGCGCCAAAACGGCGCTGCTCTGGAAGCTGATTTTGGCTGCCGTTATCATGCTGGTATTCGGCTACATTGGCGAGGCCTTCACTGATGGCTCCATGAGGCATTCGGTACTGTGGGGCTCTCTCTCCACGCTCGGCTACGTGTACATCCTGTACTCAGCCTGGGTGGGCGAAGTGGCGCAGCTAGCGGCGGCTTCCAACTCTGTGGCCGTGCGCAAGGGTGTACGGGCGCTGGCCTGGTTTATTCTGGTTGGCTGGGCCATTTATCCTATCGGGTACATGGCCATGCCCGGCGGCTGGCTCGGGCCTGATGGAGCCGGCCTGCTTCGTCCCCACGACCTCGACCTACTCTACAACATTGCCGATGCCATCAATAAAATTGGTTTCGGGCTGGTAGTGTATGGTATTGCCCGCAGCGAATCGGTAGTAAAAGTGGCTCCTGCCAACGCGGCGTCCATCGTGTAACGCAACGGACGGCCGCCTCGGTCCTCCCCGCTTTTTCGGAATTCACCGGCTGGCAGGCTGCGTTGCCCAACTCCGGGTCGCGCAGCCTGCTTGCCTTTCCACCCATTTCGTATGCAACATTCTCCCGGTATAGCGGCGGCTACTTGGCCTCCGCGCTATTACTCCTACGTGGCTGTAGGCCTGCTCATTGGGCTCGGGCGCCTGTTTCCGGCCTATACCGAGCTGGTGCTGGGCCTGCCGCTGGCGGTGGGCATGGTGGCGCTGGGCGTAGCGCACGGTGCCTGCGACCAGCTGGTAGTGCCGGCCACCGCTCCTACTGGTAGCGTACTGAGCAACTGGCGCTACTGGGTTCGGTTTCTGGCGGGCTACCTGGGGCTGGCGGCCGGAGTAGGCCTGTGCTGGTGGCTATGGCCAGCTGCTACCGTAGCCCTGTTTTTCCTGCTGACGATGTGGCACTGGGGCTCGGCCGACGCGCCGCCGCCTACTCAAATACCGGTAGCAAGCTGGCTGATCCACAGCCTGCTGCGCGGTATGTTACTGTTTGCGGTACCCGCCGCGTGGTGGCCCACCGAAACGGCCAGCATCGTCAATGATTTACTGCGTTTCACCGGGTCAGCGCCCATTCCGCTACCCACCTTCCGGGTAGTGGCCAATGTGCTGGGCGCGCTGGTAGCAGTTGGGCACGTTGTGCTCTGGCACTGGTACGCCCAAGGCCGGCGCTGGGAGTTGTTGGGCCGTGAGTTGCTGGAGCTACTGGTACTAGGAGGGCTACTGCTCTTACTAACCCCGCGCTGGTCGGTGGTGGTGTATTTTGTATTCTGGCACAGCCTACAGCACGTGCTACGCCTGACTGGCTGGCTGGGCTACGGACTCAGCCAGCCGCAGGGTGCCCGGGCGCTACTGCCACAGCTCGGGTATTTTCTGCGCCGGGCCGCCCCATTGCTGCTGGTGAGCTGCGTAGCACTGCTGGTACTGGGTCGCCTGCTTGCCGACCGCCTCCCCGATGCGCCGGCCTGGTTTAGCCTGGGGCTGGTGGTAGCGTCCATCGTGACGCTGCCTCATGCTCTGCTGGTTACCCTGGTAATGGATGCGCCGCAACGGCGGCGTGCGGTGGCGCACCCCATAACCTGATCCGCTGCTAGGGTAGTCGGCTAGCGCAACCTGCTCGGTGTAGCGTACCTTTGCCAGCACATCAACTCTCCTCCTGTGCTATGGCTTCGGCTCCCGCTCTTGAACACAACGTTTCTCTGCGCCCGTACAATACGTTTGGCCTCGATGTGAAAGCCCGGCTTTTTGCTCGTTTCACCTCCGTGGATGAGCTGCGGGCCTTGCTGGCCCTACCCGAACTGCAGGCTACGCAAAAGCTGATCCTAGGCGGCGGCTCTAACCTTCTTTTTACTCAGGATTTCGACGGCATAGTTCTGAAAAATGAGATTCGCGGGCTCGATATCATCAGCCAAGATGAGGAAACGGCCTTGGTGCGGGCCGGCGCCGGCGAGTCGTGGCATGGGCTGGTGCAGTACACGCTGGAGCAAGATTTGAGCGGTATCGAGAACCTCTCGTTGATTCCGGGCACGGTGGGTGCGGCGCCGTTGCAGAACATTGGCGCGTATGGCTCGGAGCTGAAAGACACCTTTGAACGACTGGAAGCCCTAGAAATCAGTACCGGGCAATTGCGCACCTTTTCGGCCTCGGAGTGCGGCTTTGGCTACCGCGAAAGTGTATTTAAAGGCCCGCTTAAAAACCAGTTTATCGTGACGGGGGTAGTGCTGCGCCTGAGCCGGCAGGCCAAGCCCAACATCAGCTACGGCGCTATCAAGACAACCCTCGAGGACATGGGGATTGAAGGCGATGCGACCCCCCGCCAGATCAGTGAGGCCGTGATGCAGATCCGCCGCAGCAAGCTCCCCGACCCTACTCAGATTGGTAACGCCGGTTCTTTTTTTAAGAACCCAGAAGTATCGCAGGCGAAGTATGACGAGCTAAAGGCCCAGCATCCGGAAATTCCGGGCTACCCCGTACCAGGCGGCGTAAAAGTGCCTGCTGGTTGGCTTATTGAGCAGTGTGGCTGGAAAGGCCAGCGGCGCGGCGCCCACGGCGTGCATGACAAGCAGGCTCTGGTACTTGTAAATCACGGCGGCGCTCAGGGCCATGATATTCGGGAGCTTGCCTTCGATATTATTGCCTCGGTGCGCGAGAAGTTTGGAATTGAGCTCCACCCGGAAGTAAACATTCTGTAATAGGAAAACGGGCCGCTAAATTTAAAAAGCGAGACATCGGGTTACTAGCTGCTTGCTAGCCCCGATGCCTCGCTTTTTAAATTTTCCGTCATAGTACCCAGCAGTAGTTAAGCGGCTGGTTTCCAGCGGCGCGCAGCCCATTGCTGCCGCTGTTCGGGCTCTTGGTAGGTCCAGGCCACAATGCGGCTGGTTTTCTGGCCCTGTGTCATTTCAATGGTTTTTACCTCAATAGCGCCGGCTTGTTTAAGGAAGTAGTTTACGCTCGGCAGGGTCTCCTTTTTGGAGATGAGCGAGCTAAACCACAGTACGCGTGGGCCGAGGACTTTGCTTTGTGCAATCATGCGTTTCAGGAAGCCTTCCTCGCCGCCTTCGCACCACAGCTCTGTGTTCTGGCCGCCAAAGTTGAGTATTGGTTCGGGAGTTTTGGCGTAGCCTAGGTTGCGTCCCTTGCGGCGGCTGCCCGCGGCCGCATCCTCTGCCGACAGATGAAAGGGCGGGTTGCAGATAACCAAGTCAAACTCCTCGCGGGGCTTCATAATGCCGTCGAAAATGTAGTCGGCATGGGTTTGCAGGCGCAGATCAACCCGTCCTGACAGAGCCGTATTTACTGCCACCATGGTTTTGGCAGCGCGCAGTGCTACCTGGTCTACCTCCGAGCCTACGAAGCGCCAACCGTAGTCATGCGTGCCGATAATGGGATATACGCAGTTGGCACCCACGCCTACATCCAGCACGTGCACCGACTTGCCGCGCGGCGCGGTTCCTTGGTTTTCAGAGGCTAGCAAATCAGCGGCATAATGAATGTAGTCGGCCCGGCCCGGGATAGGCGGGCACAGGTAACCGGCGGGCACATCCCAGTGTGCTACCCCATAAAACTGCTTGAGGAGCGCCCGATTCAGGGCTTTTACCGCGGCCGGGTTGGCAAAATCGATGCTGGTGTCGCCGCTGGGGTTTGGTATCACGAAGGGGGCTAGCTCAGGACTGATGCTGATGAGCTGCGGGAAGTCGTAGCGGGCGGCGTGGGGGTTGCGAGGATGCATGCGTTGGAATGGTATGTAAAAGCCCGTTGTACTGCTACAACGGGCTTTTAGTGTTTTTCTAAGCTAGTAAATCACTAGGCCTCAGGTAGTGGCAAAGTGTACGCGGCTATTTCAGCACAGCAACGGTGGCTCCGTCGCCGCCGCGGTCGGCGTGTTCGTCGGCTACGCTGGCTACTTCCCGCACGTGGTGCAGGTAGTCGCGGGCAATCTGGCGCAAAACGCCATTTCCGCGGCCGTGCAGGATTTTGATTTCCGGCACCCCGAGCATGATGGCGTCGTCGACGTAGCTCCGGATTTTGTTTAGCGCATCCTCGGCCCGCTCGCCCCGCAGGTCAAGCGTGGGGCTAAAGCTCGACATTTTATCGGTGGTACTGAAGCCGGAGTACTGCGCCGGGGCCTTGCGGGCCGCTTCTTTTTCCCGCTCCCGAATCTCGGAACGAGTCAGCTTTTCCAGCTGGTTTACCTTCACGATGGTTTTCATACCTCCAAAGGAAACCTCGGCCGTTTTACCTTTCACCGCCATAATTTCGCCGTGGCCCTCCTGCCCCAGCAGTGCTACCTTGTCGCCGGGTTTCAGGGTGCTGGGGTCGGCTAACTCGCGGGTGGCTTTGGGCTTGGGAGGCTCAATCTGCAGTTTTTCCCGCACAAAGGTATCGAGCTTACCGCGCGCTTCCTTGGTACGCTCCTTTTCGGCCTGGCCCAGCCTGATTTCCTGGATGGTGGCCTCAATCTGCTGGTTGGTATCCTTGAGCAGCATCTTGGCCTTAGCCTTAGCCTCCCGTAGTACATCGAGCGTGGTTTCGTCGAGGTACTTCTTGAGGTCTTGGTATTCCTGGGCGGCTTTTTTCATGCGCCGCTCGGCCTTGGCAGCCTCGGCGGTGCGCTGCTCCAGCTCGGTTTTCTCTTTTTCCAGGCCTTCCAGGAGCCGGTCGTAGCGGATTTTATCTTTGCCCACGAGCTGCGTAGCGCGCTCCACAATCTGCTTTGGCAGACCAATTTTGCGGGCAATTTCGATGGCAAAGCTGGAGCCCGGCTTGCCGGTCTCGAGGCGGTAGAGTGGCTGAAGCTGATCGGGGTCGTAGCGCATGGCGCCGTTCACGATGCCCTCTGTCCGTTCCGCGTAGTTCTTGAGGTTGGTGTAGTGCGTAGTAATGACGCCAAACGCCCGGGCCCGGTTCAACTGCTCCAGCACGGCTTCGGCAATGGCCCCGCCCAAGCTAGGCTCCGTGCCGGTTCCAAACTCGTCAATCAGCACGAGGCTGCGCTTGTTGGCTAGGGTCACGAACTGCTTCATGCTCAGCAAGTGCGAGGAGTACGTGCTCAGGTCGTTTTCCAGGCTCTGCTCGTCGCCGATGTCCAGAAAAATATCATCGAACACGCCCGACTCCGACGTTTCGCCAGCCGGAATCAGCAAGCCGCACTGCAGCATATACTGCACCAAGCCCACCGTTTTCATGCTCACAGACTTACCCCCGGCATTGGGCCCCGAAATCAGCAGAATCCGCTTCTCCGGCGTCAGCTCAATATCCAGCGGCACGACTTTCCTAGGGTCATCTTTGGCGTGAGCCTGGAACGTGAGGTAGAGCAGCGGATGGCGCACCTGGTGCCAGCGTAGCAGTGGCTTTGGGTGCAGCACCGGCAGCGTAGCCTCTAGGCGGTAGGCTAGCTGCGCCTTTGCCCGGATAAAGTCCAGCAGCCCCAAGTACTGGTAGGCCTTGCGCAAGTCCGGAATGTGCGGACGCAGTTGGGCCGTCAGTTGGGTAAGGATGCGAATCAGCTCGCGCTGGTAGGCATTCTCAAGGTCCTTGATGTCGTTGTTCAGCTCAAACACGGCTTCCGGCTCAATAAACACCGTCTGCCCCGTTGCCGACTCATCATGAATCAGGCCTTTTACGCGGCGCTTGTGCTCGGCAATAACCGGCAGCACCAAACGCCCACCCCGGATGGTAGGCTCAGCCCCTTCGGGCACCCAGCCTTCCTGGCGGGCATGACGCAAGATGCCACTGATTTGCTTGCGCAGCTGCACCTGCCGGCTAATGAGTTCCTGCCGCAACTGGCCTAGCAACGGCGAAGCATTTTCGCGCACCTGCCCCTCGTCGTCAACTACCTTGTCGAGGTTAGCTAGCAGGTTGCGGTCTACCTGCACGCCAATACCCAGCAGCCGCAGCGTAGGATACAGCTCTTCGTCGGCGTGGGTGAAGAAGGTAAGCGCCTCCCGAATGGTGCGCAAACTCATTTTCACAGCATAAAACGCCGCTACCTCCAGGTAGGAACCGGGTATGTTGGCGCGCACCAAATGCTGGTGCACATCGTGGTAATGCTGGCTGGGAAAGTCCGCGCCGCTGGCCAGCAACTGACGAAACTCATCGGTCTGGAGCAGCAGCTTGTGCAGCTGATCGTGCTTGGTCTGGAAACTCATCTTCGCCACGAAATGACGGCCTAGCGCACTCAGGCACAGGCTATCCAGCATCTCGCGCAGCTGAGAGAATCCTATTTTTTGCTCAAAATTCTGAGGAAGAATCAAATCAGGTACTTAGTAAGTAGTGTTGTATGGTGGGATGGGAATGTGAACGTAAACATTCCTGAGGGCCGGAAAGATTCATGAAAAGCCATATAAAACCAAGTGGCTCTTTTTTACATTTCTCCTTCCACGCCCAGCCCAAATAAGGCAAAGTCATACTTCACCGGATCTTGGGGGTCGAAGGTGCGTAGGTGAGCCGTTAGGTCTTCGGCAGCAAGCCAATCCATCTGTTTGCGTTCCAGCAGGCCCAGCCGCCGGGCTACGCGCTCCACGTGCACATCACAAGGGCAAATCAGGTCGGCAGGCGAAAGGCGCGTCCAGAGGCCAAAGTCGACGCCTTGAGCATCGGGGCGCACCATCCAGCGCAGGTACATATTGATGCGTTTACAGGCCGAGCCTCGGGCCGGTGTGGCCACGTGCTTACGAGTGCGATGAGGAGCCTCTTCCAAACTAAAAAACAGAGTGTGAAAGTTTTCGAGCCGCTCTTTTTGGGTGTTGCCTTTCAGAAATGCGTCTTCCAGCGTATCGTGGCCACCGTAAAACCAGCGCAGCCAGTGCACAAAGTACAGCAGGTCGGTGTCGCAGAAAGTACGGTGGCAGAACCCCAACAGCTTTTTCAGGTCCTCGTCCTGATGCTGCGTGATAAACTGATGCGGGGCATCGTCCATGCGGTGCATAAGCTCCGAGCACTTGTTGATGATGGTTGGGCGCCGGCCCCAGGCTAGCAGCGCGGCAAATAATCCGCTGATTTCGATGTCCTGGCGCTGCGAAAAGCGGTGCGGGATGCTGATCGGGTCGGCGGTGATAAACGCAGGCTGATCGTAATGCAGGTATTTATCGTCGAGTAGATGACGGACTTGGGCGTGATTCACTAAGCGAAGGTTCTCAAAAGGTTACCAGCCTCCCCCTTGTTCAGGCTCGGCTACCCTCTTTACGGGCTTGAACCGCGTCAGGGCTTCATTGAATTGCGGCAGCCGGCGCAACTTGCGCTGGCCTAGGGTTTCGGCCCGGCGCAGGGCTAGTGTGCGTTGGGCGGGTGTTAGTTGCGGATGCAACAGCGAAACGTGCTCGAGGAAAGCTTCGCTCCTGATCAGCAACGTTTCTAAGGTAAGCATCTCATTCATTAGCAGAAACCACGCATAGCTTTCTACCGGGTCCTTGGCCAAGCGGTATCCCTCATGATACCAAACCCCTAGCTGAAACGCTGCTTGAAAAACAGTGGCACTATCGTGCTTCTGAACAGGCTTTGCCCACGCTGCAATCTGCTTTCTGAGGTGCAGCGCATACGCTCCTACTGGAGGCGCTGGGTTCTGGGCATACGTGCTGTCACAACGGTGGTGCAAGTGTACCAAGCTTTCGAAGTCGCCGGCAGCCGCGCCAGCCTGAAGCCACGCCAATGCGCGCTTCTTACTGATTAAGCCAGAATACCAGAATTCACCTCCGAGCGTGTGTTGCGCCGGCACATACTGGCGCTGGGCAGCTTTTTCCAACCAACTGATGGCTAGCGTATCGTTCCGGGTTACGCCTTGCCCGGCGTGGTATGCTTTGCCCAACTCATACTGGGCCTGGGGCATTCCTAACGCAGCCGCTTGCCGTAAGAAGGGTAGCGCCTGCTCATACTGAGCGGCTTGTTGAAGGGCATGCGCACGCTCCAGCAACCCCATGGCTCCTTGCTGCGCCTTACACCACGGGGCTAAGCTTAACAGGATAAGTACTACCCCTACTGCACGCATAAACCGTTACGGCACATAACTGGTCTCTACCCGGAAGCGCTGGTCGGGCGTGGCAAGGCGCTGCACCGCTTTCTTAGACAGGCGCACCAGAATGTTGGTGTTTTCGCCGGTATCAGGCAAGGGTCCAATTACCCGCACGTACACCGATTGGCCATTCATGATGTTGCGCACCTGCATAATGGTACCTACCGGCGCCGTTTTGTGCAGGGCCAGGTATTTATCCGATGCATCCGTCTGGATAGCCGTAGCCAGCCCGCTTTCTGATACGCGGCGCACAATTTCACTTGCTCGCTCCGGGCCGCGTTCCTTTTCTGGAGCTGGTGCAGTGCTTGGTGCTTCGGGGGTTACGGCGGGGGTAGTGGCTGAGTCGCGGGCCCGCTCACGAGCGGCGCGCTCCCGCGCCTCCCGTTCCCGGGTTTCCCGCTCCCGGTTGCTGCGCTCCGCATCCTCGTCGCGCTCTGGGCGCGCGGCGGGGGTAGTGCGAGCCGGAGCGGCGGCAACAGGCGCGGCCGGGCGAGCCGGTGCAGGAGTGCTTGCACCAGCGGCCACAATCACGCTTTGGCCCACACGCACATTGTAGTTTGTGGCAAAGCCGTTCAGGCGAGCTAGTTCGGCCGGCGTGGTTTGGAAACGGCGCGCAATGGCAAACAGGGTCACGCCGGGCTCTACCTTATACACGCGGTTGCCGTTGGCATCCGTTGGCAAGGCCCGAACGGAAGCAGTGGTAGTGGCGGGAGCTGCCTTTGGTGCGGCAGGCTGCGACAAAACCACACGGTTGCGGGGCACCAGCACAATCTGGCCGGTTACTAATGCTCCTTTCTGGTCGGAGTTGGCTTCCACAATCTGCTCCACAGGCACTTTGTAGCGCCGCGCCAGCCCATAAAGGGTTTCGCCAGGCACTACGCGGTGCTTAATCAGCATTTTATTGTTGCGATACTCTACCCCAATGGAATCGGGAGAAGCAACCCGACCGGGCCCGGCCAGGGCAGTAAAACCAGTAATGGTAAGCGCGGTGCTCAGCAACAAAAATCGGGACATACTAACGGCAAGCAGAAAGAAGGTGAGCTGGCCCTAAAGCGGGCGAAAACAGCAACTCACATAAAGTTTGCCGAAAGTTACGGATTCAGGCGAAAGCAACCGCCTCAATATCACAGCAGCAGTTTTTTATTGCTCGATTTCAGGAGATGCTGGTGCTAGGCTGGTTTTTTCGACTTTTGTGCTGCTCACCTTTTTTCGCACTTGCTTATGCACGCCATCGGTATCATTCCTGCCCGCTACGCCTCTACCCGCCTGCCCGGCAAACCGCTAGTTGACTTAGGCGGCCAATCCATGATCCAGCGGGTGGTAGCGCAGGCCAGCCAGTCGGGCCTAAGTCGGGTGGTAGTAGCCACCGATGATGCGCGCATACTTGACCACGTACGTGGGTTTGGCGGCGAGGCCGTGCTTACCTCCCCCAACCACCCTAGTGGTACCGACCGGGTATGGGATGCCTACCAACAGCTCAACACTGCCGCTGATTGTATCATTAATATTCAGGGCGATGAACCCTTCATTCATGCGGCTCAGATTGATGCCCTGGTGCAGCTCTTTGCACGGGCCGAGCCACCTCAGCTGGCTACCTTGGTCAAGCCGGTGCTCACGGAGGATGAGCTTTTCAGCCCGCACCTGCCCAAAGTAGTGCGCGACGCCGCCGGCTATGCCTTGTACTTCAGCCGCCATCCACTACCCTTCCAGCGCCAACAAGCCGAAGACCAATGGCTGCAGCACCACCGCTATTTCCGGCACATTGGTCTTTACGCGTATCGGCCCGATGTGCTGGCCGAAATCACCCAGCTGCCCCCCTCGGCCCTGGAGCTGGCCGAAAGCCTGGAGCAACTGCGCTGGCTGGAAAACGGCTACCGCATTCTTACCGCCGAAACCGAATTGGAAACCATTGGTATTGATACGCCCGAAGACGTAGCCCGCGCCCTAGCCTATTTGGCGCAGCAAAGGTCCTAGTGGCTTATTGGTTGGCGCGCCGGTCGAGGTGCGCTTCGGCAACTTGGTGGTGTTCGTCTTTCATTTCCTTGGAGAGAAAGAAGTTAAGGGCCGTCCGGATGACGGCAATAGCACCCAACTTCCCAATTTGCTCCCAACTGGGCGAAATGGCCGTGGACAGGATATCGGCGCCAAGCTGAAATTCCAGGGCCAGGGCCAGGTAGCGCGCCAAGGTCAGGCGAATGGCCGTAAAATCGGCGGTTTGGCGCTTGGCCAACGCCTTCAGAAATAAGATACCGGCTAGCACAATGCCCAGGGCAATGATGACAGCCCCAATTGTTTCAATCCCGAGCTTGAGCCATTGCACAGCTTCAATAACCCAGTTTTCAGCAAGCGAATGGACAGTAGCAGGTTCAGCAGCCATAGATAACGAGGAAAGGCAACGTGGAGGCAAGCGTGGCAGCCCGCAACCTTAGCCGCCGGCCTTCTTGGCCTTATACCCTTTCTCCAGCAGCACGGCCATCACCTTGTCGCGGAAATCTCCTTGGATGATGATTTCGCCCTCTTTGGTGTTGCCGCCTACCGCGCATTTGGTTTTAAGCAGCTTGCCCAGCTCCTGTAGGTCGGCGTCCTGACCTACGAAGCCTGTTATCAGCGTAACCTGCTTGCCACCCCGCGCCTTTTTATCCAGCTGCACCCGCAAGTTCTGCTGTTGGGGCGGCAAGGTGCTGGCCTGCTCCTCGCCGTTTTCCTGGTACTCAAAATCGGGGTTAGTGGAATATACCACTCCTTCCCGGCGTTTTTTATCGGCTTTCATAAAGCAATTTGTGAAGTTGTGAAGCGTGAAATTGTGAAAACGTTTCGGGGTGCGCGGTCAGACCCCTGACTGTTCCAGTGTTTCCATAGTTGAAGTTACAGTAAGGAAAGATGGCCCTCGCGTCTGTGCGCCGCTTCTCCTTCTACTGTTTCACCCTTGATTACACGGCTACTTCCAGGGCCAGCTCTTCCAGTTCTACTTCAAACTCGGCGGCCTCTCCTACATAGTCGCCATCCACGTGGAAACCCAAGGAATGTGCTGTCTGGACGCGGATATGGCGGCTGGTGTGAAACACGGCGCTGCCGGAGGTTGCCAGTGTTCCGAGGGCTAGGGCCACGCCCACCCGCACGGCGCGGGTTAGCGGCAAGGCATCAATCAGGCAGACATCCAGCAACCCATCCTGAATATCGGCGCGGGGCGCGATGTAGGCGTTGTTGCCGTATTGGGCGGCATTAGCGAAGGCCAGCACGTAACAACTAGTTTCCAGCACCAAGTCGTTGAGCTGCACTTGCACCGGCACGGGGCGGTAGCGCCGGTACTCGCGCAACGCTACCTTCACGTACGTGCTCAACCCGCGCGTACCGGCCCGGGCAAACATCTTGCTGACATGCGCATCAAAGCCTAGCCCAGCCGTGCAGAAAAACCAATGCCCGTTAATGCGGCCAGCATCAATGCGCTGGAACGTAGGGCGGCTGACCCGTTGCACGGCCCCCGGCAAATCAAGCGGGATGTGCAGATGGCGGGCCAAGCCATTACCGGAACCGCGAGGTACAATACCCAGCGCCGCCGAGGTACCCAGCAGGCCGCGGGCCACTTCATTTACCGTGCCGTCGCCGCCCACGGCCACCACCACCCGGAACCCGGTTTGCGCCGCGTGGCGGGCTAGTAACTCCGCATGCCCGGCGTATTCGGTGGCTTGAATCTCGAAGTCGGCACCGGCGGCGGTGGCATAGCGCGTGAGGAGCGCCGGCACATCCTGGGTGCGGTTGGTACCCGAGGTCGGATTCAGGATAAAGCAGATGCGCACAAACAGTAACCTAGTAAGTGAATGATAGAGCCCGCTAAAGATAGAAGTCCAAGTTGGGTTCGGAGCCTCTGGGCTTCCTTGTGCCCACATAGCCCCTCATTCCTAGCCCTCCGATAAAGTAAAACCGCCTGCCCGGTTTCCCGAGCAGGCGGCTTCGTATTCGATAAGCTTAAAAGCTTAGCCGTTCATTTTCTCGCCCAGTTTCTGGATGAGGTCAGCAGTGCGGGTGCTGTAGCCGGTTTCGTTGTCGTACCAGCCTACCACTTTCACCAACGAACCGTTGGCTGAGGTCAGCTCCGAGTCGAAGATGCACGAGTGCGGGTTGCCCACGATGTCGATGCTCACCAGCGGATCGGTGCTGTATTCCAGGATGCCTTTCAGCGGGCCTTCAGCAGCAGCTTTTACGGCTGCATTGATTTCCTCCTTGGTTACCTCACGCTTCAGAATCACGGTCAAATCCGTGGTCGAGCCATCCGGAATAGGCACGCGCATGGCGATACCGTCTAGCTTGCCCTTCAGCTGGGGCAGCACCAGGCCCACGGCCTTGGCAGCACCTGTGCTGGTTGGGATGATGCTGTAGGCAGCAGCACGGGCGCGGCGCAAATCTTTGTGTGGCGCGTCCTGCAGGTTCTGGTCAGAGGTGTAGGCGTGCACCGTGGTGATGTAGCCTTTCTCGATGCCAAATGCGTCGTCGAGAACCTTCGCCATTGGAGCCAGGCAGTTGGTGGTGCACGAAGCGTTGGAGAGGATGGTTTCCTCGCCGGTCAGGATGTCTTCGTTCACGCCCAGTACTACCGTAGGGATGTTACCCGTAGCCGGAGCCGAGATAACCACCTTTTTAGCACCAGCAGTCAGGTGTTGGCCTGCGCCAGCCTCATCTACGAAGCGGCCGGTTGATTCCAGCACCACGTCTACGCCCATCTGGCCCCAGGGCAGCAGCTTGGGGTCGCGCTCAGCCAGCGCAGCAATACGCTTACCATTTACGGTCAGGCTTTCCTCATCGTAGGCTACGGTACCGTCAAAACGACCGTGAACGGAGTCGAATTTCAGCAGGTGCGCCAGCGTTTTATTGTCAGTCAGGTCGTTGATAGCCACGACCTCTACGTTCTCGCGCTGCAACAGCGCTTTGAACGTGAGACGGCCAATGCGGCCGAAGCCGTTAATGGCAACTTTGATTTTAGCCATAGTAGTATGGGGAAATGGGAGGTTTATCGGTCCGGAGGGGCCGGGTGAAAACGCGCAGCGAAGGTAGGAGGCTACAGGTATTTCGCCAAATCAAACCGAACATCCGTCTTTCCCGGGCTGCTTTTACTACCCCTGCTCAGGCCGCAAAGCCCCCTGAGCTTAAAATTTTCACTTGAAAATCAGCCTATTCAGCTAAAGCAGTACTTTTTTTCAAATCGAGCTATTGCGCCGAATGTTTGGCTCCCTATCTTTGCATCACCAAAACGGAAAACGCTCCGTGGGTAACTGGTCCGTTCGTCTAGGGGTTAGGACAGTAGATTTTCATTCTACCAACAGGGGTTCGATTCCCCTACGGACTACAACATTGTAAAAAGCCTCTGCGCCAGCGCAGAGGCTTTTTTGTTGCCCAAGTGCGTCTATCACTCCTCTTTATTGGCTAGGGTTCGGCGCTACACACAGCGCTAGTCTGAAAGCTGTTGTGCAAGCACGGGTTCCCTTCCACAGTATCAGTTCATGCGGCCTCGCGGTTCGCCGGTTGAGTGGACCTAGCGCTTGCCGCATCGGCTCAAAAACACAGCCATTCTTTGCCTTCTCATGCGGCTGCCGGAGTGTTGAGCTTGGGTTTGGGTTGCGCGCACGGTAGAAAAAAGGAGAGAAAAAAATAATGGCTGATCACCATTTTCTCCCGTAAGCTTGGTAGTTAACCAACTGTTTACAGGCTCATGTCCCGAACCATTATCGTCTCGAATCGTCTCCCAACTAAAGTCCAGCGCACCGAAGAAAGCCTCACGTTTCAGCCCAGCGAAGGCGGGTTGGCTACCGGATTAGGCTCCATCTATAGGCAGGATGGCAATATGTGGGTGGGCTGGCCGGGGCTGTTCGTGGAGGATGAGGCCGAGGAAGCCTATGTAACGGAGCAACTCAGCACTGATAGCATGTCGCCGGTGTTTCTGACCGAGTCGGAAATTCGGGATTTTTATGAAGGGTTCAGCAACTCCACGCTGTGGCCTACCTTTCATTATTTCCCGCAGTATGCCACCTACGAGCAGGCGCACTGGGATGCATATGTAGCAGTAAATGAGAAGTTCTGCCGAGCTGTGCTGGCGCTGGCGGGCCCCGAGGACACCATTTGGGTCCATGACTACCAGCTGCTGCTGCTACCTGAAATGCTGCGCCGTGAGCGGCCAGACGCAACCATCGGTTTTTTCCTGCACATCCCCTTCCCTTCCTACGAGCTGATTCGGGCACTGCCTTGGCGTGCTGAGTTGCTACGCGGCATGCTGGGCGCTGACCTAATTGGTTTTCACACGTTTGGCTACATGCGGCACTTCCTCAGCGCCGTGTCGCAGCTGCTGGGCTTCTCCTCCCAGAACGGACAGATTGATACGCCTACCCGCACCGTGCTGGTAGATGCCTTCCCGATGGGCATTGACTACGAGCGCTACGTGCAAGCAGCCGCCTCAGAAGAAGCTCAGAAGCACGAGGCCGAATACCGCGAAGCATTACGCGACACGCGGGTTATCCTTTCCATTGATCGGCTCGACTACTCCAAAGGCATTGCCCAGCGGCTGCGCGCCTTTGAGGTGCTGCTGCAGCGCTACCCTGAGTGGCGCGAGCAAGTAAGCCTGATTATGGTGGTAGTACCCTCCCGCGACCAGGTGGCGCAATACGCCAGCCTGAAAGAAGAAATCGACGAGCTGGTGGGCCGCATTAATGCGCAGTACCGGACCATCAGCTGGACGCCTATTCACTACTTCTACCGCTCTTTCCCGCTGGAGGAGCTAGCCTCGCTGTACCGCTTGGCCGAAGTGGCGCTGGTAACTCCCATGCGCGACGGCATGAACTTGGTAGCCAAAGAGTTTGTGGCCAGTAAAGTCGACCAGCGTGGTGTCCTGATTCTAAGTGAGCGGGCTGGCGCAGCCCGGGAGCTCTCGGATGCCATTATTATTAACCCCACCGACACCAATCAACTCGCGGAGGCAATGCACGATGCGCTGGTGATGCCTGAGGAAGACCAGATACTGCGGATGAGTGCCATGCAGGCCCTCGTAAAACAGTACAATGTGTTTGCCTGGACTAAGCTGTTCATGAACCGCCTGGAGTACAGCAAAATAAAGCAGCAGACGCTGGCTACTGAAATTATGTCGCCAGCAGTGCTAACGCAAATCCAGAACAAGTTCCGAGCCGCCAAACACCGCTTGCTGCTGCTCGACTACGACGGTACGCTGACGCCCTTTAACTCCTTGCCGCAACGCGCCCAACCCGACCAGGAGCTTCTGTTTCTGCTGCAGGCTTTGAGCGCCGATCCGCTGAACCGCATCGTCATTATCAGTGGCCGCGACCGGACTACCCTCCAGAAATGGCTCGGGCACCTACCCATCGACTTTATTGCCGAACATGGAGTGTGGTTGCGCGCGAAGGGCGAGGAGTGGCAAATGTTTCAGCAGTTAAACAACGAGTGGAAGGCTGATATCCGCCCAATTCTGGAGTTGTATGTGGCGCGCACCGCTGGCTCCTTTATCGAAGACAAGGAGTACTCGCTGGTATGGCACTACCGCCGCGCCGACGCCGAACTAGGCGAGGTCCGGACCCGGGAGTTGCTTAACCACCTCACCTTCATGACTTCTAACACCGATTTGCATGTCATGGAAGGCAACAAGGTGTTGGAAATCAAGACGGCGGGCATCAACAAAGGCTCCGCTGCCTCCCGTTGGCTGGCCACTTACCAGCCCGATTTTGCCCTAGCCATCGGCGACGACCGAACCGATGAAGACACGTTCCGGGCCATGCAGGCAGAAGGCTACACTATAAAGGTGGGCACCGGCGGCCGCTCCTTGGCTCAATACCACGTGGCCTCCACCAACGATGTACGCAAGCTACTCCGGGCTTTGCTGTAGCAAATGACCTAGTAAAAGCTAGGCATACAAACTAAAAAAGAGCGACCCTGTACAGGGTCGCTCTTTTTTGGGCCTAATATTCACAGGCTGTGCTGAAGAGCCGTAGCCTTTATGCTCTTACTGACCTTTTTGGTGAGCAAAGTCGGAGCAGCTCGCTCAACAGAGAGGTTTGGAGTTTTCAGATACTGCCTAGATAAAGTTTGGCTTGCTGAGCTTCTGTGCAATGCGGTAGGCGGCATTCACTAAGCCCACATGGCTGTAGGCCTGCGGGAAATTGCCCCATTGCGAGCCGGTTTTTGCATCCACATCTTCGGAGAGCAGCCCTAGGTGGTTGGTGTAGCTGGTGAGCTTCTCAAACTCCGTAATAGCCTCCTCTACCCTGCCCACGCTGGCCAAGGCCTCAACGTACCAGAAAGAACAAATCAGGAACGTGGTTTCAGGAGTACCAAAGTCATCGGCGTGGCGGTAGCGGTAGAACAGTCCTTCAGGGGTTTTCAGCTCCCGCTCCAGTGCGGCCAAGTGCTTGCGAGCCCGTTCGGAGGCTGGGTCCAGGTAGCCCATCAGGATAAGTTGCATGGCACTGGCATCGAGGTGCGGCGAGCCGATGGCGTTGGTATACGCCTCCAGTTCGGGGTTGTAGCACTGCTCAATGTGGTCGGCGGCGGCTTGCATCAGCCGGTTGGCGCGGGCTTCCATGTCTGTGTTGCCCAGGGAGCGGGCCACTTTGCCAGCTGCCAGGCTGCCTGCCCAATGGAACAGGTAGGTGTAGCAGTGGTACTGCGCTAGGTTACGGAACTCCCACAGGCCGGCATCGGGCTGGTCCATGGTAGCCTCAATCAAGCTCAGGGTTTCGTACACCAGCTTTTCCGGGTTGGGCCGCTCGGGGTCGAGAAACCGGCAATCCACATATAGGGGCAGCAGCGCCACTAGCACCTGGCCATACACGTCGTTCTGCACGTGGGTATACGCATCGTTGCCGATGCGCACGGGCTGGTTGCCTAGGTAGCCGGCCAGCGGCAACTCCTGCTCCACTAGCTCCGACTGGCCACTGATGCCATATAAGGGCTGATATTTGCCTTTTACTTTGGTAGAGATGTTGGCGATGTAGTGGAAATACCGCTCCAGCTCCTCAAAATGGCCAATGTTGTTGAATGCCGTCAGGATGTAATACGTGTCGCGCATCCAGCAGTAGCGGTAGTCCCAGTTGCGGGTGCTGCCGGGCGCCTCGGGTAGAGAGGTAGTGCTGGCCGCAATAATGGCTCCGGTATCCTCGTACTGGTGGATTTTCAGGGCCAGCGCCGAGCGAATCACCTGGTCCTGGCTGAAGTTGCTGATGCTGGTACTCTTTACCCAAATGCGCCAGTAGTCAATGGTGCTGCGCAGAAACCGCTCGGCGGTGCTTTCCAGAGGGGCCTCCAATGGCGCACCGTAGGTCAGGACCAAGTACTTGGTTTCGTTCAGCACAAAATCCTCCTCATCCAGCACATAAGTCAGCGGGATGTTAGTAGTAAGCCTGATTTCCTCCTCAAGGCCCAGAAAGGCAATGTGGTTAGAGCTCCGACGACGTTTCAGCTTCAGGGCGCCGTACTCGCCTACCGGGCGGCAGGCCACCCGCACGCGGGGCACACCTTCCAGCGGCTCTACCTTCCGGATGAACATCAGGGGCTTGTAGTAGCGCTCATATTGCTGAAAGCGCGGCGCAAAGTCGGTTACGCGGTAGCTGCCTTCCGAGGTGGTTATTTCCGTGCACAGCACGTTGGTGTTGGCGCGGTAGTATTGGTGGGAGGTAACTTCTAGTGTTGGGTCGGCGGGCCGGATGCTGTACTCGCCGCCTTTATCGTCATCAAGCAAAGAACCAAATACAAAGCTGCTGTCGAAGCGAGGCCAGCACAGCCAGCGCACGGCGGTATCGGTGCCAATCAGTCCTAAAAAGGCACAGTTGCCAATCAGGCCGAGGTCGTAGGTATGTTTTGTCATGAGGAAAGGGTTTGCAGCGTCAGCAGGGCTAGGCGCCACGGGGTTTGGTAGGGGTGTACCGTGCTTGCGCCGCTGAGGTTGCCGCAGCTTTTTGGCTAATAGCTGCGTATGCCTTGAGCTAATGCCTTTCGCAGGCCCCACTCAAGCCTTTTTCGGTGCCTTACTCCGCAGGTTATGCCCTCTACCACCATTGCCTCTACGCCAGCCATTAGCAAAAAGACCAGCCGTGTTCCGCTTTACATCACCTTGGCGTTGGTAGCGGGGCTAGCGGCCTGCTGGTTTCTGTGGCCCGCTTTTCAAGCTGAAGTCCGGGAAGCCTGGACAGTGCTTAAAAGTGGCGAGCAGCCGCGCATTGCGTCCTGGATGCGGCAGTTTGGCTACTGGGGTCCTCTAGTGCTGATAGCTGCCATGGTGGTGCAGATGTTTCTGTTTGTGGTAAATGTGGTGCTGCTTATTCTGGTGGCTATTCTGGCGTATGGTCCATGGTGGGGCTCTTTGCTGGCCCTGGTCGGCATCTGTATTGCCTCCACGGTGGGGTATGGCCTGGGCCGGAGCCTAGGAGAATCGTTCGTGGCCAAGGTGCTGGGCCAAAAAACCGAGCAGAAAGTGATTGATATCGTAGACCGCTACGGCATGTGGGCCATTATGCTGGCGCGGCTGTCGCCGGCGCTTTCCGATGATGCCATCAGTTTTGTAGCGGGGCTGGCCCGCCTAGGCTACCTGAAATTTATGTTGGCGACTGTGGCAGGGGTAGTGCCCCTCATTGCCCTGCTGGCATACCTGGGCGAGGACAGCGAACGGCTGAAAACCGGCCTGCTGTGGGTGACGGCCGTGAGCATTCTGCTGTTTGGGGCCTACGTGTGGTGGGACCGAAAACACGGCGTCAGAAAAAAATCAGCCTGATTCTGGCGCACTTAGCTCAATTTTTGAAAAATTTTAAGCACCAGCTATTGCGCCGAAACCTTGGCCCCGTATCTTTGCACCACCAAAACGGAAAACGCTCCGTGGGTAACTGGTCCGTTCGTCTAGGGGTTAGGACAGTAGATTTTCATTCTACCAACAGGGGTTCGATTCCCCTACGGACTACGCTAAAAGGTCTTTTGCTTCGGCAGAAGACCTTTTTTCTTTTCACCCCATGTGGCGTGGGTAGTACAGGCCTAAAAAATACTACCGGCGCGCATACAACGGCCGGGCAGTGGCTCCTACCTTTGTAGGGCTTCCGGTGGGTCGGGAGCTGCTTTTCTTTTCGTTTGCCGTGTTGAACCTTTTCAGGATTCGCGGACTGCTGGGCCTCGTGGTCGGCAGCCTGCTGCTACTCCTTTGTGCTATTTCGGCCCGCGCCCAACAAGTGCCCCTTGTCCGCGACGTAAGCCTCCGCACCGACACCAGCCGCTACAGTCTCAGCCGGCACACCATAGCAATTCAGGGAGAACCGCACCTATTTTTTACGTATCGGCAGGATGACGAAATAGCCGAACTGCTGGTTTACCCCTTTGCCCCTAGCCCGACAGCTCCGCTGCGCCTACAGCGCTCCGCCGATTTTGTGCTGGTTGATTCACTGACGGCAGTGGATGGCGGCCAGTACTATCGCGCCAAAATGCGCTTCAAGGACCTGACCGGCACCCGCTACCTGCGCCTAACCTTCCAGCAGGCCCCCGACACCGTGGGCCGGCCTATTCGCACCCAAACCATCAATCTGCTGCCCGTTACACGCACCACCCTGGAGTTCCGGCCTTCGGATACGGAGTTGTTTGTGGGCGAAGAGAAGGTGTTTGACCTGATCAGCAATAACCCCAAAAACATTCGGGTAACCCCCGAATGGACACGCGGCCAAGACATTGACTACCGCATTGAGCAGGAAAAAGGTGTGCTGCGCCTGCACGTGTTGCCCAACGCAACCGGCACGCGCCAGCTCACGCTGCGGCCCCAAACCGAGCGCCCGTTCCTCACCGATAATAACCGCCGGGTAACCTACGCCTTGCCGCCAGTGCGCCAGGAGTTCACCGTGAAGGCCTCGCGGCTTCGTTTCCTGAGCGTTGATAAAAAGGAAATCACGCTCGATGACCTTTCCCGCCGCAAAGGCGTTGAGTTGATTCTGGACAATGGCCGCACCTTCGACCTGAAGCGCACCTACCGTATTGAAGATCAAGAGGAAGCTGGCGGCGCACTTATCGCTGAGCTATTCACGCGCCAGTACCTCACCAACGACCGGGTGTTGTGTTGGCTGCGTGTGTATAATACCCACCGCCAGACCGAAAGCTACCTCTACATCAAGGAGAACGACCAGGCCAAGTACGTTACCAACTTTAATATTTCGCCCAAAACGGCCATTAGCAACGTGAGCGTGCGCCACCGCGGCGGCGACTGGACCAACAGCACCAACGTGAACCCAGGCGAAACCGTGGACGTGCGCCTGGAAGGCGAATCCTTGACCCGGGCCCGGTTTCACTTCGAGGATGTGCAGGTAATTCCCTCCGACTCCAGCATCCGATCCGATGCCGCCGTGGTGTACCGCATCCAGATTCCGGTAACGATAGATAAAAAGCGCATTACCATATTCAACGCGGGCCAGCCTACTGGCTATGCCCTATCGGTACGGGAGTTTCAGCGCCCCCACCCTCTCGACTTTGTGGGCGTCACGTTTGGCGAAGCGCCTAGGCCCCTCACCCGCCTGAACGGCCCCGTACTCTACAACCGCACCATCAGCGACGTAGTGTTCAGCTTTAATGCCGGCAGTATCGACTCGGAGTCGCAGCTTTACGGCAAGCAGTACCTCACCTTTGATATCCGGACGCAAAACAGCAAGGGCGAGCTGATTGAAATGCGCACCGTGGATAATGTAGTAGTGTGCCCCGATGGCAGCTCCGTGCGGGCTGCCTTCTACCAGGATAAGCAATGCCAGGTAGGAAACATCAGCCTCAACAGCCTGCTCAGCTACCGCAAAACCCACGACCTCGACGATTGGAGCACGATTATCATCACGGTAAAGCACACGCAGAGCCAGTACCAGGAGCCGGGGTTCTCGCAGAAACTGGAGCTAGTACTGCAGCGCCGGATGAAGTTTGATGTGGACGTGAGCTTTCCGGGGGGCTTGCTTACGAAGTACAAAGACGAACCCAGCTATACCTCGTTTGGTGGCATTTCGCTGGCTATGCTGGGTCAGTTGAGCTTTTACCATCCCGAGAAAATCAACCGCCTGCGGCCTTATAAAATCGGGGCAGGCTTTGTGGCACTCAACGCGTTTAACCTGAGCAGCAGCAGCGACAAAGAAGCGAACCGAGACTTGGGTATCGTGATTCTAGGCTCCATCTACCCCACTCGCCGAGATGCCAAGCTCACCTTCCCACTCTATCTGGGTGGGGGCTACCTGCTTGGCAAGGGCGAACCTTTCATTTTACTAGGCCCAGGTATTGGCCTAAGGCTGTAGCACGGCATAGGCAGCCCGCAGAGAAAAAGCGCGTTATTCTGAGCACACCCAAGCGCATTCTTTCGTAAGAACTACCCGTACCAGATCGGTTATCTATCTGGCCTGGGTAGAGAAACGGGGGATGCACTTCGATTACATGCTCAGGCTAGCGCGCTTTTGCTGTTCCCGTTTCGTCCTGCATGTCTGCTCCCATCACGGCTCCTGCCCCCTCTCCAGCCTCTACTTCGCCATTCACGCCCCTGCGCATTCCTTTTTTTCGGATGCTCTGGATTGCCTCTTTTGTTTCGAATATCGGGACGTGGATGCAGAACGTGGGGGCCGTGGGGCTGATGACCGAACTGACGCCTTCACCCGTGCTGGTCGCCCTGCTCCAGACGGCTTCGGCGCTGCCCGTGTTTCTACTGAGCCTGCCTGCCGGTGCCCTCGCCGACCTGGTGGACCGCCGGAAAATGCTGCTCCTGACCCAGTGCTGGATGGCCGCGGTGGCGCTGCTGCTGGCCACTGTCACGCTACTCGGGCTTAATAATCCGTGGCTGCTGCTCACCCTTACCTTTCTGCTGGGGCTAGGTGGCGCTCTTAATAACCCCGTGTGGCAAACCGTGACGCCGGAGTTGGTGCCGCGCCAGGAGCTGCCGCAGGCTATTGCGCTCAACAGTGTCAGCTTTAATCTGGCCCGGGCCTTTGGGCCGGCGCTGGGTGGTTTGGTAATCGGGTATTTCTCGGCCGGGGCGGCGTTTCTGCTGAACGGGCTGTCGTTTTTGGCTACCATTTATATGGTGTACAGCTGGAAACGGGAGCCGCAGACCACCTCCACGTTGGCCACGGAACGCGTGGTGGCGGCCATCCGGGGTGGCATCCGCTACGCACGGTTTGCGCCCCCAGTGCAGCACATTTTGGTGCGCGGGGTTTGCTTCACGTTTGGGGCTAGTGCGCTGTTTGCCCTGATGCCGGCCGTAGTAGCCCGGCGCCTGCAAGAGCCTACTTCGTTTTACTCCCTGCTTCTTTCCTGCATGGGGCTAGGCGCGGTGCTGGCGGCCTTTATCTTGCCAAAGCTCAACCGCAAGCTAACCATTGACTGGCGTGTAACGCTGGCAACAGGTGCCTTTGCATTGAGTTTGCTAGGCCTCGGATACGCTGATAACCATTGGCTGCTGTACGCACTGCTCACGCTGGTGGGCATGGCCTGGATGTTGGTGCTCAACTCGTTTAGCGTGGGGGTACAAACGGTGGTACCGCGCTGGGTGCAGGCTCGCACTATCAGCTTGTACCTGCTTACTATTCAGGGCGGGATGGCCCTAGGTAGTGTGGTGTGGGGAACCGTGGCCGAACAGGCCGGGCTCCCGCTGGCTCTTACGGCCTCCGCCATCTGGCTCGGCCTGACTATGCTGCTGGCTTTCCGCTTCTCATTGCGCACCTCCCCTGAAAGCCTCGACCACACCCCGGCGCGCCCCCGTCCGGAGCCGGTGCTGGCGGAAGCGCCCAATCCCAACGAAGGCCCCGTTATCATTACAACTACATACCGCGTAGCCGCCCCTGACCAGCCGGCCTTCACGTATCTGATGGAGCAATTGGCGCGCATCCGGCGCCGGGAAGGAGCTATCGGCTGGGGCCTCTACGCCGACATGGCCGACCCGACCCGCATGGTGGAATACTTCATGACGGACTCCTGGGAGGAGCATGCCCAACAGCACCTCCGAGGTGTAAGCCGAGACGAGGCCGAACTGAAAACGCAAATTAACCAGCTCCACCAGGGCCCGGAGCCTCCCGTTGTGTCGCACTTGCTAGCCCAGCACTACCGCGCCACGGCCCCGCCCGCACCTATGGTACCCGGCAGCACCCGCATGGTGGCCAGCACGGCCGGCGAAGCCACCGCGTAGTGGTGTGTCATCTGGTTCCAATAGTGCCCAGACCATTGTACTAAAACCTAATGGCAAGCTTGTCGCTTTCTACCTGAGCTTCTCTTTCCTCTCCCCTCCGACTTCATGAAACTACTTTACAGCTACTTGCGCAATTATTGGGGGCTGCTGGCCCTGGCATTGCTGCTGGCCGCCATCAACCAGGTTTTCTCGCTCCTCGACCCTTATATTTTCCGCCAGATAATCGACCGACACGTAGTGAAGGCCGGCGAAAACGCATACCACGATGGATTCTGGGCCTTTTTGCAAAGCGGCGCGGGCCTCCTGATTCTGCAGGCCATGGGCGTAGCCATGGTGTCGCGCATTGCCAAAAACTTCCAGGATTACTACGTCAATGTTATCACCCAACGGCTCGGGGCCGAGCTGTATTCGGATGGACTGCGCCATTCCCTGGAATTGCCCTATCAGGTGTTTGAAGATCAGCGCTCCGGCGAAACCCTGGGCAAGCTGCAGAAGGTGCGCACTGATGTAGAGCGCCTGATTCAGAGCTTCGTGAATGTGCTGTTCATCTCGCTGGTGGGCATCATTTTCGTGGTGTGGTATGCCATCAGCGTGTACTGGCCTATTGCGGCCGTGTACTTTCTCACCATCCCTATTCTGGGTTCTCTGAGTTTGTTTCTGAGCCGGCGCATTAAGGTGATTCAGAAAACTATTGTGGCCGAAACCACGGCGCTGGCGGGCTCTACCACCGAAAGCCTGCGCAACATTGAGCTTATCAAAAGCCTAGGCCTCGCGCAGCAGGAAACCAAGCGCCTGAATGCCACTACCGAAAAAATTCTGAAGCTAGAGCTGAAGAAAGTGCGCTACTTACGCTCGTTATCGTTTGTGCAGGGCACGTTTGTGAACCTGATGCGCAACGTAATTCTGCTGATGCTGCTGTTTTTGGTGGTGCAAAAGATTATTACCGTTGGCGAGTTCTTCTCCTTCTTCATCTACTCGTTCGCCATTTTCGGGCCGCTGCAGGAAATGGGGACCATCATCAACGTGTACCGCGAAACGGAAGCCTCTCTGGCTAACTTCCAGCTGATTCTAGACACACCCAAGGAAGTAAAGCCCACGCACCCCAAGGTGATTGACAAGATTGAGACGCTAGCTTTCGACGCCGTACACTTCCAGCACCTTACCGCCAGCAGCCCAGCCCTCGATGGTATTTCGTTTGAGGCCAAGCTCGGCGAAACCATTGCCTTTGTGGGCCCTTCCGGCTCAGGCAAAACCACGCTGGTAAAGCTGCTCGTGGGCCTTTATCCACCGGCCACTGGCCAGATTCTGTACAATGGCATTCCGGGCCCTGAGCTTGACCTGGACTTGCTGCGTGAGCAGATTGGCTTCGTAACGCAGGATACCCAGCTGTTTGCCGGTACCATCCGCGAAAACCTGTTGTTTGTAGCGCCGCAGGCCACCGACGAGGAGTGCCTGCGCGCCCTGCACCAAGCGGCCGCCGACGGCTTGCTAGCCCGCGCCCCTCTCGGCCTCGACACGGTGATAGGCGAGGGCGGCGTGAAAGTCTCGGGCGGTGAAAAGCAGCGTTTGAGTATTGCCCGGGCTCTGTTGCGCCGCCCCACCCTGCTGGTATTCGACGAAGCCACTTCCGCCCTCGACTCACTTACCGAAGAGGAAATCAGCCAGACCGTACGCGACCTATCCGGCTCCCGCCAGCACATTACCATCCTGATTGCGCACCGCCTGAGCACTGTTCTGCACTCTGACCGCATATTTGTGCTGGAGCGTGGCCGCGTGGCGGAGGCCGGCCGCCATGAGGAACTGTTAGCCCAGCGTGGCCTCTACTATGCTATGTGGCGCCAGCAAATTGGCGAGCGGCCGCAGGCAGCCATTGCGCCCCAGCGCCGCCCCGCCACGGTGTAAGCGCCCCTGAATACTTTTTCTTGCCTTGGCTTCGTTGCATGTAGGAGGGTAGTAAGTACGCTCGCCTTACTTTATGCAATAGAGACCAACTGGCTTCTGAACTAAACTTAAGGCAATTGTGTTTTTTCTATGTAACGCAGCTATATATCAGCTCATTTCAAGCTGGCATCGTTGGGTTATCCGAAATGCATCCTGATTACCTGGGTTAGCAAATTCAGTTTCCAGGTAGTATTTCAGCTGTTGTAAGCCCGAAAATTTTCGGCAAGGTTCTTGTCAATCATCTAGCATTACTTAACAGGACTTTTTCATGAACCACCCTCGCTTCTTCCGCCGCTTCGCAGGCTTGGTGCTTGCCGGATGGCTGGTTCTTACCGGCTCGCTTTCGGCGCAGTCACAAGCCTCAGGCCAGCGCGACGTACTGCGCGAAATCACGGATGTGGTTGGTTTGAAGCCTCGTTTTGAGTTACTAGCTTCAACGCAGGTGCAAAACGCCGCTGCTGTAGTGTATGGCGGTAAGCGCTACTTGCTGTATAACCCGCAGTTTGTGGGTGCCGTGAACCGTGCCGGGCGTACTGACTGGGCTGGTGTTAGTATACTGGCCCACGAAATGGGCCATCATCTCAACGGACACACCCTTCGCTCGGGTGGTTCTAATCCCGCCGATGAGCTGGAAGCCGATGAGTTTTCGGGTTTTGTTTTGCGCAAGATGGGCGCTAGCCTAGCCGAAGCACAGGCCGCTATGGCTATTGTTTCCGATGATGAAGCCTCCCCGACGCATCCGGGCCGCACGACGCGCCTTTCTTCTATTGGCGAGGGTTGGCAGCGGGCCAACCAACAGATTGTAGCCAGCACCCGTTCGGCAGCTCCCTCAGCGGCTCCGGCTGTGCTTGCCAACCGGGCCACCGCGCCTACTCGGGCAATTGCTACCAACGCTCGGCCCATGAGCGTACTGGGCAAGATTGTCTTCCGCGATAATCCGAATCAGCCCTTCTACATCACCAACCAACTCAGCATTGTGCGCGTTGATCGGCAGGACCTTAGCACACAAGTTGTTGGCCGCCTGACTCGTTCTGAAAGCATTAATTACCCTTACGTGCTCGTTGATGGTCAGCAGCGGCGCCTCTATATCAGCCGCACTGGTAGCATTCATGATACCAGTGGACGCCAGGTAGCCATGCTTTCTGATCCATCGTAACGTTTCCTACGTTTTGCTTACCTGAAAAGCCTGCTTTAATCTAGAGCAGGCTTTTTTATTGGGATGCACTGATCATCAACCTTATATAAAAAACTCCTATAGGCCCTGCGCTGAGCCTCTTACTAGGTGCCGTTGTGGTCCAAACCGTTGGCAAGGGCTAGCCAAGGCCTTACGCACTACCTTTAGCTGTTCACGTAACATACTCTCATGCCCTCCTACCCCTTCCTTCTGATTGATGCTTTTACTGAAACTGCGTTGGGCGGAAACCCATGCGCCGTGGTGCTGGATGCCGATGACCTGACTGACGCGCAAATGCAGCAGCTGGCCCGCGAGTTCAACCAATCGGAAACGGCTTTTGTGCGGCGCTCCGAGGTAGCGGCGTTTGGCGTCCGGTACTTCACACCCAGCGAAGAAATTCCGCTGGCCGGCCACCCCACCATTGCTACCATCACGGCCCTACTGCACACCAGCCGCCTGCCCCGTCCTACCACCGAGGCGCTAAATATGCAGCTTGAGTTGCTCCACGGGCCAATTGACATTACCATCCTGCCTGCTGCCGCTGGCACGCTCTCGCAGGTACTCATGACGCAGCGCCGCCCGGAGTTTGGGCGGGTTCACGACCTAGCAGAAGTGCTGCCGCTGTTTGGTTTGACTCCCGACGATCTGGTACCCGGCTCGGTGGTGCAAACGGTTAGCACTGGCACCCCACAGCTGATGGTATTCCTGCGTGATGCCGACGCCCTCCGGCGTGCTCACCTTCCGCAGCCAGCAGCCCTGGAGGAATACCGCCAACAGCACCAGTTTTTTAGCTCCCACCTGTTCTGCCTCGGCGGTGTTACTCCGGCCGGCGACACCTTCGCCCGCCACCTCTGTACGCCCCCTGATGTACTGGAAGACCCCGTAACCGGCTCTGCTACGGGCGGAATGGCCGCGTACTTGTGGCATTACGGCTACCTAGCGGAGCCAACGTTTACAGCTGAGCAAGGCCATTGGCTGGGTCGCCCTGGTACTGTGCAAGTAAGCATTCAGGGCCCGCGCCATGCCATTGAGTCGGTCCGGATTGGCGGTACTGGAGTCATTGTCTTGGAAGGCCACCTGAGCCTCTAGGTCTGCCAGAGCAACAAACCGTACAGGTTTAGGTGAAGTAGGGCTTGTGGCCGGAACACAACCTAGCGTTGTGCCTGTTACTATCGTTTAGGACCTTATCAGGGCCTTAATTATTCTGAACAGCACCCCGAGCATACATGCCAGAACTACCCGAAGTAGAAACCTACCGCCGTTTCCTGCACGACGCACTACTGCACCAAACCATTACGGCCATTGAAGTACGGGATGCCCACGTGCTAGCCACAGATGAGGATACACTGCGCCAAGCACTCATTGGGCGCACCGTAACCGACACTTCCCGCTTAGGCAAGAACTGCTTTCTGCACCTCGACGATGGGCGGGTACTAGTCCTGCACTTCGGGATGACCGGAGACGTAGGCGCCTACCGCGACGAGCCCGATGCACCGCGCTTCACCAGAGTAGCCTTCCATGTGGCCTCGGGCCTGCGGGTAGCGTTTGTCGATCCGCGCAAGTTCGGGCGCATTCGGCTGGCCAAAAGCGTAGCCCAATACCAAGCTGACAAAAAGCTGGGTCCTGATGCGCTGGACATTACGCCCGAGCAACTTGAGAGTAAGCTCAGCCGGCGCAAGACCATACTCAAGCCACTGTTGCTAGATCAGAGCATCACGGCTGGGCTGGGTAACTGGATTGTGGATGAGGTGTTATTTCAGGCCAGAATTCATCCGGAACAGCCAGCTAACACATTAGATCCCAGCAGATTCAAGGACTTACACGAGGCAATTCAGATAGTACTCCAAACAGCCATTTCATACGAGGCTACCTACCGTGATTTCCCGGCTGAGTTCTTGATTCATGCCCGCGAATGGGATGATTCCGCGACGCCCGGAACGGACAAGCACCAGTACTGTCCGCGTCACCCGGCTACCAAAATAGACAAAAATTATGTTGGCGGCCGAGCTACCTATACCTGCTCCCAGTGCCAAACCGTAAACTAGGCATCGGAATAGTGCAAACTATATATAAAAGGGCCCGCTACCAGTTTAGCAGGCCCTTTTTAATTTTTCATGAATTTACTACCACAGTACCAAGAAAATACGCTGTTTTTTGCAACATAAGTATACATGGTGGTAAAAATCTACTTTTCTTCACAACCCCCTGAACCAGTATGATTTATAATTATTTAGATTTGCATCAGCGGAAGCCACCCGGCAGCCCAGTAGTAGAGAAGTTGGACATTAAAAGTGAGGCATATGCCGCAGAAGTACTACGCCTCGAAGCGTGTTGTTGCACAATCACCAAAAACCGTTTTCATGAAGAAACTGCCCGTATTCCTGAGCTTGCTAGCATCTACCCTAGTATTCTCCTCATGCGAGAAAGAAATAGAAGAAATTAAGGATCCTGCCCAGGAAGTGGCCGCTGCCGCTACTAACGCTCAGTCTAAATCCGAGTTGCTGACTGCTGGTCAGTGGCACTTGTCCGGCCTAACGCTGTCCACGACGGCTGCTGGCGCTGCCGCAACTCCGGCTATCGATATGTTACCCCGCTTGAAAGCCGCCCAGAGCGACAACTTGCATACGTTCAAGGCTGATGGTTCTTACATTTTGGATGAGGCAGCCATAAAGGCGCACCCCGAAGCTCCTCAGCAAATTACTGGTTCTTGGAAGCTTTCCGGCGACTCGCTTACTATTGCCCAGCCTAATGTTACCCGTCGTTTCGCCGTAGAGCAGCTCACCAGCACTACGCTGCGCATCAAGCTGACCCAGGCCGGCGACAAAGGGGTTACTACTTATACGTCCGTTTTCTCGCGCTAAGCTTTTTGCAGCCGATGAGAAACCAAGAGCGCCCGGCTTCCACGCCGGGCGCTCTTGGTTTTTACAGACCTCTTGGCAACAGTAAAAAGGCGCTAGCTGCAAACAGCTGATTGTTTTACAGCTCGTTGTTTTGAATTTCGGCTTTACGGGTGAGGGGCGTCAGCCACGACTTGCTGGCTTCCGATTCGCTTTCGTAGCCCCAGCGCCGCTCGTCGCCGAGGGGGCCGCCGGAGCGGGGCAAGGTCCGGTTTACCCAGCTGAGTACATCAGTAGTAGTACCCGGAAACAGGCCATGGAAGGCCGACAGCATTTTGGCGGGTACGCTCAGGATGACTTCCGCATCGCCGCGGCGGCAGGCATTCCAGATCTGGCGGGCAGCGCTATCTGCATCAATAGAAAGCACTGGCAAGGAGTCAGCAATGATAAAGGCCGCATACTCCTTCTTGTGCTGGCCTTTTACAATGGCATTTCGGGCGCTGCCGGTTCGCATAAGCCCTGGGCAAACTGTTGTCACCTGAATACCATGCTGAAGCAGCTCGGCGCGGAAGCTTTCAGAGAGGCCCACGAGGGCAAACTTACTGGCACAATAGGGCGCCAGGTGCGGTACAGGCACCTTCCCCCCCACAGACGCAATATTGACGATGCGGCCTTCGCCGCGCCGGCGCATAGCGGGCAGCACGGCCTGCATGGCGTGTAGCGGAGCCCAAAAGTGAGTATCCATGGAATCCTGGTAGTCGCGCAGTTCAATGTTATCCAGAGGGCCCGCCGTGATGATACCGGCATTGTTGATGAGCACATCAATACTTCCCAGCGTGCGCTGCACTTCGGCTACCAGAGTCTGAACTTGCTCGGCGTTGGTTAGGTCGCGCACGAGGGCTAGTACTTCGGCCCCGTCCTGAGCCAGCTCCTGACGGGCACGCTCCAGCTCCTCGGCGTCGCGGGCACAGATGGCTACTTTGGCACCTTCTGCAATGGCTTGGCGGGCTAAAATCAGGCCCAGGCCGCGCGAGCCGCCGGTAATAAGCACCACGCGCCCGGTAAGGTTGTAGCTGCCGCGGCGGTTGGAATAGAAGGTGGCAGCCAACAGGCCTACCGCACCAGCGGCAGCAGCTAGTAGAGTATTACGGGTTTCAGGTTTCATACGCTAGGTTGATAACGGAGACGAAGTACTACCTCCTGTATGGAAACCTACCCGGAAAGGTTACGCGCGGCCCCAGACAGAATTTCTGCTTCCGGCGGAATACTATCCGGAGTTTGCGCGTTGTCGATGGCAGATTGCTATTCTGGCATCATCTTTACTGTCTGAAAGTTTCGGCCGCGTACTTTTATCTCGCTGCCCCATCTTTTTGCTTTTCCTCTGCATGAAAACTTCTTTGCTCGCTTCCCTGCTTTTCCTGGCTGCGCCTACGGCCCTGCTTGCCCAAACCACCGCGGCTAAGCCGAAGCCCAAACCAGCTACAACCGCTCCGGCGACCGCACGGCCCGCGGCGGCACCCAATCCGGCGCAAATTGAAGCCCGCGCCAATGCGCTTACCGATAACATGCAGAAGGCCCTAGGCCTGAATCCGCAGCAAGTGGAGAAAGTGCGCCAGATTAACCTGATCAGCGTACGCTGCGTGGAAACTGCCCGCCAGAAATACCGCCAGGACGTGCGTAAAATGGCCGCCGTAGTGGATGACATCGGACAGTCGCGCCTCTCGATGCTGAAGGAAACCCTCTCGGCGCAGCAGTTTGATAAATATCAGCGCAAGCGCGAAGAGAAGATGGGCGTTCCGAGCACGCAAGGCGCGCAGGGCAACGCCGCACCCGGCCTGGGCAGCCGCTACGAGGAATAGACTACCGGATATTAGCTACCAGCAGTGGAGAGTTGGATGGTGTTGCGCTACTAGGCCTGCAACGCCATCCAACTCTCCGCTGGCGTTTTGGGCGTTATCCGAGCACCTGAATTCCCAGCTTCACGATAAAGCCGCCTACTACCACCAGAAAGAGAATCCGGACGAAGCCGGTGCCGTGGCGCAGGGCCAGATGCGCCCCCAACGTGGAGCCGATGATGTTGCTGACTGCCATGGGCAAGGCCACCGCCCACAGAATCTGGCCGGTGTACGCGAAGTACGCCAGGGCCGCCAGGTTGGTAGCCACGTTTACCAGCTTGGCCGACGCCGAGGACGTGATGAAGTCGTAGCCGAACAAACCTACGAAGGCAAACAGCAGAAAAGAGCCCGTGCCCGGCCCAAAAAAGCCGTCATAAAAGCCAATCAGCATCCCGACAAGGGCGCCATATACGGGCTCGCGCTTGGCTGAAAGCCTGGGGGCATGTAGAGAGCCGAAATCTTTGCGCCAGAACGTGTAGATGGCAATAACCACCAGCAGCCCTAGTACTAGCGGAGGCAGCAGCTCCTGCGGCAGCTTACTTACTACCCGCGCCCCCAGAAACGAAAACACGCCCGCTACTGCGGCAGCGGTGCCTACTGCTCGCCATTGAATGGGCACCTGCCCGGCATAGCGTCGCAAGGCCGCCGCCGTTCCCATCAGGGAAGAAACCTTGCCCGTACCCAGAATGGTGGGCACCGGCACGCCGGTATCTTTAAGCAGCACCAGCATGGCAGGCAGCTGAATGAGGCCGCCGCCGCCCACAATGGCGTCAATTAGGCCCGCCAAAAAGGCAAATACGCACAGCAGCGCGAGAGTAAGGGTCGAAATCATGCGGCCGCGAAGGTACGCTACGGCAAGGGGCATTCCGAGTAGGAATCCACATCAAGCGTTAGTGATTTACAGTAGCACTACTAGCCCTCGATTTCAAGTAAAGCTGCCTGCCTGACCGGCCAAGACTTTACACGATAGACAAGGAGCCGTAAACTTCCGCGGCCAACAGGTGGTTAGTAAGGCTATTCCTTTTTCTGCCATGAATACTTCCTCAACGTTGCGCGTGAGCGTGCTGGATCAGTCGCCGGTACCGGTGGGCCGCACCCCGCGCGAGGCTCTGCAACATACCATTGAGCTGGCCCGCCTCACCGACCGGCTGGGTTTCACGCGTTTCTGGGTGTCGGAGCACCACAATACCAACACGCTGGCGGGCTCGGCGCCGGAGGTGCTGCTAGCCCGCCTGGGGGCCGAAACTTCTCGCATTCGGCTGGGCTCAGGGGGTGTGATGCTGCCCCACTATTCTTCCCTGAAAGTGGCCGAAAACTTCCGGCTACTGGAAACCCTCTATCCTGGCCGCATCGACCTGGGCATTGGCCGCGCCCCCGGCTCCGACCGCGTAACGGCTCACGCCCTGAATCCGCACAACACCTTCAGCGACGAGGATTTTGCCGAACAGCTGATGGATTTGCGGGCGTACCTGCGCAATGAGGTAGTGCCCGATACCATCCATACCAACGTAAAAGCGGCCCCTTTCATTGATACGCAGCCGGAGCTTTGGCTGCTGAGCTCGAGCGGGCAAAGTGGCCTGTTTGCTGCTCATGTAGGTGCGGCTTTCTCGTTTGCGCACTTCATCAACCCCAACAGCGGCCCCAAGCTTATGCAGCTCTACCGCGACCGGTTTCAGCCTTCGCCGGAGCTAGCGGCGCCAGAAGCCAACGTGGCCATATTTGTAGTGTGCGCTGATACCGCCACGCACGCGCAGGCCCTGGCTGATAACCTGGCGCTGCAAATGCTGAAGCTGGAAACCGGCAACTACTCGCCTATTGATGCCGTGGAAAAGGCCAACACCAAAGCGCTTTCTGCCGATTTGCAGGCCCGTCTGGTATATCATCATAAGCGCATCATTAGCGGCACTCCGGATAAAGTGAAGGCTGACTTGCTGGCGCTAGCGGCCGACTATAAAGTAGATGAAGTAGTAGCCGTCACCATCACCCACGACTACGATGACCGCCTGCGCTCTTACGAGCTGCTGGCTGATGCCTTTGCACTGCCGCAGAAGCTAGTAGCTCAGCAGGGTAGCTTGGTGCACTAGGTGCCGACAGCTTACCAACCGGGGCTGCTTCTGTCCCATACTACTAGGTTGCCTTTCCCTTTAAAGCCCGGCTCAGGTCGGGCTTTTTTTATTTCCAGGAAGCTAGCATGAAATATCTCCATGGGTAAAGCACTGAGCTACACGGACCATAGCATTAATATAGAATTTTTCTAAATAGATATTTTGAATCATTCTAAATAGACACGAGCTTTGCATTACTCTACATCAATCTACGCAACGCTACCCGATACGCACTTTCCATGCCCCGACCTCTTCCCCTCCTGCTACTCTTATCTCTTCCATTATCAACCGTTGCAACTCCTGCTTTTACCACTGCCGGAGATGTTCTTACCCCTACTACCAAGCACGGCGACGACACAGCGCAGCGGGGCCGGCTGGCCGGCGTAGTGAAGGATAGCGAAGGCAAGCCAGTAGAGGGGGTAACGGTAGCCCTGAAAGGCACGGCGTTCGGGACCATGACCAGCACCGATGGCACCTTCCGGCTTTCGGCTCCGGCTGGTACTTACCACCTGGTTATCAGCAGCCTGGGCTACATTTCGCAGGAAATTCCGGTAACGGTTACGGCCGGCGAAACCACCCCAGTACCCGCTTTTACCCTAGCGCAAAGCAGCGAGCAGCTCAGCGAAGTAAAGATAACCGGCAACCGGAGCCTCAATGAGCGCCCTACCAGCGTCAGCAAGCTTCCGGTTGCCTCCCTCGATTTGCCCCAGAGCGCCGTTACCGTAGAGCGCCAGGTGCTGGAGCAGCAGCAAGTGTTGCGCCTCTCTGATGCCCTAGTAAACGTGAGTGGCGTGTACGTAACCAGCACCACCGGCGGCACGCAGGAAGAGCTGGGCAGCCGCGGTTTTGCCTACGGCAGCAATAACACCTTTAAAAACGGCGTGCGCTTCAACAACGGCGTGATGCCCGAGGCCAGCTCTCTGGAGCGCATGGAAGTGCTGAAAGGCAGCGCCGCTATCCTGTATGGCAACGTGGCCGCCGGCGGAGTGTTGAACCTCATAACCAAAAAGCCACAGTTTGAGCGCGGCGGCTCGCTGGGCCTGCGCGTAGGCAGCTTTGGCTTCTGGAAGCCCCTAGTAGATGTGTACGGCGCCGTAGGCAACAGCGAAAAAGTAGCCTTCCGCCTGAACGGCACCTACGAGCAAGGCAACAGCTACCGCGACGAAGTGAAGTCAGACCGCGTGTACGTGAACCCTTCGCTGCTGTTTGAGTTGACGCCCAACACCACCCTAGTGCTGGAAGGCGACTACCTGCGCGACAACCGCACGCCCGATTTCGGTATTGGTGCCATCGACTACACGATTCTGAAATCGCGCAGCCGGTTCCTGAATGCGCCGGGCGCCCGCAACGCCACCAACCAAACTAGCACCACCGCTACCCTTACCAGCCGCCTGAACGATACGTGGCAGATTAAAGGAGTGGCCGGCTTTCAGCGCTACGACAATGAGTTGCGCAGCGCCAACCGCCCCGTAGGCATCAACAATGGCACCATGCCCGAGCAAAAAGCCACGGCCACCACGCCAAGAGTGCCCGCGCACACCAAGCCCTCGTTGTATGGCGACTGGGGCCGCAGCCTGCAGCGCACCATCACGGCCGAAAACTACTTTCTGGCCCAGCTTGATTTGACCGGCCAGTTCCGCACCGGGTTTCTGGGCCACACCGTGCTAGTAGGCGCCGATGCTGACCAGTATCAGTCGAACACCTTAACCCACGTAACGCAGGCCTACGACTCCATTAACGTGTTTGACCGCAGCCGGGTGCTGGGCGCGCCGGCCAAAGCCGTGAGCAGCTACGAGGAACTGCGCCGCAACACCCGCACGCTGGGCAACACCCGCCGCGCTGGCTTTTACGTGCAGGATTTGCTTAGCGTAAGTGAGAAAGTAAAGGTGCTGGCCGGCCTGCGCTGGAGCTACCAAGAAACGCCCAGCGACGTGTACACCTACGCCGTTACCACCACCGTGAAGGAGAACCGCCGCTTCGATAGCGCCTTCTCACCGCGCTTGGGCCTAGTGTATCAGCCAATGAAAACCACGGCGCTGTTTGCTTCTTACTCGAACTCGTTTACGCCCCAGGGCAACACGGTGCTTGACCTCAATGCCCAGCCCTTGCCACCTTCCATCATTGATCAGTATGAGGTAGGCATCAAAAACGACCTGTTCAAAGGCGCGCTGTCGGCCAACGTAACGGCCTACCACATCGTGAACAGCAACCAGATTCAGACGGTGCTACCGAACGATTCGCGCATTGCAACAGCCGCTAACAAGGTGAATCCGCAGGAGTTGGCCGGTGAGGTAACCAGCAAAGGCGTGGAGGTTGACATCCAGAGCCGGCCGTTGTATGGCTTGTCGTTTATTGCCGGCTACAGCTACAACAACACGGCCTACACCAACAGCAACATTTACGAAAACGGCAGCCGCCTGCGCTACAACCCAGCGCATACGGCTAACCTGAGTTTGTTCTACAATTTCGGTAGTGCCTTCGGCGAAACCGCATTCCTGCGAGGTCTCACCGCTGGCGTAACCACCTACTACATTGGCGACCGACTGGCCGGCCGCAACAACCGCCAAGTAAACCCTGCCACCGGCGAGCCGTGGGTAGATGCCAGTGGCAACCCGGTGTCGGATGCCTTCAAACTGATTGCCGTGCCCAATTACCTGCAGCTAGATGCCTCGTTGGGCTACACCTACGACCGGTTTTCGGTGCGGGTGAAGGTAGCCAATCTGCTCAACGAGCTCAGCTACAACCTCCATGACGACAATAGCGTGAACCCCATTGCCCCCCGTAACTTTGCTGCTACCCTGGGCTACCGCCTGTAAGAGCTTCAACCCAAAGCAGCATATGCTGCCGTGGAAATAACGTGTGAGTGACCAGAAAACCCGGAAATCGTCAGCTGCAACTGGCAACCTTCCGGGTTTTCGACCGACATTGTGGTCTGTATTTCTTAGCCTGACATGAAAATTTTCTTTCGCAACATTCACCTGTACCTCAGTCTAGTTTCAGGGTTGATCATTGCCGTGGTTTGCCTGACGGGTGGGGTGTTAGTATTTGAAAAAGAGCTGGAGCAAGCCTGGCACCCCGAGCGCTACTTTGTAGCTCAGGCTACTACCCCTGCCCTGCCGCTCAACCAGCTTACTGATGCCGTAAAAGCCTACAAAGCCGACGCCAAAATCACGGGCGTGAAGGTATATGCTGATCCCACGCGCACCGTGGAGTTCAGCCTAGCAGGTACCCCGGGAGGCCCCGGTGGTGAGCGAAAGGAGGGTGCCCGCGCAGGCGCTGATACACCGGCTAAAGAAGGCAGCGGCAGTGCCCAGCAGCCAGAAGGCAAAGCGGGCAAAGGAGGCGAGGAAAAAGCCAAAGGCGGTAAAGGTGGCGGCGAAGGCGGTGGTGGCCCGAAGGTGTTCGTGAACCCCTACACGGCTTCCGTAACCGGCGAGTTGAACTACCGCGAAACCTTCTTCTTCACGATGATGGCTCTGCACCGCGGCATGGTGGGCGGCGCCATCGGGAAGCTGATTGTGGGCGTAAGCACGGTTATGTTCCTGTTCATCATCGGGACGGGAATTGTGCTGTGGTGGCCCGCCACGCGCAAGGCCATGAAGCAGCGCCTGCAAGTGAAATGGAGCGGCGGCTGGAAACGCCTCAACCACGATTTGCACATTGTGCTGGGTTTCTACTCAGCGCTGTTCCTATTCGTGTTTGCGTTTACTGGCTTAGCGTGGTCGTTTGAGTGGTTTAACAAAGGTATTTATGCCGTTACCAACTCCCCCATGCAACGCCCCGAGCCCCCGGTTTCGGTAGTGCCTGGTACGGCTGTGCCAGCGGTTCCGGTGGAAGCTCCAGCGGCTCTGGAAACTGCTTTGGCTACTCCCCCTAGCCTTTCGCCCGATGCGGCTCTGGCCCGCGCCCGGGAGCTAGCCCCCAATGCGGTTTACTACACGCTACAGCTCCCCAAAGAAGCAACCGGCAGCATCCGGGTCGCTACGTTGCGGCCCAATGCAGTGTCAGAAAATGCCACCGATGAAGTGTACCTCGATCAGTACTCGGGGCAGGTGCTCAGCCAGCAAACCTATGAGCAGCGCAACTTGGGCCAGCGCGTACGGGGCATGTTCAAGCCCATACACACGGGCGCCGTGTTCGGGTTGCCATCCAAAATCATTGGCTTAATAGTGTGTGTACTAGGCTTTACCTTTCCTATAACCGGCACTATTTTGTGGCTGAACCGCCTGCGCAAGCAGCGCCGCAAACAAGCTAAATTGGTGGGCATAACCGCCTAGGCCCACGGCGGCGCTAAACCCGCAGCTTACTACCCCGTATTTTTTGAAAGCGTCAGGCCACTTTAGTCTGACGCTTTTATTTTGCCGCCATGAGTCAGCCCGCTACCCAGGTTCCAGTAACACCGCCCCCTTCCTCTGATAACCGCTTTGTAGCCTTACTGCGCAGGGCCGGGTTGCTCGACTGGTTTCTGCTAGGGCTGATTGGGGCAGTGCTGCTGGCCTATTTTATTCCGCAGGTAGGTAGTAAAACCAGCCCTATTCCTTGGAAAGCAATTACGACGGCGGGTGTGGCGCTCATTTTCTTCTTTTACGGCCTGCGCCTGAGCCTCGAGAAGCTGAAAGCCGGATTGCGCAACTGGCGCCTTCATGTGGTGGTGCAGCTCATTACGTTTGTGGTGTTTCCGGCGCTGGCACTGGTAGCGCGGCCTTTGTTTGAAGGCCTGAAGGGCGAACAGCTCTGGCAAAGCATCTTCTTTCTGTGCACGTTGCCCAGCACAGTTTCTACTTCTGTGGTAATGGTGAGCATTGCGCGTGGCAACCTACCAGCCGCTATTTTCAACGCCAGTATTAGCAGCCTGCTCGGCATTTTCCTGACGCCGCTTTGGGCCAGCCTGTTTCTGAATACTTCCGCCGATGGAAGCCAGCTCTGGGGCCTAGCCATCAGCCTTACCTGGCAGGTAATTGTACCCGTGGTAGCGGGCGTAGTGCTTAACCACCGATTTGGGGCCTTTGCCGAGCAGCACAAAGGCAAGCTTCGCATGTCTGATCAAATCGTGATTCTGCTGATTGTATTTACGGCCTTCTGCGAGTCGTTTGCTGAAGGCATATTCAGCAGCTATGCCCTCCGCGACGTGCTGTTGCTGGGCTTGGGCATGGTAGCGCTTTACGCAGCCATTTTTGGAGTAGTTTGGCTATTGAGCCAGCTATTAGGCTTCTCGCGCGAAGACCGAATTACAGCTCTGTTCTGCGGTTCCAAAAAATCATTGGTGCACGGCAGCGTGATGGCCAGCCTGCTGTTTCCGGCTACCGCCGCCACTGGCCTCATCCTACTACCTCTTATGCTATATCATGCCCTGCAAATTATTCTGGCCAGCATGATGGCCCAGCGCATGGGCCGGGAAGTGCCAGCCACAGTACCAGCGTAAAAAAGCTGCATCTTTCACTACTTACTTTCAACAAAAACGCCCAGCTATTGCCGGGCGTTTTTTGTGAAAGTAAATGTGCAGTACGTGCCGTTAGGCCGTTGCGGCCACTGGCTGCACCTTCCGGGGCTTCTTGGCTTTGTTGCGCCGACCCCACCAAATAATAGTGCCGGTTACGGGGAGGCTCGCCGAAATCAGGCTGGCCAGGAACGCAATAATTTTACCACCCAGGCCCAGAATCTGGCCGGTATGCACGTCGTAGTTCATGTCGGTGAGCTTGGTGCCGGCGCTTTTGGTGGTGTGCAGACTGGCTTGCAGTTCCCGGCCCGAAACGGGGTGAAAAGCGTAGTCGTCGCGGTGGTAGTAGTGCAGCGCCTTTTGGTAGCTCCAGCAAAGAGCGGGCTCCTTACCCGTACCAACGGGACCCAGCAGAATCATTTCGGCCTGAGGCGAACGGCGGCGTACGGCCTGGTAGATCATATCGGATACTGGCTGAGCTGCCGCAGCCACGGGCTGCAAGGTGTCTACTTTGGCCGTTATCAGGTCTTGAGGGTAGGTTTTCCCGCCGTTGGCCACATACGCTATGGGGGTTAGCACCGCAGGAAAAATCATGAACAGCCCCGTCAGGGCCAGCAGCAACCCAATGCTGGCGGCATAAAAGCCCAGCACGTTGTGCAGATCGTAGTTAATGCGCCGCCACCGTGCGCCCCACTTGATGGTAAAGCGCTGCTTACGCTCCTGTTTGCGCTTGGGCCACCACAGCACCACCCCGGTAACGAGCATCAGCACAAAAATCATGACGGAGCCGCCTACTACCCACTTTGCTAGGGCTTCGGGCAGCAGCAAGGTCATGTGGATTTCCTGCACAACAGCGAAGAAGTGCGTACGCAGATCGTGCTCGTGCAGCACCTCGGCGGTGTAAGGGTTCAGGTACACCTGCGTGGGCGCCCCGGCTTTGGTGGTAAAGAAAACGGTAGCGGTGCGCTCAGCCCCGAAGTAGGTAACCCAGGTGTCCTTGCTGGCAATATCGGGGTGGGTGGCCAGGGCTGCAGCCTGCAACCGAGAAGGCAACAGCGGAGCAGTGGCCTGGGCTTGTACCTTACGCCATGGCTCAATCAGGTCGCGTATTTCATCCTGAAAGACGAAGATGGCTCCCGTGATGCTTATAATGAACACCACTAGCCCCGTGGCCAGCCCCAACCACAAGTGCACCTTCCCAACCGCTTTCCTGAATTTGCTCATCGTTACAGCAACTGCTTCTGGCTTATTCCTGCAACCGAGCCTAGGAATGAAACCGTGCCCCAGCTGCCTTTAGCCGCCCTTACTACCTAGCGCCCCGATACGCTACTTAGAACTTATAAGCTACGCTGCCCACAAAGCTGCGCAGCTTCTGCGCGTTCATGGTAGTGTAGCCAATCCAGTACCGCTCGTTGGTAAGGTTATCTACCTTACCCGAAATCCGGAACTTGGGCTGATCATAGAACACCGAGGCGTTCAAAATAGTGTAGGCCGGCAGCGTAAACTGGCTGAGGGTGGTGTTCTGAATCTTGTTGTCGCTGGCGTAGTTGCCGCCCACCCCAAAGCCGAAGCCTTTCAGGGCGCTGGCGGGCACGCGGTAGCTTAGCCACAGGTTAGCCAGATACGGCGACGAAGCCGTGGCGGGGCGGCGCCCGTTCACCGTTTCATCTGATCTGGTCAGCTCGGAATCGTTGTAGCTGAAGCCGGCTACCGCGTTAAAGCCTTCGAAGGGGTTGGCAATTAGGCTAAGCTCCACGCCTTTGCTGAGCTGCGTGCCGTTTTGGGTTTGCGCATTCGTGATGGTAGCCGTGGGCGTAGGACGCAGAATGTCCTTCACCCGAATATCATAGTAGCTGACCGTGGCGCTCACCTTGCCCTCGGCGGCATCCAGCTTCACTCCCGTTTCAAACTGGTTGGCGCGCTCCGGCGTAGCGTTGCGCACGGTGCCCTCGGTATCAATATAGGAGTTGCGGTTGGCGAAACTGTTTTGGTAGTTGGCAAACACCGATACCCGGTCTTTCAGCGGCTGGAACACTACCCCAAATTTGGGCGAGAGCGTGGTTTGGGTGTACGCGGCCACCTCGCCGCCTACCTTGCCGCCCTGGTTTTCAAACCGATCAAGACGCAACGCCGCCAGCACGCTCAGCTTATCGGTAAGGTTCAGCACATCCGACACGAAAGCGCTGTAGGTGTTAGACTTAGTGGTTACGGGGTACGTGAAGTCGGGGTCTTTGCTGTTGTACAAATTGCCCTGGTTGGTGCCGTTGAACTGCGTGTAGTCGTAGCCGGGCACATTTAGGGGCACTATATCATAGCTGCTGCCGAAGAAGTTCTGGTCGGAATCAACCCGCAGGAAATCAAGACCCAGCACCACACGGTTGCGCAGGCCCGCCACCTGGAAGTCGCCGTTGAAAAGCTGCTGGGCCTCCAGCACCGTGTTGCGGCTGTTGCCCGTCGACTGGTCGGCGCGGGCGAGGTAATTGGCGCCAGGTGCCGCGTTGGGGTTGCCGGTGGCCACGGCATCGGGTACTAGGTAGAAATACGGCCCAAACCCATCGGAGAAGCTCCGGCTGAACGTAAGGTTGGTTGATGACGTGAAGGCCGATGAGAGCCGGTAGTTTACCTGGCCAAATACGTTGGTGCTCCTTGTCTTCAGCTCCAGGCCGCTGCCCATGTAAGAGTTCTTATAGTCGAGGTTCAGCTCGTCGGCACGGGTAGCGCCCAGCTGCGTGGAGGGGAAGTAGAAAAAGATAAGCTGGCGGCCTACGTTGCGCCCCTGAAACAGCTCGGCATCGAGGTTGATGCTCAGCCGCTCCGTGGGCTTAAATGAGAGGCTAGGTGCCACGGCAAAGCTTTTGGCAAAGCCCTCGCTCTGGAAACTATCCTCGTACTGATAGGCGGAGTTCAGGCGGAAGCCCAGCGTTTTGCTTGGGTTGAGTGGCGTATTCACGTCGGCGCTCACGCGGTGAAAGCCGTAGCTGCCGGCTGCTACCCCTATTTCGCCGCCAAAGGTCTCGTAAGGCTTTTTGGTCACGCGGTTGATGAGGCCACCGTAGGAAGTAAGCGCGCTGCCAAACAGCGTAGCCGACGGCCCCTTGATAACTTCCAGCTTTTCCAGGTTTACGGCATCAATATCACTGGTCACGTTGCCGGCCAGGCCGTTGCGCAGCTGGCTTTGCACAATAAAGCCGCGGCTGTTGTAAAAGCTGCCGCCGTCGCCGGCCCGGCCCGTGGCTTCCCACATGCGCTGCACACCTACCGCATTACGCATGGCGTCATCTACGGTAAATACTAGCTGCTCCGAGAGCAGCTCCTTGCCCACCGTAGCGTACACCTGCGGGTTTTCGAGGTTGCTTAGGGGCATTTTGGCAACGTAGTCGCTGCTTTTGCGCGCGAAACGATTCACGCGGGCGCCGTTCACAATCACCTCCCGAAGCTGCTCCGCGTTTTCCGATAAGGTAAAGTCCAGCGTTACGGCCTGGCCGCCGCTTACGGTTACTAGCTTCTCCTCCGACTTCAACCCAACCGCTGTCACAACTACCGTATACTGGCCATCGCGCACGCGCTCAATACTATACTGGCCTTGGTTGTTGGTAATGGCGCCCTGGCTGCGGCCCTTCAGGCCAATGGTAACGGCCTCGGCCGGCTTGCCATCCACTGTAGTTACCGTGCCCCGAATGGCGGCCGACTGTTGAGCGTGTACTAGTATAGGAAAGGCCAGTAAGGAGGAAGTCAGGCCCAGGCGTTGCAGTGTGTTCATGTACTTTTTTCTATTTAGAACTATTCTAAAACAATACAAAGGAACACTACAGACGAGTAACAACCAAAGTTATTTAGAATGATTATACATAATCCCCTATAAATAGTTGGACTCGAAGAGTTAGCTTATAGAAGTAACAGGCTGATCTTATGTTGCTGGTACACCCAAACGTTTTCAACGAATCAGCTGAGTAGCGTTGCTGTAAATCAGAAGCAGAAATAGGGATATTCCGGCATCAAGGCCTTACATTTGAGATTATTCTCTTCTTTCAATTGGATTTCCCGGCATGAAAAAACTTCTTCTCGTTTTTACTCTATTTCTCGCCGCTACTACGCTTTCTCACGCCCAAACGGCTACACAAAAGGTGTATGCTGCCGTTGTAAAAAACAAGGCTGCTGACGTGGATGCCCTGCTCACTGCCGGCGCTGATGCCAATGCCCCCGTGGAAATGATGCCCGGCTTTCCTACCACTTTCCTTATTCTGGCGGCTGGCAATGGCCATTTAGACGTGGTGAAGGCCCTAGTAAAAAACAAAGCCCAGGTCGAGAAAGCAGATTCCTTTAACACCACTGCCCTCATGGCCGCTGCCGCCAACGGCAGCCTTGATGTGGTGGAGTTCCTGCTCGCCAACGGCGCTAACCCCAAGGCCAAAGATAAGGACGGCAAAGACGTGCTAGCCAACGCCAAGGAAGGCGGCAACGCCGATGTGATTAAACTCATTCAGGCTAAAGCCAAATAAGTTAGATATCAGCAAGTAAGTCACAAAGGGGGCGGACAACTAGTGTCCGTCCCCTTTGTGCGTTTTATACAATTTACAACTTATGCTTACTCGGGTAAACAAGGGTAGTAGAATAGACACGCCCTAGCTAACAGCTACTTTTGGTTTCAAGTACCTAGTCAGTTATATGGCTATATCAGGCACGCTAAGGCAGCAACCTGTAATGTTCCTAAAGCTGAACCATATCAGCCATTATAGCCCGTTAACGCAATATTTTAGATTAAAATTTAATTAAAATAAGCGGTAGATGCCCTGCCATTTTTTCGTTCGCGCACGTATTATCCCTTACGTTCACGAGGGCAGTAGTATGTAAAGAGCACGCATAATTAAGCCGCTAAAAGCTTTGCTACTCGCTAGCTTGCTCTTGCCAAAACCTGCTTCAATCCAAAAACCATGTCGTATGGAAGAATCCCGCAATAGCATCACTGATATCTGGGGACCGCGCACTGGCTACGAAGGCCAGTGGCCTGCGCGAGTAGATGAGCACACCGAGGAAGAGCCCGAGCGTTGGGTGCAGTCGGCGTGTGTGCTGTGCTCCAACGGTTGCGGGATGGATATTGGCGTGAAGGAAGGCCGGATTGTGGGTGTGCGGGGCCGAGCGGCCGACCGGGTAAACAAGGGTCGCCTGGGGCCCAAAGGTCTGCACGGCTGGGTAGCAAATCATAGCCCCGACCGCCTCACGAAACCCCTGATCCGGCGCGATGGGGTGCTGCAGGAAGCCAGTTGGGATGAGGCCATGAGCCTGATTGTGCAGCGCTCCAAAGACCTAATTCGGGAGCACACCAGTGGTGCATTGGGGTTTTACACCTCGGGCCAACTCTTTATTGAGGAATACTACACCCTGGGGGTGCTGGGCAAAGCGGGATTGGGCACTCCGCACATGGATGGTAACACCCGCTTGTGCACCGCTACGGCCGCTGCCGCCCTCAAAATATCTTTCGGCACCGATGGGCAGCCGGGTTCCTACACTGACCTAGACACCACCGAAGCCGTGCTGCTCGTAGGCCACAACATGGCCTCGCAGCAGACGGTGTTATGGGCACGCATTCTTGATCGGCTGGAAGGGCCCAACCCGCCTCAGCTGGTGGTTATTGACCCGCGCCTCACGTACACAGCCGAAAAGGCCACCGTGCATCTGGCGCCACGAGTAGGCACTAACATTGCCGTACTCAATGGCCTGCTTAATCTACTGATTGAAGCCGACCACCTTGACCACGAATTCATCAAGCAACACACATTGGGCTTTGCCGAGCTGCGCAAGACCGTGGAAAAGTGGACTCCTGAGCGGGTGGAAGCCCTCACGGGAGTGCCCGCCGAAAAGCTGCTAGCGGCGGCCTTAATCATAGGCACCTGCAAAACCCTAGTTTCAACGGCCTTGCAGGGCGTATATCAATCGATGCAGGCAACGGCGGCGGCGGTGCAGATCAACAATATTCACCTGATTCGGGGGCTAATTGGCTCCAAGGGCAATGCCATCCTGCAGATGAACGGGCAACCAACCTCCCAAAACACCCGGGAATGCGGGGCTGATGGCGACCTGCCGGGCTTCCGCAACTGGAGCAACCCCGAGCATATTCAGGAGCTGGCCCGCATTTGGAACGTCGACCCCGATATTATTCCGCATTGGACGCCGCCCACCCATGCTATGCAGCTCTGGCATTATTGCGAACAGGGCTCCATTAAGCTCCTCTGGATTAGCGCCACTAACCCGGCCGTATCTATGCCCGACCTGCCACGCCTGCGCAAGATTCTGGAGAAGAAGGACCTGTTCATCATCGTGCAGGACGCCTTCATGACCGAGACGGCGCAGTACGCCGATGTAGTGCTACCATCGGCTATTTGGGGCGAGAAAACGGGTACGTTCACAAATACCGACCGCACCGTTCATATTTCCTATCAAGCCATATTGCCGCCCGGTGAGGCCCGCTCCGACTTTGACATTTTCTGCGATTATGCCCACCGCATGGATTTCCGCGACAAAGATGGGCGGCCGCTCATCAGCTGGACTACGCCGGAGGAAGCCTTTGAGGCCTGGAAAGTCTGCAGTAAAGGTCGCCCCTGCGACTACTCCGGCATGAGCTACGCCAAGTTAAGCGAAGGCTCTGGCATTCAGTGGCCCTGCAATGAGCAGTACCCCGATGGCGCCGAGCACCTTTACACCGACCACGTTTTCAATACCCAGCCAGAATACTGCGAAACTTTCGGCTACGACCTGGAAACCGGCACCGAGCAGCAGGCGCAGGCCTATAAGGCGAATGATCCGCAAGGCAAAGCCTTCATTAAAGCCGCTGACTACGAGCCGCCCCACGAGCAACCCGATAAGGCCTACCCCTTGTGGTTTACCACGGGCCGCGTGGTTTATCATTTCCATACGCGCACCAAAACTGGCCGCTCCCGGGCCCTCAACAACGCCGCGCCGGAAGGCTTTGTGCAGCTCTCAGAGGAAGATGCAGCCCGCTTCGGCATTGGAGAGGGCGATTTGGTGGAGGTTGAGTCGCGGCGGGGTAAGGCCGTGGAACCAGCCCGCATTGGGGGTATTGAGCCGGGCCTGGTGTTCATGCCTTTCCATTATGGCTATTGGGATAAAGACAAGCAGCCTAGGGCGGCCAACGAGCTGACCATTACAGAGTGGGACCCCATTAGCAAGCAGCCGCACTTCAAGTACGCCGCAGTTCGGATTCGCAAAGCCTAACCCACGATATCATGAAGCTAGGAAACTACCTGGGGCTGGTCGAAAACAGCGAAAAGCAGCTGGCCGAGGCCTTTGAGAAAGTAGCCAATCATCATAAAGATGAGCCCGATATTGAGCAGATGTGCAGGAAGCTCTCGGCTTGGTCGGTACGACATAAGGGCCATATGCAGCCCTTTCTGGTGCGTTACTCCGCCGATGAAAGCCCCGAGCCTAATCAAATGGAAAAGGTGCTGTTCAGCCAGCCTCGCAATGGCAGCCTGGCCTTACTCCGCGACTTGCACGACTTATGGCTGCTAGCCAACGAAGTAGAGCTGTGCTGGGACATCATCGGCAACGCTGCCCTAGCCCTCCGCGACAAAGAACTGGAAGCCGCCTGCTCAGAGTTTCAGGCCGAAACCAAGCGGCAGGTGGCCTGGCTGCTAGCCCGCATCAAACAGGCAGCTCCGCAAGCACTAGTAGTAGCCTAGAGCCAGTTCGGTTGACTTTAACGAGTTAGAGAAAGCTCTGCTGCATTCTGCAGCAGAGCTTTTTTTGTGGCAACCTCCGCCACGCTTCCTGTTGCTTGCCAGCTGTAGTTGCATACTGATAAAGCATACCTCCAAAAGTCAGGAGCCAGGCAAGCATGGCTACGTAAAAGAAATTGGCCGGAATAACTCGCAGCTGCGGGATTTTCAGAGATTCTGAAAGGCGCAGGGTAGCAGCTGTGTACATGCCTAACGGAAATACCATGCTCCAATAGGCAGGAGTGTAGGTGAAGGCCGGGCGAGTTTTGAGGTGATTCCAGAGGCGCAGGCCCGCCACCAAAGGAATCCAAAAGGTGCTGACGGCCCAGAAAAGCAAGCTGGTTCCCTTCACAAAAGGTAGCAGGTCGGGGAGCACCTGGTGTTGCGCTAGGCTGGTGGCAAGGCTGGAGCCGGCCAGCACCGTGATGGCGCTTGCCCCCACGCTTATCCAGTAGGCTGCTCCTACCTCCTTCTCGCCCAGCGGCTTGAAGGTGAGCCTATAAAACAGTAGCGTACTAAGTACCACGTACAGCAGGCTTCCGAGCAGAAACAGGCCTAGCAGAGCAAATGTGCTTACTTCGGGAGCCACGTTCCAGCTCGGCAGCAGCTTGGCACCTAGTACCGCCAGCGCTTCGGTGGCTACCACCAGTAACAGCCAGCTGCCATTAAAGCCCTTTTCCAGAGCAGGCTTTTCTTTGCCTACACTCACACCAATCAGAAAGCTGTAGAGCAGTACCAGCCAGGCCACAGCCGCCAGAACCCACAGCGCATTGCCTAGGCCAGTGAATTGTCGCAACTGCACCACTTGGTTGCCGAGCAGGCATGTAGCTGGCACAAAGGCCAGGAAAAGCGCCCCTTTCTTGTGAGATGTCAGCTCAGTCAATACCTCCTTCCTGTTCAGCACAATCCACAGCAGCAGCAGCACGAAGCACACTGGATAGAGTACTAGGTTCAGGTAAAAGAAGCCCTTCGCAACGGCGGATAATTGCAGGCCATCGGCGGCCAATGATATAATTCCGGTAGACATCACCAGAGCGAAATAAACCGGCGAAAACTGCTGAATGTACTTTTTCATCGTGTGAGCAGGCCCGTCGTTATGGCCTAGGTCACTATACCTACCCTGGTGGGCGCAGGTTAAAGTCGAGTTTCCGATTTCAGAGGGGGTTGAAGCGGCAACAAAGCTCGCTTTTGGGCACGAAAAAGCGCCTAACGTTTCCGTCAGGCGCTTTTTCTGAAATCAATTGGGTCAACAGCTGGCTTAGCGTAGCTTATCGTTGAAGAAAGCCAGCGTTAGGGCCCAGGCTTCAGCGGCGGCTTCGGGGTGGTAGCTGGGCCGCTCGTCGCAATGGAAACCGTGGTCGGCGTAGGAAATGACGGTGTTGATGTAGGGCTTGCCGGCCGCCTCTACGGCCTCCGTTACCTGGGCAATGTGCTCCTTGCTAATGTGCGCGTCTAGGCCACCCCAGAAGAACAGGTGCGGGGCATGCAGGTCTTTGGCCCGGTCAGTGAGCGTGTGGGTGCCGCCACCGTAGTACGAAACCCCAGCCGATAGCGGCAGCACGGCATTCGTCAGGAATGACACGCGCCCGCCCAGGCAAAACCCGATGCTGCCGATTTTATCCGTCACACCCGACTGGCCTAGAAGCCAGTTGTAGCAGGCCTGCACATCGGCCGTGAGGCCTTCCGGGGTAATGGCGTTATAGTGCGGCAGGGCTCCCGCAAAATTGGAATACGGTATTTCCAGACCTGGTTCGGCGGTACGCTGGAAAATTTCAGGCGCCACCACCACGTAACCGGCCTGGGCTAGCCGGTCAGCTACGTTGCGAATGTGGCCGTTCACGCCAAAAGCTTCCTGCAGCAAGATGATGCCGGGGTGCGGCCCATCGGTGGTCGGGAAAGCGGTATAGGCGTTAAATTGGGTATTGTCGGAGGCAATAAGCGTAACAGCGTTCGGATAGCTCATGGAGAAAGGGTGTGAGGGGATGAGGAACAGGCTACCTAAAGCGGTTTCCGGTGGTATTGTTTTTAATTGCTCTTACTTCAACCGTTCTATTACAGTCCCAAAAGGAGTTTATGGCCCCATCCAGTTGTAGTTTATTATTAGAGCGAACCTACATTTATAGCTGCGTACCTCTTATTCACCTTTCGTAGTCAAATGCCTAGAATTCTACTCACTGCACTGTTTATTCTCGCCCTATCAGTTACTAGTGTTGCACAGAATAAATCGAAAGATCTTTTCGCAGCTATTCATAACAACAATGCCAAAAAGGTTGAAAGGTTATTAGACCAAGGTGCTGACCCAAGCTCCGTTATGCAACTTGGGCCAGGAGCTCAGTTTAGTGCCCTGACCATGGCGGTTAACGGCAGTACGTTAGAGATTGTAAAACTCCTGGTAGAGCACAAGGCCCAACTGGAGTGGAAGGATTGGTTTAAGTCCACAGCCCTGATGTACGCTGCAGCCAAAGGCGACCTAGCAATGGTCGAGCTTCTGCTGGCTCACGGCGCCAATATTCTTGCCTCAGATGAACAAGGCAATTCGGTGCTGACGGCCGCGCAGGAGAGTAAAAACCAGCTAGTGATCGAATTAATAAAAGACAAGCTCAAGAATTAGGGAAAATAATACGCCGATAGCAGCGCATCTATGCTACTGTGCTATTTAAGCTCAGCTACCTCCTGCATTTGCAGCAAACGCACAATCAGGCCGGTCCAGCCGGTTTGGTGGTTGGCACCCAGGCCGTGGCCGTCGTCGCCGTGGAAGTACTCGTGAAAGAGCAGGTAATCCTGGAAATGCGGGTCATGTTGCAGTAGCTCACTATCGCCGAACGCCGGGCGGCGGCCGTTCTCATCCTTCAGCAGCAGTTTGGTGAGGCGGCCTGCCAGGGCGGCCGCTACCTCCTGTAGATTTAGCAACTTGCCTGAGCCCGTCGGGTACTCAATCTGGAAACTATCGCCGTAGTAAAAGTGGTACCGCTGCAACGACTCCAGTATCAGGTAATTGATGGGAAACCAGATGGGGCCGCGCCAGTTGCTATTGCCCCCGAACATGCTGCTTTCAGCCTCGCCGGGCACGTATTGCACCACAAAGTCATCAACTTCAGTACTGAACACATAGGGGTGCTCTAGGTGGTGGCGGGACAAGGCCCGGATGCCGTAATCAGAGAGAAACTCGGTTTCATCGAGCATGCGGGTAAGCAGCCGTTTCAGGCGGGAGCGGCGCAGTAGCCCCAACAGGTGGCGGGCACTTTTGCCCGGCTCTTCCCACCGCGAAACCAACTGGGCCAGGTGGGGGCGGTTTTCAAGCAGCCAGGTGGCACGGGCCGAAAACTCGGGCATGGCATCTAGCAGCTCCTGCTCAATTACCTCCACGGCAAACAACGGAATCAATCCTACAATGGAGCGAACTTTCAGCATGGTGCGCTCCTCGTTGGGGGTGTGAAGTACGTCGTAGTAAAAGCCGTCTTCCTCGTCCCAGAGGTTGAAAAGCCCGTCGCCGCCCCGGGTCATGGCATCGGCAATGTAGAGGAAGTGCTCGAAGAACTTAGCGGCCATATCCTGATACACGGGGTTGGTACGGGCCAGCTCCAGGGCCATGCGCATCATGTTCAGGGCAAACATGGCCATCCAGCTCGTGCCATCCGACTGTTCAATGAAGCCTCCGGTAGGCAGCGGGGAGCTTCTGTCAAACACACCGATGTTGTCAAGCCCCAGAAAGCCGCCTTCAAAGATGTTTCGTTCGCTTTTGTCTTTGCGGTTTACCCACCACGTGAAGTTGAGAGCCAGCTTATGGAACACGCCCTCCAGAAAAGCCGTGTCGCCGTGGCCGTCGCGCAGCTTTTTGTCCATTTTGTATACCCGCCAGGTAGCCCAGGCGTGCACGGGCGGATTCACATCGGATAGGTTCCACTCGTAGGCCGGCAGCTGGCCGTTGGGGTGCATATACGAGTCGCGGGTGAGCAGGCGAAGCTGATTTTTGGCAAAATCTGAATCGACCATGGCCAGCGGAATGCAGTGAAAAGCCAGGTCCCAGGCCGCGTACCACGGGTACTCCCACTTATCGGGCATGGAAACAATATCGGCGTTGTGCAGGTGGCGCCACTGGCGGTTGCGGCCTTTGCGGCGTTCGGGTGGCGGCGTCTGCACCGAGGGGTCGCCTTCCAGCCACTGGGTTACATCGTAGTAATAATACTGCTTGCTCCAGAGCATACCGGCAAAGGCTTGGCGCTGCACGTTGCGCATGTCTGGGTCGGGCGGTAGGCTTTCCTGCACGCAGTCATAAAACTCGTCGGCATCGTGCTTGCGGGCTGCGAAAATGTGGTCGAAGTCCAGAAACGGCTCCTTACAGCCCGGCTGGCGCAGACGGGCGCGCACTACCCCCGACTGGCCCGGCTGCAGATTCAGGTGGTACTGAGCCGCTACTTTGGTGCCTTTTTGGTCGGTGTTAATAGCGTCCTGGTCGCCGTTGACTACGTAGTCGTTGATGCCATCTTTAAAGTGCAACCCCTTGGCCGGCAGGTTGTAGAGGCGGGCGCCGTTGGTTTCGTTTTCGCAGAACAGCAGCGTGGGAGTTTCATCACAATAGAGCTGATACTCACCCAACAGCGGGTGCTCGGCCACTACACTACTAGGCCCCGTAGCGCGCAAAACCGGCTTGGCCTCGGCATGTCCCCACGACCAGGTATTGCGAAACCAGAGCTGAGGCAGCACCTGCACCGAGGCTTTTTTGGGGCCTCGGTTATGCACCGTAATCTTTATCAGGATGTCGTCGGGGCCGGCTTTGGCGTATTCTATGAACACATCGAAATACCGGTTTTTGCTGAAAATGTCGGTTTCCAGCAGTTCGTATTCCGGCTCCTGACGGGTGCGGCGGGCATTCTCCTTTACCAGCTTGCGGTACGGAAAGGCCCGCTGCGGATACTTATACAGCATACGCATGTACGAGTGCGTGGGCGTACTATCAAGGTAATAGTACAGCTCTTTTACGTCCTCGCCGTGGTTGCCCTGGCCGTTGGTGAGGCCAAACAGGCGCTCTTTCAGTATTTCGTCTTTGCCATTCCAGAGGGCCACTCCGAAGCACAGCAGCTGCTGGTCGTCGGAGATGCCGCCCAGGCCTTCTTCGCCCCAGCGGTACGCTTTGCTGCGCGCCATATCGTGGGTAATGTAGTCCCAGGCGTTGCCATCGGCGCTATAATCTTCACGTACTGTTCCCCACTGGCGCTCGGTTAAATAGGGTCCGAATTTCTTCCAATCGGCTTTTTTGGTGGTGGTATCGGCTAAGCGTAGTTGTTCCTGCGTCATAGAGTAGGTGGCTCGTGGCTGAAGATACGGGCGACTGGCGGGTGCCAGCCATCCGGTAGTAAGCCAGTCTGGGCGCAACTTCGGGCTAGGGCTGCGTTCTGCTACTAGGTGCCCCAGGCGTGCGAAGTGCAGTCTGCCGTACTCTGTTTTCAGCAAAACAGTTGCTACCGTGCAGGTACGTGGGACGGAATATTTCGCTAGGCCTGCCCCGAGGCGGAACCCGCCGTGTGCTGAGTTCCGGGCCGTGCGGCACCTAGTAAACTGGGGTAACGCGGCCGAAGCAAGCCCTTAACACCTTGCTGTAAGACCAGGCTGCCCTGCCTTTAGCGCTTTATACCTATCAGATTGATAGCCAGACATGGCTTTCGCCTCTGTTTGACAATATAATGGATTATATATATCTTTCACATACACCTTAAAGCCTCCTTATTTCTGGCTTGCCCGCCTGTCCGGGCCTTCTGTTGGGTGCCCGCAATCCTGATGCGGTCACAGAGAGTTACTATCGAGCTCACCCCATGACGATGCTATGGGCCAGCACATACCCCTCGCAGTTGCGGCTGCACTCTGGCTGTATTGGCAGCCGTTACCGGCAAAAACAGAGCGCAAACTAGATGCTCGGCTGCCTTCAAAAGCTGGGGCTACCTTACCCAAAGCCGCCGTGCCTAGTTTCACGGTGCGCGGAACGGTAGAGGCCGGCCGAGTGGTGCCTCTGATTACACCGGCCCACGGCTGGGTGCGGCAGGTGTACTTCGAGGAGGGCGAATACGTCCGGAAAAGGCAAATTCTGCTGAAGTTTCTGGAGAGCAGCTCTTCGTCCAACCAAGTAAATCGGGCGTATTTCCTGGCGCCTTATGCGGGCTTTGTTGTACAGAAGAAGGTAGTGGTGGGGGGCCATTTGAAAGCCGGCACTTGCCTGGCCACACTGCACGATGTTTCGCACGTGAAGGTGGTGCTGGCGGTTTCGCCTGAGGTGGCCAGGCAGCTGAAAGTCTGCGACCCAGTGGCGGTGCGCATTGCAGAATACCCCGCCCGGCAGTTCAGCGGAATAATTGAGCAGATTCAGCCCCAGCCCGCGGCCCACACTACCCAGCGCCTCACAGTGCTGATACGCAACCATACTACCCCTCTGATTCGGCCCCAGATGCACGCCAGCGTGCAGTTGCCGGCTTTGCTTGCAGGTGCTCTCAGCCAGCGGTAAGCTCTGTTTACTAGGTCCGGCGCCGCCCCGAAGTGGCCTCGGCAACCCGTTATGCTCCCCTTACCCCCTATTAACTATGCGACAATTTCTACTGGTAGCAACCTATGCCCTAGCGGGCTGCCTGGCAGCACAGGCACAGTCTTCCTCGCCCTCGGCTATTTCCAACGAAACCACCACTACCTCCAGCGCCCTGCCCTTTACTGAGCACAGCAGCATAGTTGTGAAAGCCAGCCAACAATACGCGGCCGGCCCCGTCAAGACGTGGCTGTTGGGGCGCAACTACCGCCAGGAGTGGCAGCAGCCGGTGCAGGTCCCGGTCCTGAACCTGAGCACGGCGCAAGGTGGTTTGCGGCCCTTCAAGCAAGGCGGCGGTAAGCAAACCAAGTCGCTGAGGCTGCGGGCAGCGAACGGCCGCGAGTATGTGCTGCGCTCCATTGAAAAGAATACGGAGCAAGTCCTAAGCGCCGAGCTGCGCAATACCCTGGCGGCCAAAGTTGTGCAGGATCAGGTATCGGCCGCACACCCGTATGCGGCCCTCACGATTCCGATTTTGGCGGAGGCGGCCGGCGTGGGTCACACCAACCCTGAGCTGGTGTACGTGCCCGAGGATGAACGGCTGGGGGAGTTTGAAGCCGAGTTCGGCAATACGCTGGCCATTCTGGAGGAACGCGACCCGCAAGTACCTGCGTCTTTCTCCGGCAAACCGCTGGAGAAAAACTACCCTACCGACCACGTGCTACGGCTGCTGCGCACCGACTCCAGAAACCAGGTTGACCAACGCGAACTGGTGCGGGCCCGGCTCTTTGATGTGTTGGTAGCCGACTTTGACCGGCACGAAGACCAATGGCGCTGGATGGCATACGCCCAACCAACGGGCGGGCTGCTGCTGCGCGCCGTGCCCCGCGACCGGGACCAGGCATTCTTTGTCAACCAGGGTGTGCTGCCGAACCTGGCCAGCCGGAACTGGGCCGTGCCGGCGGTGCAGGGCTTTGATGGCCACCTGCGCAACGTGAACACCTTCATGTTCAGCGCCCGCTATTTCGACCGCTCCTTCCTGACGGAAACCACCCGCGAAGACTGGCTCAGCATAGCACAAGACCTAAAATCGCGTCTTTCTGATGCCGTACTGGAAAAGGCCATTCGCCAACTGCCCGATTCGGTTTACCAGCTTTCGGGGCCTAGTATCATCAGCAAGCTCAAGACCAACCGCGATGCGCTACCTGCTTACGCTGCGCAGTATTACCGCTTTTTGGCTCGGCACGTGGATGTTACGGGCAGCGACCAAGACGAGTACTTCCAAGTAGAGCGGCTCGACGACCAGCACACCCGCGTTCGGATGTACCAAGGAAACCCTAGCCCCCAGGAATCCACTACCCACCAACCGCTGTATGACCGCACCTTCCTGACCGAGGAAACTCAGGAAATCAGGCTGTACGGGCTGGGCGGCCAAGACCGGATGGAAGTAACCGGGGAGGCCCGCGCCGGCATTACGGTACGCCTAATTGGGGGCGACGGTCACGACACGCTAATTGACCACTCCCGCTTGGCGGGACCGCGCCGGCATACCATTATCTACGATACCCCGATTGGCAACCAGCTGGAACTGGGTCCGGAAAGCCGGAACCGAACCTCTCCTGATTCTCTGGTGAATGAGCACAACCGACAGGCGTTTCGCTACCCCTACGTTGGCCCGGTGCTACCACTAGCCTTCAACCCCGACGACGGTGTGTTTGTGGGGGTGGGCGTAGAAATGCGGCAACCAGGATTCCGGAGGTTGCCGTGGGCCTCGGTGCATCGGTTGCAGGCCAGCGTGGCCCTAGGCACCGCCGCGTACAGCTTCCGCTATGCCGGCGAGCTGAACCACGTAGTGGGTAACCTCGATTTGCTGGTGCGGGCCGACTTGCAGGCGCCCAACTATGTGCGCAACTTCTTTGGCTTCGGCAACGAATCGGACTATGATAAGGACATTGGTATCAGCTACTACCGCGTACGCTACAACAACCTGGTGCTGCAGGCCCTGGCCCGGCGCCGGGTAGGCGAGCACCATCAGTTTTTTGCGGGACCCACCTACCAGCGCGTACGCATTAGGCATTCGCCCGGGCGGTTTATCGAGCAGCCCACCGATGAAACAGGCATGGGTGCCACCCAATTTGCCGCCCGCCACTATGCCGGTGTGCAGCTCGGACACGTGTTTGATACGCGCAACAACGACTGGCGCCCCACCAAAGGCCTGTTCTGGCACACGGAGTACACCGGTCTGCGGGGCACCCGCGGCCCGGCCCGGCCGCTTTCCCAACTTACCTCCGAAGCGTCTGGCTTCTGGACCCCCGCCGGTCTACCGGCCTTGACTTTGGCGGCCCGCGTTGGGGGTAGCCTGAATTTCAGCCGCTTCGAGTTTTTTCAGGGCGCTACCCTGGGCGGACTCTCCAACCTGCGCGGCTACCGCCGGACGCGCTTTGTGGGCGAAAACAGCCTCTATAACAACCTAGATTTCAGGCTTTACCTCGGCACACTGAATACCATGCTAGTATCTACCAAAGTAGGCTTGGTTGGTTTTCATGACCTAGGCCGGGTGTGGCTTGATGGCGAGACCTCCTCTACCTGGCACACGGGCTACGGGGGCGGCCTGTGGTTGGAGCCGTTTCGGCGGGTAGTACTCATGGCCAGCTACAATATGTCGCGCGAGGACCGGCTGCCGGTGGTGCGGCTGGGCTTCCTATTCTGAACCAACCACTTGCACCTCAGCAGCACCCTAGCAAACCAGTACAATAAAGCGCCCGCAACCGCCTCGGTTTTCTTGCCTGAGAAAACCGAGGCGGTTGCTTGCATCAGTGTTAGCCCACCACAAAGGTCCGCATGCTCATGCCCCCGAAACTGACCTCTTCAAAGGCGTGACGGATGTCATCGTCGGGCTCGGCCAGGGCCAGGCTGTAGAGCATCGGGATGTAGTGGTCGGGGGTGGGGACTGAGAGCGGGCCGCTGGCGCCGGCTTGCTGGTAATGGGCCAGGGCGTGCAGGTCGCGCTGGTCTATTTTGGCTTTCGCCCACTCATCAAACTCCACGGCCCAGGCGTGGGGGCGCGGGTCATTGTTCATAAAACTGGGCATGCTCTGGCGCAGGTTGTGCACAATGTTGCCGCTGCCCAAAATCAGCACACCACGGCGGCGCAAAAACTGCAGCTGCCGGGCCAGCTCGGCGTGGTAGGTAATAGGCTTGTAGTAGTCAATGCTGAGCTGGAACACTGGAATATCGGCCTCAGGGAAGATGTGGTGCAGCACCGTCCAGGTGCCGTGGTCGAGGCCCCATTCGTCGCTGGGGTGCGCATCGGGCAGGGCTGCCAGCACTTCCTGGGCTACCTCAGGGGCGCCGGGCGCAGGGTACTGCATCTCAAACAGCTCCTGCGGAAAGCCGCCGAAATCGTGAATGGTTTCGGGCCGCTCATTCACGGCCACAAAGGTGCCCCGCGTAAGCCAATGCGCTGACACCACCAGCACCGCCCGCGGCGGCTGTAGGTTCCGGATATCACGGCCCAGCTGATGCAGGGTTTGGGTAAAGGGGTTATCGGCCAGCGCATTCATCGGGGAACCGTGGCCCACGAAAAGTACGGGCATTTTGGCCGTTTTCTGGAAGGAATTAGCCGTAGTATGGAGGTCTTGCAGAGAGTTCATAGCAGGAGCAAGTGGGAGCACAGCCAGGGCTTTCAGAAAATCTTTGCGGTGCATGCGTTGTGTAGTTTCTACCTAACAAAATTACCGTGCCCTAGGTGGCGAGACCTTGATGTAGGATAAGAAATAAGGCGTGGTTAAAGCGTGTGGCTATATTGTTCCTATCTGGCAGCATTCAGAAAAAACAATTGAACGTCATGTCGAGCTTGTCGAGACATCTCGCGTGCTGATATTGTAGCGGTAATTTTCTTTAATGAGCTATTTCGTATATATCCTGAGCAATCCAGCGCGTACAGTACTGTATATCGGGATGAGCAATGATCTGGAACGGCGACTCTATGAGCACAGCCGAGGCCTGGGAGATGCGAGTAAGTTTGCCGGCCGCTACCAATGCAACTTGCTTGTGTATTTCGAAACCTGCCCGGATGCCCTGCAGGCCATTGCTCGTGAGAAGCAACTCAAGAAATGGAGTCGAGCCAAGAAGGAATTGTTGATCAGAAGCTTGAATCCAAACTGGGAGCCAATCGACTTGCACACGTGGAATGGATGAAAATACCGCTGCAACATCAGCACGCAAGATGTCTCGACAAGCTCGACATGACGTTCATATTACGATTACGTTCTTGCTGATTTGAACACTTTCCACCTCAACTCACTACCCCCACATGGAGCTTAAATTGGCCGACCTTGCTGACATTGATGACGTCCTGACCCTTCATCGGAAATATCAGATTGATACGATTCGGGAGGAGGACAAGAAGGACGGCTTTGTTACCACTGCCTTTACTCGCGAGCAGCTCACCAAGCTGATTGAGGAAGAGCAGGGGCTGTTTATTGCCCGGCAAGGTGCAGCGGTGGTGGCGTATGTGATGTCGGCCTCGTGGAAGTTCTGGTCGGTGTGGCCCATCTTCTCCCAGATGATTGCCGACCTGCCGAAGCTGGAGTATGCGGGCCGCACCCTTAGCGTTGAAAACTCCTACCAATACGGGCCGGTGTGCGTGGATAAGGCGTACCGGGGCAGCGGTTTGCTGGAGGCTATTTTTGAGTTTGCGCGGGAGAAAATGGCCGTGCGCTATCCGGTGCTGGTCACGTTCATTAACCGCATCAATACGCGCTCCTACGCGGCGCACACTCAAAAGCTGGGGCTGGAGGTCATAGCCGAGTTCGAGTTCGAGTTCGAGTTCAACAACAACCACTACCTCGAGCTCGCCTATGATACCTCGAAAAAGCTGAGCTTGGCTTCGGAAAGTGGTCAGGAATAGCGGCAATACTGGAGGAGTTTAGGCAATTTGCCACTCCGTACTACCCTTCCTGCCCCACCCAACCCCTATGCGCCGAATACTTCCTACCATTGTGCTGGCGCAGTTTTTCTGTACCTCACTTTGGTTTGCCGGCAACGCCATTGCCCCCGATGTAGCCGCTGAGTTTGGCCTTGCGCCCGGCTTTGTGGCCACGCTCACCAGCGCGGTGCAGTTGGGCTTTATTACTGGCACGCTCACGTTTGCGCTGCTGGCCATTGCCGATCGGTTCTCGCCTTCGCGGGTGTTTTTCTTTAGTGCGCTGCTGGCGGCCTTGTGCAACCTGGGCATTAACCTCGGCGGCATTGGTACGGAGGAGCTGCTGGCCTTCCGCTTCCTGACGGGCTTTTTCCTGGCGGGCATTTACCCTGTGGGCATGAAAATCGCCTCCGACTACTACCAGGCTGGCTTGGGAAAGTCGTTGGGCTTTCTGGTGGGGGCCTTGGTGCTGGGCACTGCATTTCCGCACCTGCTGAAAAGCGCTACGGCCCAGCTGCCTTGGCACTACGTTATGTTGGCTACCTCGGGGTTGGCGGTGCTGGGAGGCCTAGCGCTGGTACTACTGGTGCCCGATGGCCCCCACCGCCGGGCCGGGCAGCAACTGCAGCTCACCGCATTTCTGGCAGGATTTCGGCGGCCGCAGTTTCGGGCGGCGGCGTTCGGCTACTTCGGACACATGTGGGAGCTCTACACCTTCTGGGCCTTTGTGCCGGTGCTCCTGGCGGCTTATAACGCGGCGCACCCTAGCGTAGCATTCAATGTACCCTTACTCTCCTTCCTCATCATTGGGGTGGGCGGCCTGGCATGCGTGGGGAGCGGGTTGCTGTCGCAGAGGCTGGGGCCACGCCCGGTGGCTACGGCGGCGCTGGCTTTGTCGGGCCTTTGCTGCGTGGTCTCGCCATTGTTTCTGAAGAGTGCTTCTCCGGCCCTGTTGCTGGGGTTTCTGTTCATTTGGGGCCTAGTGGTAGTGGCCGATTCGCCGCTGTTCTCAACGCTGGTGGCCCAGAACGCTCCGGAAGCTTCGCGCGGCACCTCCCTTACCATCGTCAATTGCCTGGGCTTTGCCCTCACCATTGTCTCCATTCAGTTCACCAGCTGGCTTGCTCACTTGGTTGCGCCGCAGTATCTGTACATGACGCTGGCTATGGGGCCGGCGTTGGGGCTGCTGGGGTTACTAGGTAGCAAAAACCGACAACCCGTTCCTACCGCTTTACCCCACGCTCAGACCTAGCCAGTAATAAGTCCTTGTTCCTAAAGCAGGTGGCACCTCAAGCTCGGCACGTTGGTTAGGTCTGATTTCGGTATATTCAGCCTACTGAATGAAGCCTGTCCTCCGGTGCGAAAGCCACTTCAGCAGCCGGAAAACACAGGCAGTAGCAGAAGCACTACAGCACCTTTTCACGCGTCAGGTATGAGAAAGACGCTTTTCACCGGTCATTGGCTATTGGCTGTTCTGCTTTGCGCGGTGGTTTCGTGTCGGGAGAAATCCGCCGTGCCTTCCGCTGAAGCCATTCGGGAAATGAAGCTCAATCGAGGTTCGCTGGTGGTTTGCGGCATTCCCAACCCGAAATACGGCTTTTCCGGGTTCACGACTTCCTGCGACGCTTCGGGTGCCGCCGACTTCAACCTGGCCGTTTCGCTGCTGCATTCCTTTGAATACGATGAAGCCGAGAAGGCCTTTGCCACGATTATCGACCGGGAGCCCGGCTGCGCTATGGCCTATTGGGGCGTGGCCATGGCCAACTACCACCCGCTGTGGGCGCCCCCTACCCCCACTGAGCTAGCCAAAGGCACCAAAGCCATAACCCTGGCCCAGCGCATTCCGCAAAAAACGCCCCGCGAAACCGCCTACATCCAGGCGCTAGCCCAGTTTTACCAGGATGGCACCACCACGCCACACGCGGTGCGCTGCGCCCGGTTTGAGCAGGCTATGGCCAAGCTGCACGCCACTTACCCCACCGATAAGGAGGCCACCATTTTCTATGCCCTGGCCCTCAACGGCGCCGCCGACCCCGCCGATAAAACCTTCCGCCGGCAGCGCCAGGCCGGCGCCATGCTCACTGAGTTGTCGCGGGGTGCGCCCAACCATCCGGGCATTATTCACTACATCATTCATAGTTACGACTACCCCGAGCTGGCCGCCAACGCCTTGCCGGCGGCCCGAAAGTACGCGGCCATTGCCCCATCCTCGGCCCACGCCCAGCACATGCCCTCCCACATTTTCGTGCGCTTAGGGCTCTGGGACGACTGCGTGGCCTCGAACCTTGATGCGGCAGCCTCAGCGAAGTGCTACGCGGAGAATACCGGTGTTAAGGGCCATTGGGACGAAGAACTCCACGCCCTGGACTACCTCACGTATGCCTACCTTCAGAAAGCCGATAACAGGCAGGCCAAAGCGCAGTGGGACTACCTAAAGACCATGCAGGAGATACACCCAGCCAACTTTAAGGTGGCCTATGCCCTAGCAGCCATTCCGGCCCGCTACGTACTGGAAAACAAGCTATGGCCGGAAGCCGCCCACCTCAAAATTCCAACGGCCAACGTGGCCTGGGAGGAGTTTCCGTGGCAGAAGTCGATGGTGCACTTTGCTCGTGCGCTCGGCTACGCCCACCTCGGCCAGCCTGACTCGGCACGGCAGCAAATACAACAACTGCAAGCCCACCACAACACTTTACTAGGGCAACAGGATCCGTATAAGGCTACCCAGGTGGCTATCCAGCTAAAAACCGCGCAAGCTTGGCTTCTGGCCGCCGAAGGTAAAAACCAGGAGGCTCTGCAGCTCATGCGCCAAGCCGCTGATACCGAGGACCGCACCCAAAAGCACGCCGTTACGCCTGGCGAGGTGCTGCCCGCCCGCGAGTTACTAGGCGACCTGCTCCTACACCTTAAGCAACCCAAGCAAGCCCTACTAGCCTACGAAGCCGACCTAACCCAGCACCCTAACCGCTTCAACGGCCTGCGCGGTGCCGCCACGGCCGCCACCCAGTCCGGCGACACCGCCAAAGCCCGGCGTTACTACCAGCTGCTACTTGCTAGTACTGCACCTCAGGCCACTCGCCCAGAGCTGGCAATTGCGCGGCAGTTTCTGGCTAGGTAAGTGTTTCCGGTTCATTAAAATATGACTTACCTGCTGCTAGTAAGACCAAGGATGGTCCTATCAAGAAAAGGATTCAGCAGGCAATTGAGAGAAGTAGAAGCAAGCTTGAATCTTAATTGCAAGAAGTCCTGACCCCTCATAAAAAAAGCCCCGACACCTTACGGTACCGGGGCTTTTTTATATAGCTGCAATTCGAATTACAGCAGCTTGTCCAGGTAAATAGGCAGATCGCGGACGCGCTTGCCGGTAGCATGGTAGACGGCATTAGTAATGGCAGCGGCTACGCCTAGCAGGCCAACCTCGCCTATTCCTTTCACGCCCAGCGGATTCACGATGTCGTCTTCCTCTTCCACAAACAACACTTCAATGTCGTGCACGTCGGCGTTGACGGGGATGTGGTATTCGGCGTAATTATGGTTCATGTACCGCCCGAACTTGTGGTCCATCACGGTTTCCTCCATCATGGCCATCCCGATGCCCCACACAATGGAGCCTAGTACCTGGCTGCGGGCGGTTTTGGTGTTGATGATATGGCCAGCGGCCACTGCATTCAGTACACGCGTTACGTGCACGGTTCCCAGTTCCTCGTCTACCTCTACCTCCACAAACACGGCGTTGTGCGAGTGCATAGAGTAAGGCTGCTGCTTCACCATATTGGGCTGGGCCGAGCTATCTGCTTCCAGCTTATCCTCGCCGCTGGCCTGCAGAATGTCGCGGAGTACTACCCCCTCGTTGTGGTCAAGTCGCAGCCGAATCTGGCCGTTCACGAACTCTACCTCGTCGAAGCTGGCGCCTTTCAGCGGTGAGCCTTCCATTTTCTGGGCCAGCTTCAGGAGCTTTTCACCTAGCGCGTCGCAAGCATTTTTTACGGCCGTACCCACCGAGGCGGCAGTCCAGGAGCCACCTTGCACGGGGGCTTCGGGCATGTCGGTGTCGCCGAGCTTAAAGCTGACGGCTTCCAGGGGCAGTCCTAGCGTTTGGGCCGCAATCTGGGTCATGATGGTGTAGGTACCCGTACCAATGTCGGCGGTAGCGCTGGTTACCTTCAGCTTTCCGTCGGCGGTAAGCATAGCCTTGGCAGCGGCTTTCTGTTGGGTAGCATCCCATACGCCGCCCGCCATACCGTAGCCTACCAAGCGGTTACCGTTGCGCATTGAGCGCGGCTCAGGTGTGCGCTTATCCCAGCCAAACTTAGCAGCACCCTGGTGGTAGCACTCCCGCAGCTTCTTGCTGGAAAAAGGCTTGTCCAGGTTCTGGTCCTTTTCGGCGTAGTTGCGCAGGCGGAACTCCACGGGGTCGAGGCTGGCGGCGTAGGCCATTTCGTCCATGGCTACTTCCAAAGCAAACGAGCCGGTAGCGGCACCCGGCGCGCGCATGTCCTGGGGCGTGAACACATCAAGCTTCGTGATTTGATAGCCCAATTTCACGTTTTCGCACTGATAAAGCATGCCGCTCCAGTTCACTACGTTTTCGGTGTAGTCCTCAAACTGTGATGTTTCGTGGAGGGCGTGGTGCTGCAGGGCGGCCAGGGTTCCGTCGGGGTTGGTGCCTAGCTTCATGTACTGCAGCGTGTGAGGCCGGTGGCCGAAGCTGAACATCTGCTGGCGCGTGAGCGTGACACGCACCGAGCGTTTCAGCTCCAGAGACGCCAACACTGCCAGAAACACCGAGTACTGCGGCCGCAGGCCTGAGCCAAAACCGCCACCCATGTAGTGGTTGATTACCCGGGCGTTGTCTTTGCTGAGCCCAAAGATTTTGGTAATGTACTGCTGCACATTCACAACCCCCTGGGTCTTATCATAGACCGTGATTTTCTTGTCGGCGTGCCACTCCACGGTAGCCCCGAACATTTCCATGGGGTTGTGGTGCTGGGTGCCGTGCACATACTCCTGCTCAATGCGGTGCTCGGCTGCTTCCCAGGCTTGGTCGGGGTTGCCGCGGGGCGGTGGTGGCGGCATCCAGCCGGTTTTGCCCCGGCCCGGCTCAAACCCTTCATCGCGCTTGTTCTCGATATCGGTATCGTGCTCCGCCTGGTCGTAATCAATGCGCAGCACCGAGGAGGCGTAACGGGCTACCTCCAGTGTTTCGGCTACTACCAGGGCAATAGGCTGCTGGCTGAACTTGATTTCGTTGTCGTGCAGAGGACGGAAGGGCGAGCCGCCGGGAGCCACGTCATCTTTGTAGTTTCTGTCAAACCACGCCAGACTAGGCACATTCTCATGCGAAAATACCTCCAGTACGCCCGGAATGGCCAGCACTTCGTCGGCGTGTACTTTCGTGATTTTGCCTTTGGCAATAGGGCTGCTCACCACCCAGCCGTAGGCCAGGTTGGGCACATGGAACTCCGCCGCGTACTTGGCGGCGCCCGTCACCTTGGCCGGGCCGTCGACGCGGCTGGTGGGCTTGCCGATGTAGGTGGTATTGCTCATGGATTCGAGTTTAAAAAGACATCGGATGCGTGCTGGTTGCCTTCGGCGGCTTGCTTTAGGGCGCGCACAATGGCGCGGCGGGCCAGCTCAATTTTGAAATTGTTGGAGCCCTGCCCTACTGCGCCCTCTACCACTTTGGCGGCGGCGCGGGCAAAGGTTTCGGGGGTAGCGGGCTGGCCTTTCAGCAGGTTTTCGGCGTCCTGGTCGCGCCAGGGTTTATGAGCCACGCCACCAAGGGCCAAGCGGGCATCTACAATGGTATTACCGTCCAGCTCCAGGGTCGCCGCCACCGAAATCACGGCGAAAGCGTAGGAGGTCCGGTCGCGGAGCTTGAGGTAGGTAAAGTTCTTCTCGAAGCCATTGGCGGGCAGATCGAGGCCGGTAATTAGCTCACCGGGCTCCAGGTTGTTGTCGCGCTCCGGGGTGTTGCCAGGCAGGCGGTGGAAATCCTCAAAGGGAATGGTCCGGTCGCCGTTGGGGCCGCTTACGCGCACCGTAGGCGCCAGGGCGGCTAGGCCTACGCACATATCCGAAGGGTGGGTAGCAATACACTGCTCACTAGCCCCCAGAATGGCATGAATTCGGTTGAATCCCCCAATGGCCGAGCAGCCCGAGCCTGGTTCGCGCTTGTTGCAGGGGGTAGCCGTATCGTAGAAATAGTAGCAGCGGGTGCGCTGCATCAGGTTACCGCCGTTGGTGGCCATGTTGCGCAGCTGCGGCGAGGCCCCGGCCAGAATGGCTTGGTTCAGCAGCGGGTAGCGGCGCTTTACTTCTTCGTTCCAGGCCGTATCGGCGTTGGTAGCCAGGGCCCCAAGGCGCAAACCACCTTCGGGGGTTTCCTCAATGCTGGTAAGGGGTAGCTTGCTGATGCCAACGAGGTGCGTGGGCCGGGCCACGTTTTCCTTCATCAGGTCCAGCAGATTGGTGCCACCCCCAATGTAGGCGGCGCCCGGGTGGCTGGTATTGTCCCGCACGGCGTCCTCAACGGCTCGGGCGTGGGTATAAGTAAATGGGTTCATGGAGTCAAGGGTGAAGTGGTGATAGGTAAAGTGCTGGGGTAATGGTTTGTGGAGTCGCTATTCAAACGAATTCACACCTTCACCTCTCACACCTTCGCCTTTGACGATGCATCTACTACCTCCTTCACGGCATTCAAGATACCCACGTAGGCCCCGCAGCGGCACAAGTTGCCGCTCATGTGCTCCCGTATTTCGTCTTCGGTATGCGCTTTTCCTTCGTTGATAAGCCCTTGCGCCGAGCAGATCTGGCCCGGCGTGCAGTAGCCGCACTGGAACGCGTCGTGGTCGATGAAGGCCTGCTGCAACGGGTGCAGGTTTTCTTCCGAGCCGAGGCCTTCAATAGTGGTAATGTCTGACTCTTCGTGCATCACGGCCAGGGTTAGGCAGCTGTTGATGCGCTTGCCATCTACCAGCACAGTGCAGGCGCCGCACTGGCCATGGTCGCAGCCTTTTTTGGTGCCCGTTAGGTGCACATATTCACGTAAAGCATCGAGCAGCGTGGTCCAGGGAGCAAGCCGGAGGGTGTGCTGGGTACCATTAATAGTGAGGCGAACCACACCGGATGGCGGTGGTGCGGCCGCCACCCCGGCCCCGGTGGGCGAAGTAGTTGGTTGCTGAATCATAGAGCAAAGAATAGTAGGTGAGGAAGCGAGCAGACGGTGGCACAGCAGGACAAAAGCACAACTGTACAATACGTTTCCTTACGCCATACTCCAGCCTAGCGTTATCCTTTTGCTCGTGTTTATACTTTCTATAATTCAATACAGGTCTGACCTCGACAATGAATAGCTAACTATCAGCCAGTTAAATCATTATACATACTTATTCTAAATTAACCACCCATCCGTAGCGTGTGTCCATCGTGTCAGCACGTAGTATGCCTCAACAGAGCGTTAGGTGTGAATAGCCTTGCATTACTGATGAGGGTACTAGCCCCTGGGTTGGCACCAACCTGTTCTATCTGCTTCGGCTTAGCCTCGGGCCAGCTCACCCCGAATGCGGCTCAACGACTCAGGCGTGATACCGAGGTAGGCGGCAATGTGACGCTGGGGCAGCCGCCGGGCCAGCGTGGGGTAGAGCTGCAGAAACTCCTGATAGCGTTCCTCGGCCGGGGCACTGAGCACGCCAATCAGCCGGCGCTGCATGGCTACCATGCTATTTTGCAGCAACTGATAGAAAAAGCGCTGGAAATCAGGCCCAAAGCTTTGCAGCCGCTGGTAGAACTCGGCCCCAAAAACCAATACCTCCGAATTCTCTAGGGCATCGATGGAAAATAGTGCCGGCTCATGGCGCACCAGGCTGTGCTGATCAGAAATCCACCAGTTTTCGGGCGCAAATTGCAGAATATGCTCCTTTTGGCGGGCATCCGTCACGAAGCTGCGCAAACAGCCCTGCACCACAAATGCCCCAAAGCGCCCCACCTCCCCTTGCCGCACCAGCACCTCCTGCTTGGTTAGGTGCCGCCACGTAAGCAACGTGCTCAGTTCCGCCAGTTGCTCTTCGGAGAGCGGCAGCTTACCCTGGAAATACGTGCGAAGGGCATCGAGCATAGAACAGTGCGGAGTTAGGAAGCTAGTAGAATGGCCTGCAGTGATGATACCCGCCAAGGTCAGCACGATTAGTTGAACCCCAAAGTGCAATTCTACAGCCCGTACGTTACCGAGAGATAGTACAACCCACCCACGCTTGGGCCGCCAAGGTAGCTCACATAATAGTGGTTGAGCAAGTTGCTGGCGCCGAGCTTCAGGCACAGATTGGGGCTAGGAACGGTGTAGCTCAACTGCGCATCGAGGGTGTGGTAGGCGGGCACGGTTCCGGTCACGAGAAAGGTTTGGGAGTGGTACTTGGCTTGCCAGCGGTAGTTAAGTCCGAACCCGAAGTTTTTCACCACCTTTTCATTACCCAAACTCAGGTTATAAGCCCAGCGCGGTGTGTTGAAGCCATCCTCCAGCCCATCGCCAGATTCGGTACGGTAGAGGCGCGAGTACGTGATGCTGGCGCCGGCCAGGTAGCCGCCGGTTACGTCGTAGCGCAGCCCTAGGGAACTACCGTAGGTATACACTTTGCTTTGGGCATTGGTCCAGAGGCGGTAGCGGCTTTGGGTAGCGCGGCTGTTAAGGTAAATGGCCACCGAGTCGGGGTTGTTGGTTTTGGGCACGTAGGCTTCTACCTGGGCAATGAAGTCGCGGTAGGCGTTGTAGTACAAATCCACATCCAGCAGCAACCGGCCCTCTGGTAGCAGTGCGGCTTTATACCCTACTTCCCACGATTTAATGTGCTCGGGCCGCAGGTAAGTGTAGGGGGTTTTCACTAATCGCCCTTTGTTCTGCTCTATGGCTAGGCGCCGCTTTTCAGCCGCATCGGCCGGGCTGGCATTGGCATTGATATCGGCCATAACTGCTTGGTTAAAGGCGTCAATGGAGCTGCGCAGGTAGCTGTTTTTAAATACCCCATTCGACATCACGCGGAGCCCACCAATGCGCTTCACTTGCCCACTGTTTACATTGGAAAACCCCTCGAACAAGCTTGGGAAGCGGTAGCCGCTCTGGTAGCTTGCCCGGAAGTTGTGGCGCTGCGTGGGTGAGTACACCGCGGTCAGGCGCGGATTGAAACGGGTGCTGAAGTAGTCGTTTTTATCGGCCCGCATGGTGGCCGTGAGGCGCAGCTTTTCTCCAGGCAGCAGCCTAGCGCCGGCCTGCACAAAGCCGCCGGTTTTGCCGTACGTGAGCGTGCTGTAGGGGTCTTCGCCCGCAGTAGGATTGATAAAGTAATTGCCATCGGGCTCAATAAAGTACGTCCGATGGTCGGCGCCCACTAGCAGGTCGGCCCAGGCCGGCAGCACCTGGTGGCTACCGCGGCGGAGCGACTCGCTTACATTCACCTGCGCTTCTGCATGCAGCAGTTGGGCCTGCACCCGCAGCGCGGCGCCCTGGTCCCAATTGTTGATGTCGGTTAGCTCGCGTAGGCGCTGCTTAAACTCGGGCGTGCCGGGTTGGAGGCGACCGGCATCGGCTGCCGAGCGGGCCGCCGCGTGGGCTTGGGCTACGGTTTGCCCTAGTCCCACCGCGTCGTTCCAGGCAGCCGTATAGTCCTGGTTCCAGCGGGTATCGGGCTTGAAGCTACGGTCGAGGTTTTCGGCAGCGGAGCGCAGATTATAGCTTTGGCCGGTATTTTCCTGGGTGAAATACGCCCGCACCTGCACCACGGGGCCGCTGAGCTGCAGGGCGTGCTGCTGCAGGCGGTAGCCTTCCAGCCGGAACCGGTTGCTGCGCTGATACACATTGTCAAGCACGGCGCCGCGGTGAGTGTACGCCAGCTCGGTAGTGCTGGTCAGCTTATAGTGCAAGGCCATATCGTAGCGGATGGTTTGCAGGTGGTAATCGGTTACGTCTTGTTCCTGGTAGCCGGTGCGCGCCACTTGGTAGCTTTTGCCACCTAGCAGGAGCGTGGTGCGGTTCGAGGACTCGTTGCCGTAGCTGTTCACCGGGTCGCGGGCGGGGTTGTTGGGCCCCAGTAGGCTAGTGGTAGCGTTACCCGTTGGATTGAGGTCGGTCGGGTCAGTGGCCACCCAGTCATAGCCTTGCAGATAGGTGCCATTCACTTTAAACGCGAACTTCGGGCCAAGCACCTTGGCATAGCGCAAACTGGTTTCAGTGAACGGCCGGGCGTTGGTACTAGGGTCGTGCAAGTGGTTAACCCCGGTTTTCTGCTGCACACTCAGGCCCTGGCTTTGGAACGGATTGCGGGTGCTGAAGTTCGCTAGCCCATTGATGGCGTTCAACCCATACAGCGCGGCCGCCGTGCCAGGCACAATTTCCACCGCCCGAATATCCAGGTCGCTAGGCCCCAGTACGTTGCCAAGGGGTCCGCCAATATGTGGAGCCTGGTTATCCACTCCATCCACAAGCTGCACGAAGCGCACATTAGTGGTGTTCGTGAAGCCGCGGGCGTTTATTACTTTAAAGCTAAGGCTGGGCGTAATCACCTGCATGCCCTTCACGTGCTCTATGGCATCGAAAAACGAGGGCGCCGGCGTGAGCCGCAACTGACGCGCCGTGAGCTTTTCTACCGTCACCGGCGACTGCAACAAGCTCTCCTCCACCTTAGAAGCGGCTACCACCACCTCCCCTAACTGCTGCACCCGGCGTGCGGTATCAGGCAGCGCTGGCCGCTGCTGGGCTAGGGTTAGCGCCGGCGATAGACCTAGTGCGAGTAAGATAGGAATGCGGAGAGCAGCGCGATTCATTCGTTATATTTTGCCAAACATAACGATCAAAGAACAGAATGGTTTATCCGCCTTAGTTGGGGAGAAGAACTAGCCAAAGCACCTACTCCAACAGGCGCGTGGTTTCTAGCCTCATAAATTCCTGAAACCGCTCCTGCAGCGCCCGAAACTCCTGCACCAGCTGCTGCCCTTCGGGTGTTACCTCGGCTCCGCCGCCGCGCTTGCCGCCGGCCTGCGTGAGTACCAGCGGCTTGGCGGCCTGGGCGTTCAGGGAGCTTACTAAGTCCCAGGCTCGCTTATACGACATGCCCATGTGCTGAGCCGCCTTCGAAATGGAGCCCTGCGTCTGAATTTGGCTTAACAGCTCTAGCCTACCGATGCCCATAAATCGGTCGGTGTCGGTTTCTACCCACAGGCGGCCGTTCAGGCGGAAGCTCAGGTTGTCGCGCAGCAGGTCTTTCATGAGCGTAAATATCAGGGTTCTGAGGTGCTTAGAAATTGTAGGCTTGCCAGGTGAGGGTTTGCCTGTAAGAAGCAGTTTTTTGTGGGCAGAATGCGCATTTCGGCCGCGAAGCAGTCACCGGAGCGGGTTAAAGCGGCAAGTTAGAAATCGGAAAGAAGTGCTGCAAAGAGTGGATTGCCCGCGTCGGCCGCATTAGGTTATGGGTTCGGACCTGCTGCCGGGGGTCACTTAGAACGCTCGAACCACGACACCTCTCTCCGATGGAGCTACATACCGCACAGGGCCTCTACCGCCCTGAGTTTGAACATGACGCCTGCGGCACCGGCTTTATTGCCAACGTCGACGGCCGTAAATCGCACCAGATTGTAGCCGATGCGCTGACGATTCTGGAAAATATGGAGCACCGCGGCGCCTGTGGCTGCGACTCCGACTCTGGTGATGGCGCCGGCTTGCTGCTCCAGCTACCGCATTGGTTTCTTTTAGAAGAATGCACCACGCTAGGCATTCGGCTGCCCGAGCCCGGCGAGTACGGCGTGGGCATGCTGTTTCTGCCTAAAAATGGAGGATTGCAGCACGTTTGTCGCCAGGTTATTGCTGGGGCAGCCGCGCAGCTCGGCATTCCGGTGCTCGGCTACCGCCCGGTACCGGTGAATCCGGCGGGCATTGGCCCCACGGCCCTAGCTGCCGAACCCGCCATTGAACAGCTTTTCCTAGGTAGGCCTACCGGCGTAACCACCCCCGAGGATTTTGAGCGCAAGCTATACGTATTGCGCCGCCTCATTGCGCGTGAGGCAGCCGCCAGCCTGCCGCAAGAAGAAGTGTACTTCACCTCGCTTTCCTGCCGGGTTATTGTGTACAAGGGCCAGCTCACCACCTATCAGGTGCGCAGCTACTTTCCCGAGCTGTCGGATGCGCGCGTGACCTCGGCCATGGGCCTAGTGCACTCGCGCTTTTCCACTAACACGTTTCCCTCGTGGCGGCTGGCTCAGCCGTTCCGGATGCTGGCGCACAACGGCGAAATTAATACGTTGCGGGGCAACCTCAACTGGTTTTACGCGGGCCTTCCCTCCTACCTCTCGCCTTATTTTACGGCCGAGGAAATGGAGATTTTGCTGCCGGTCATCATTCCTAATCAATCAGACTCGGCCTGCTTGGATAACATTGTGGAGCTGCTATTGCACTGCGGCCGCAGCTTGCCCCACGTAATGATGATGCTGGTGCCCGAGGCCTGGGACGGCAACGAGCAGATGGACCCGCTTAAAAAGGCTTTCTACGAGTTCCACGCCACGTTTATGGCCCCCTGGGACGGCCCCGCAGCTCTCATCTTCACCGATGGCAGCATGATTGGCGCTATGCTAGACCGCAACGGCCTGCGCCCTCTGCGCTACGCCATTACCAATGATGGCCGCGTATTGGTAGCTTCCGAAGCCGGCGTACTAGGGGCCGGTTTGCCCGAAACCGTCATTGTGCGCAAAGGCCGCTTGCAGCCCGGCAAAATGCTGCTCATTGACACCGTAGCCGGCAACATCATTGCCGACGAGGAACTCAAGACCCAGGCCGCCACCCGGCAGCCCTATGGGCAGTGGCTCAGCGAGTACCAAATTCGGCTAGAAGAGTTGCCCGAGCCCCGCCTGGTGTTCACGGACCTGGCCGCCGAATCGGTGTTCAAATATCACCAAGTGTTCGGCTACACCCGCGAAGACATCGACACCATCCTCACACCCATGGCCTTAGATGGCAAGGAGCCCATTGGCTCCATGGGCGTAGATACGCCGCTGGCCGTGCTTTCAGACCAGCCTCAGCACCTGAGCAGCTACTTCAAACAGTTCTTCGCCCAGGTTACTAACCCACCCATCGACCCCATTCGGGAGCGGCTGGTGATGAGTCTGGCTACGTTTATCGGCAACAACGGCAACATTCTGGATGAGGACAAAATGCACTGCCATTGCGTGGCTCTGCACCATCCCATCCTGACCAACCACGAGTTGGAAAAGCTCCGCAGTATTGATACGGGACTGTTCAATGCCAAAACCATTAATACCTACTTCCGGGCCGATGGCAAACCGGGCGCCCTTAAAGCGGGCCTGGAGCGCCTGTGCCGCTACGCCGAAGACGCCGTGGATGATGGCTTTGAAGTATTGATTCTTTCGGACCGCTACCTCGACTCCGAGCACGCGGCCATTCCCTCGTTGCTGGCTGTTTCGGCGGTGCATCACCACCTAATTCGAAAGGGGTACCGAGGCTCGGTGGGGCTAGTGGTAGAGGCCGGCGACGTGTGGGAAGTGCACCATTTTGCCTGCCTGCTCGCCTTTGGCGCCACAGCCATCAACCCCTACCTGGCCCTATCTACCATCCGGACCATGCACGCTAGCGGTAAGCTGGCACATGCCCAGCCGATAGAGAAGCTGGAGGCCAACTACATCAAGGCCATATGTGATGGGCTGCTCAAGATTTTCTCCAAAATGGGCATCAGCACGCTGCAGTCCTACCACGGGGCGCAGGTGTTCGAGATATTGGGCATTAACCGGGAAGTAGTAGACGCCTATTTCACCGGCGCCGTAACGCGCATTGGGGGGCTAGGCCTGGATGAAATAGCCCGCGAAACCCTGTTCAAGCACTTCCAGGGATTTCGGAGCAGCACACTTGAGGAGCAGAACATCCTGCCCGAAGGGGGCGTGTACCAATGGCGCCGCCGCGGCGAGGCCCACCAGTTCAACCCCGAAACGGTGCACTTGCTCCAGCATGCGACCCGCACCGGCAACTACGAAACTTATCAGCGCTACGCCAAGCTGGTGAATACGCCCGGCAAAAGCGCCTTCACGCTACGCGGCCTGCTGGACTTTGCGTACCATCGCCCGGCTGTGCCGCTGGAAGAAGTAGAGCCCGCCGAGAACATCATGCGGCGCTTTGCTACTGGGGCTATGTCGTTTGGGTCTATTTCGCATGAGGCGCACAGCACCCTAGCCATTGCCATGAACCGCATTGGAGGCAAGAGCAACACCGGCGAGGGCGGCGAGGACCCGCTGCGCTACGAGCAAATGGCCAACGGCGACTCCATGCGCTCAGCCATTAAGCAGGTGGCCTCGGCCCGCTTTGGCGTTACGGCCCACTACCTCACCAACGCCGACGAACTGCAAATCAAGATGGCCCAGGGCGCCAAGCCTGGCGAAGGTGGCCAGCTGCCTGGCCATAAGGTTGACGAGTGGATTGCCAAGGTGCGCCACGCTACCCCCGGCGTGGGCCTCATCTCGCCCCCACCCCACCACGACATTTACTCCATTGAGGACCTAGCCCAGCTCATCTTCGACCTGAAAAACGCCAACCGCGCTGCCCGCATCAACGTGAAGTTGGTGAGCAAGGCGGGCGTGGGCACCATTGCCGCCGGGGTAGCCAAAGCCCACGCCGACGTGATTTTGATTGCCGGCTATGACGGTGGCACCGGGGCTTCACCCATGAGCTCCATTCGCCACGCCGGCCTTCCTTGGGAGCTAGGGCTAGCCGAGGCCCACCAAACCTTAGTGCGCAACCAGCTTCGCAGCCGCGTGGTGCTGCAAGCCGACGGCCAGCTCAAAACCGGCCGCGACTTGGCCATTGCTACCCTGCTAGGGGCTGAAGAGTGGGGCGTAGCCACGGCGGCGTTAGTAGCGGGCGGCTGCGTGATGATGCGCAAGTGCCACCTCAACACCTGCCCCGTCGGCGTGGCCACCCAGGACCCGGAGCTGCGCCGCCTGTTCAGCGGCCGGCCCGAGCACATCGTGAACCTATTCCGCTTCCTGGCCGAGGAGCTGCGCGAAATAATGGCCTCCTTGGGCTTCCGGACCATTAATGAAATGGTAGGCCGGGCTCAGTTCCTGAAAGCGCGCCCCGATATTCAGCACTGGAAAGCGCGCCATCTCGACCTGCGCGACCTGCTGTACCTCACATCCCCCGCCGCTGGCAGCACGCTGCACCACAGCGAAGCCCAGGACCATGGCCTCGACAACATTCTAGATTGGCAGCTGCTTGCGCATGCCCAAGCTGCCCTGGAATATCAGCAGCCTGTTACGGCGGAGTTTACGGTGCACAATACCAACCGCACCATTGGCACGTTGCTCTCGAATGAGATAACCAAGCGCTACCACGCTGCCGGCCTGCCGGAACATACCATTAATTATACCTTCCGGGGGGCGGCGGGCCAGAGCTTTGGGGCATTCAGCGTGCGGGGGCTATCCTTCCGGCTGGAAGGGGAAGCCAACGACTACGTGGGCAAGGGGTTGAGTGGGGCCCGGCTCATCATCTACCCTGCCCCCGATGGTAACTTCGTGCCCGAGCAAAATATTATTATTGGCAACGTGGCTTTGTACGGCGCTACCTCCGGCGAGCTGTTTGTGCGCGGGCAAGCCGGCGAGCGGTTTGCGGTGCGCAACTCCGGTGCCACAGCCGTGGTGGAAGGCGTAGGCGACCATGGCTGCGAGTACATGACGGGTGGCCGCGCCCTCATCCTGGGCCGCACCGGCCGCAACTTCGCGGCTGGCATGAGCGGGGGCATTGCCTGGGTGTACGATGCCGACGGCACCTTCCCCGCCAACTGCAACCCCGAAATGGTAGAACTGGACCCACTCGATACCGACGACGAGCTGCAAATCCAGGAATTGCTAGGCCAGCACGCCGAGCTAACCGGCAGCCAGCTCGCCGCCTATCTTCTCAGCAACTGGCCCGAAGAGGCTGGCCGCTTCGTGAAAGTATTCCCTTCGGAATACAAAAAGGTGCTGCAAAAGGCCCGTTACGAAACGGTTCAATAGCTTTTTTGAGCTAGGAGCTGGGCTCCCCTCCTCAGATGAGGAGGGGCTGGGGGTGGTTAACCAACCGTTGAACATCAACTAGTTCTAGCCTTCTAATCCTAGTTTTTCAACCTCACCCAGCCCTCCTCATCTGAGGAGAGGAGCCTAGCACTAGCTCGTAAAGTCAACCACAGAAAACTCTATCCATCATGGGTAATAGCATAGGTTTCAAGGAATTTCAGCGGGAGCTACCGGCGAAGGCACAGCCGCAGGAGCGGGTGGGGCACAACAATGAGTTTGTGGGGGTATACTCCCAGGAGCAGCTGCGCCAGCAGTCGGGGCGGTGTATGGAGTGCGGCATTCCGTTTTGCCACTCGGGATGTCCGCTGGGCAATATCATTCCGGAATTTAATGATGCCGTGTACCGCGAGGATTGGGAGCAGGCTTACCAAATTCTGAGTTCCACCAACAACTTCCCGGAGTTTACGGGCCGTATCTGTCCGGCTCCCTGCGAATCGGCGTGCGTGCTTGGTATTCACAGCGCGCCCGTAGCCATTGAGGAAATCGAGAAGCACATCATCGAAATAGCCTTTACGAAGGGCTACGTGCAGCCCACAGCACCCGTGCTAAAATCGGGCAAAACCGTAGCCGTAGTAGGCTCCGGGCCAGCGGGATTGGCCGCTGCCGCCCAGCTAGTGCGGGCCGGCCACAGCGTCACGGTATTTGAGCGCGACGACCGGCCCGGCGGGCTGCTGCGCTACGGTATTCCGGATTTTAAGCTGGATAAATGGGTGATTGACCGGCGCTTGCAGTTGCTGGCAGACGATGGGGTAGTGTTTCGTTGCAACTGTGAAATTGGCAAGGACATTCCGGCCGAGGAGCTCACACGCGACTTTGATGCCGTGGTACTGGCCGGCGGCGCCCTCGTGCCCCGCGACTTGGCCATTCCGGGCCGGGAGCTAGCGGGTATTCACTTTGCCATGGACTACCTCACCCAGCACAACCGCCGCGTAAGTCAACTTCCTATTGAGCAGCCCCAGATTATAGCCACAGGCCAGGAGGTGATAGTCATCGGTGGCGGCGATACGGGCTCCGACTGCGTAGGCACGGCCAACCGCCAGCAGGCGCGCACGGTCACGCAGTTTGCCCTTATGCAGCAGCCTTCTGCTGAGCGCCCGGCGCACACCCCGTGGCCCCACTACCCCGCTACCATTTTCCGCACCAGCACCTCGCACGAAGAAGGCTGTCAGCGTTACTGGGGCATTAACACCAAAGCCTTCCTAGGAGATGAGCACGGCCACTTGCGCGCCCTACTGGTTACGGATGTAACGTGGGAAACGGACGTACTGGGCCGCCGCCTGGGTTTCACGGAGGTACCGGGCTCGGAGCGCGAAATACCTTGCCACATGGCCCTGCTAGCCTTGGGCTTCATCTCACCTCGCTACGAGGGGTTGCTGGAGCAACTAGGGGTAGCGCTGGACGAGCGCGGCAATGTGCGCACCGCCACCGATGACAACTTCCTCACTAACAAGCCCAACGTGTTTGTGGCCGGCGACATGCGGCGGGGGCAGTCGTTGGTGGTTTGGGCCATTTCGGAGGGTAGGGAAGCGGCCCGGCAGGTGGATGTTTTTCTGATGGGCAAAACGGCGCTACCCAGTAAAGATGCTGTTGGGATGTTTGGCTAGGCCTTGGGCAGAAACCACCCCTAGTGAGCCTCAACAATAGGCCTTGAGTGCTGAGTATCAGCCTACAAAATAGAGGCATTCAATGAAAAAAGTAGCTTTTTCCGCAACCTGATAGGGGTGTTTTGCGCATAGATAGGCAACAGCCAGGTTGGCTGCTTCTAGTATGTACCTTTAACACAACTATCATGGAACCCAACCAATCTGCCAATCCCACCTCAAGCAATGCTACCGGTAGCTCGTCATCAGCCGCCGGCCAAAACCAGAATCCTCAGGCATCTTCTGCCGGAAATCAGAATAAATCCAACACCGATTCCTCTTCTTCTGCTAGCCATACTTCCTCCAACAACCCTTCTTCGAGCCGCGAATCATCGGGCGGAAGCAAGAACTGGATGGAGCAAGCAGGCCTGCAAAAGGTAATGGATCAGTTGCCACAGGGCGTTCGTGATTTCCTGCCTAACTCCTGGGAGCAAATCAATAAGTGGAGCACCACGCAAAAAGTAGCAGGGGCCGTAGCCTTGGCGGGCATCGGATACTTGGCCTTGCGCTCAGGTAAATCCTCTAAATCAGACAAATACTCTGACAGATACGCTGGCGGCTCCGGTACCCCGAGGGGCAGCAGTTCTGATTATGGCCATTCTGAACAGAAATACAGTGCCGGCAACAAGCCCTACGGCTCTTACAACTCTCAGTCTGACTCCAGCCGCCGCTCCGATATGGGTTCCGGCAGCTCATCAACTAGCGGCTTCGATCGTGAAAACCAGTCGCGAGCAGGGGGCAGCTACCAGTCGGGCAATTCCGGCAAGTCGTCGGGCACTAGCTCGTCTTCCGGCTACGGCTCCGGGTCTGGCTCAACCAACCAATCATCTATGGCGAACCGCAGCACTGGCTACCGGGGCAGCAGTTCCTCTGATGGTGGCCGCAGCTACGACAACGACTTTGGCAGCGAAGTATAGAGTAACCGCTAAGCCGGCTTATTGCAAGCCAACGGCCTAGTGAAAAACGAAAAGCGCCTCCGGAGTAATCCGGAGGCGCTTTTTGCTTGTATGGTTGAGCCTGAGCCGGTTAAAAGGGCGGCGGGCCATCATCGAAGTTGCTGCGGGGGAAGGGCTGCGCGGGCGGCGGGCCGTCGTTGTTAATGCGGGAGCCCAAGCGAATGGTATTCGGTGCAAAACCTGAAGCGTCGTCATCGAAGGTGCTGCTTGGGAAGGCGCCGGGGTTGAAGCCAGCATCACCGAAACCGCCCGCTCCGTCTAGGTCAGCAAACTTGGTAAAGCGGCCGATAAACTTAAGCTGCACCGTCTCCAAAGAGCCGTTTCGGTGCTTGGCAATGATAACTTCGCCGGTACCCTGGGTTGGGTTACCCATTTCATCTTCGGTAATCTTGTAGTATTCAGGTCGATACAAGAAAATTACCATGTCAGCGTCCTGCTCAATCGAGCCCGATTCCCGAAGGTCACTGAGCTGCGGCTTTTTGTCGCCGCCGCGAGTTTCTACGGAGCGTGAGAGCTGCGACAGGGCTAGCACCGGCACGTTCAGTTCCTTGGCAATACCCTTCAGAGCCCGCGAAATAGAGGCAATTTCCTGTTCGCGGTTGCCCCCACCCTTGCCATCCGTGTTACCCGTCATCAGCTGCAGGTAGTCGATGATGATCATCTGGATGTCGTGGTGGGCCTTAAGGCGGCGACATTTGGTGCGCAACTCCCGGATGCTAAGGCCGGGCGTATCGTCGATATAAATGGGCGCCGACGACAGGGCTGAAATCTTGTGGTTGAGCTGAGCCCACTCGTAGTCGGCCAGGTTGCCCTTCTTAATCTTTTCAGAGTCGAGCTCCGCTTCCGCCGAAATCAGACGATTTACCAACTGCAGCGACGACATTTCCAGCGAGAAAATGGCCACCGGCTTTTTAAACTCCACGGCCGCGTTACGCATGGCCGAGACTACAAAAGCGGTTTTACCCATACCGGGGCGGGCCGCAATAATCACCAAGTCAGAGGGTTGCCAGCCGCTGGTTACGCGGTCGAGGGCCGAGAAGCCACTAGGCACGCCCGTGAGGCCATCCTTCTGATCTTTCTTTTCTTCCAGTTCCTTAATGGCCTTACCCATCAGGCTGCGCATATCGTCGAAGTTCTTGCGAATGTTCGACTCCGACACCTCAAACAACGATTGTTCAGTGCTATCCAGCAGGTTAAACACGTCGGTTGTGTCCTCAAACGCGTCGCGCTGAATGGTGCTGGCAATGTTAATCAGCTCCCGCTTGATGGCGTTTTCGGTGATAATGCGGGCGTGGTACTCGATGTTGGCCGCCGAGTTTACCTTGAAGGTGAGATTGGCCACGTAGTGCGCGCCCCCCGCCGACTCCAGCTCGCCCATTTCGCGCAGCTCGTGCGTAACCGTCAGAATATCAATCGGCTCCGACTTGTCGAACAGGTTCAGAATGGCCTTGAAAATGCGCTGATGGCCGTCTTTGTAGAAGCTCTGGGGCTTCAGAATATCAATAACGGTGGTGAGGGCATCCTTTTCGAGCATGAGGGCACCTAGCACAGCGGCCTCCAGCTCCAGGGCCTGGGGGGGCAACTTGCCCGCCGGACCGCCCATTGGAACGGCCGAGGGGCGGCTGTTCCAGGCAGCTTTGGCCCGCGAGGCCGATAGTTTTAGGCGGTCATCCATCCGGTCGTTCATCACTTAAGTAAGCACTACAAGGTAAGCAGCTTGGGCGGTTTGTACAGATGCATCGAGAAATTTCCTTCGGCATGCCGCCCAATTTTTCGCAAAGGGGTACAAAGCTAACGGCTGAGGCTTACAATCTGGAATGGCGGGGAAAGGTTTCTTTTCAGATTGACCGAGGTGTAGCCGACCAATCTTTCTAAGTATTCTTTATGGGCTAGTTGGGCTTTTTATGCCCCCTAGCCCCGCGCCTCTGCACCTCTCACCCAATCAGCTTACCTTTGCCGCCTGCTTATCTATTTCCTGAATGGCCGCTACTCCTTCTTCGCTCCAACGTTTGCACCTGATTGCCGTCGGGGGCAGTATTATGCACAATCTGGCCCTGGCCTTGCACAAAAGCGGCGCCCACGTTACGGGCTCCGATGATGAGATTTTTGAGCCGGCCAAAAGCCGACTTACGGCTGCTGGGCTGCTGCCGGCCCAAGAAGGCTGGTTTCCAGAGAAAATCACCGCCGACCTCGATGCCGTAATTGTAGGCATGCATGCCCGCCAAGACAACCCAGAGCTGCTAAAAGCCCAGGAGCTAGGGCTGCGGGTGTACTCGTTTCCGGAGTATATCTACGAGGCCTCAAAGAATAAGCAGCGCATCGTTATAGGCGGCTCACACGGTAAAACCAGCATTACCTCCCTCATACTGCACGTTTTGCGCTACCATAAGCGCAAATTTGATTATGCCGTGGGCGCCCAGCTGGAAGGCTTCGATTTGATGGTGCAGCTCACGGAAGATGCTCCCATTATCATTATTGAGGGGGATGAATACCTGTCGTCGCCGATTGACCGGCGGCCCAAGTTTCATTTGTACCAGCACCACATCGGCGTTATTTCCGGCATCAGCTGGGACCACATCAACGTGTTCCCAACGGAGGAAATCTACCGCGAGCAGTTCAAGATTTTTGCGGAGATGACGCCCAAAGCGGGTACGCTCATCTATGACCAGGACGACGAACAGGTTCAGCTGGTAACGGTGCCTAGCAACCCCGATGTAACCTATATCGGCTACGGCCCGCATGAGCACGTTATCCGCGACGGCAAGACGTTCTTGCTCACCAAGCGCGACGAGGAAGTACCCGTGAAGGTGTTCGGCGAGCATAACCTGCGCAATATTTCGGCAGCCAAGGAAGTATGTAAGCAGCTCGGCATCAAGGGCAAGGATTTCTACGAAGCCCTAGGCTCGTTTAAAGGAGCAGCCCGCCGCCTGGAGTTGGTAAAGGAAGGAGACAACTCCGTAGTGTACAAGGATTTTGCGCACGCCCCCAGCAAGCTCAAAGCCACGGCCTCGGCCTTCAAAAAGCAGTTCCCGAAGCGCAAGCTGGTGGCCTGCCTGGAGTTGCACACGTTCAGCTCCCTCAACCCGGAGTTCCTGCCCCAGTACGCCCACACCTTTGATACGCCCGATGTGGCCGTGGTGTACTTTAACCCGCATGTGCTGGAACACAAGCGCCTCCCTGCGCTGCCGCCGGCAGCGGTGCAGCAAGCCTTCCAGCGCCCCGATCTGCAGGTGTTTACTGATAGCCGGCAGCTAGCTGATTTTCTGCACGCTCAAAACTGGCAGGATGCCAACCTGTTAATGATGTCGTCGGGCACTTTTGACGGGCTGAACCTGACGGAGCTAGCCACCGAAGTGACCAAGTAACCGCCCGCACGGGGCCACGGGCACTAGGTGCCGCTATGGGTTAAACCGCCTTTTGAGCGGTTTGGCCTGTGGCAGAGGCTAGTACCCCGGCTCCCTACTACATGAAACATACTATTCTGCTTCTGCACGGGGCCCTGGCCTCTGAAGCTCAGCTGAAGTCATTGGCGCGGGAGCTGCCCCCCTTCTATAATGTGCTTTCGTTTTCCTTTGCAGGACACGGAGGCAAGCCACTGGTGGCCAATGAGTTTACCATGAAACACATGGCCCGCGAGGTCATGGCGTTTATTCGGGACAACACCTTGCCACCGGTGCACGTGTTTGGGTACAGCATGGGTGGCTACGCGGCGCTGGCGGCGGCCACTGAGGCACCCGAACTGTTCAGCAGCATCACTACCCTAGGCACTAAGTTCGACTGGTCGCCGGCCACGGCTGTAGCCGAAACACGCTTTCTGGACGCGGAGAAAATGCGCGAAAAGGTCCCGCTGTTTGCTGAGCAACTTGAAAAGCTCCATGCGCCTACCCCGCTACCAGAACTGCTAGCCGCTACCTCTTCCCTGATGCGCAACCTCGGTGAAGCCCCCCTGCTCACAACTACGAACCTAGCACGGCTGGAAGTACCCGTGCAGGTGCTGGTAGGTGAGCTTGACAAAACGGCTGGCGTAGATGCCTCCCAGTATTACGTCGACCATATGCCGCGCGCTACCTTCGAAATCCTCATGAACACCCCACACCCGCTCGAGAAGGTCAACCCCGACCTGCTGGTAAACCGCATTGCGCGCTTCGTGGAGCTGGTACAGGAAGGGCTGGCGTAAGCCTGGTTTTTCGTTTGTACCCACAAAAAGGCCCGCCATTTCTGACGGGCCTTTTTGCTTATGTATTCTGTGGCTTTGGTGGCTCGGGTTTAGGGCGGCGCCGGTCAGTAGTTACCAGTAGGGCAAGGGCCGTAAGCGAAAGGCGCATAATCCATTTGCGACTGAGCATGGCTACCGACGGGGGAAAAAGCTGTTGGTTTCTTCTACGCGCAGGTCGCAGCTGCTGCCGCCGGTGTTTTCCTCGCAGGTAGTGCCCACAATTTCGTTTTTCTCGAAGTTGAAAAAGCAGAACGTGCACCCCACGCCCGTTATAATGTAGCGGGCCGCGTTGGAGGTCAGGTACAGGCTATTGTCAGAGGAAGTTTGCAAGGGCAAGGCCATGGCCCGGTACATGCCGTTGCGCAGCCCCATGCCCACCAGATAGTAAATGGCTTTGTCTTTGGGCGTTTCCTGCACTTTCCGAATCACCGTTTTATCGATGGCGGTGCCGTCGCCGAACTCGCGGGTAAAGGCGGCCGACAACTGCTCGCGGGGTACAATAAACTGGATTTTCCCTTCCGAGACGGCAGCCACCTGTTTGCTGGTAGCTTCCAGCTTGCGCCGGTTTACCACGTCTTGGTCGGTGGAAGGCGAGCTAACCTCCGGAAAGCCGCGCTTAGTGGTTTCGCAGGCGCTCAGGCCGGTTAGCAGCAATGCCACCCCTAGCAGTGGAGAAGATATATAACGCAGGAAACGATTCATTAGTAGCAATTTCAGCAGACCACGTTTAGCGGCCTTTATAATACGTACGGGCCTCGGGCAATTGCTTCTGAATGTCAGCAATGCGCGTGTCGTTGGAGGGGTGAGTTGACAGGAATTCCGGAGGCGAGGCAGCGTTTTCGCGGGCCGCCATGCGCTGCCAGAACGCTACGGCATCATCGGGGTTGTAGCCTGCCATGGCCATAAATATAAGGCCTAGGCGGTCGGCCTCCGACTCTTGGTTGCGGCCATATTTCAGCATTCCTAACGAGGAGCCTACTCCTACGGCCTGCAAAAACACATTCTGGATAGCCGTTGGGTTCTGGCCTACCGCCGTCGATACCACACCGCCCAGGCCCTGCGTGGCCATCTGCTGGCTCATGCGCTCGGAGCTGTGACGCGCTACGGCGTGGGCAATTTCGTGGCCCATTACCACGGCTAGGCCGGTTTCATCTTGCGTGATGGGCAGAATACCGGTGTACACGGCTACTTTGCCGCCGGGCATACACCACGCGTTTTCCTGCTTATCATTGATGAGGTTAAACTCCCACTGGTAACCTTCCAGCTGTGCCTGCTGGCCCTGTTGGCGGAAGTAGCTTTCTACGGCCTGCTGAATGCGTTGACCCACCCGCTTCACCATTTGAGCTTGAGTACCGCTGCTCACTACCTGGCTGGATGACAGCACCTTCTGGTATTCCGTGGCGGCCATGGTGTTCATTTCTGTATCCGAAACAAGGCTGAGCTGCCGCCGGCCCGTAATGGGTACGGTGGAGCAGGCCGCCGACAGAAACAGACAGCCGGCCAACGCAAGATTTTGGAATTTCATATGCACGTAAGTAAAAAGGAGGAGAGACCTATCCGGGCTGCGGCGTAGGACATGCCCTGGAGTGGGCCCGGGTTGGTGAGTTGCTATACGTGAGGCAGCAGGCAAAATGTTTGCCGCCGCCCGGCGCATAGCGTGGAGCTGACCAAACAAGGGTTTCGGGGCCGCGAATTAAACGCTATTTTTGGCTTTTAAGGGTACAGGCCCCTAGGCACCCGCAGCGGCAAAAGCTCGCTTTACCAGTACTAGGGTCTTTTGTTGCCTGAACCCACCCAACGCCCGCACCCGCTTACCTGCCATGAAAATACTCTGCATCGGCCGCAACTACGCTGAACATATAGCTGAACTCCAGAACGAAACGCCGGACGCTCCCGTCATTTTTGCCAAGCCCGATACGGCCCTGCTCCAGCGCAACCAGCCGTTTTTCATGCCCGATTTCTCCCAAGACATTCACCACGAAATAGAGCTGGTACTACGCATCTGCAAAAACGGCAAGAACATCGACGAGAAATTTGCCCCCACGTACTTCGATGCCATCGGACTGGGCATCGACTTCACGGCCCGCGACCTGCAGAGCAAGCTGAAAAGCAAGGGCTTACCCTGGGAGCTGGCGAAAGGCTTTGATGGCTCGGCGCCAATCTCGCAGGAGTTTAAGCCGGTAGCTGCCTTCCCTGATCTGAAGAATATTGACTTCCGGCTGGAGGTAAACGGCGAGGTACGCCAGCAAGGCAACTCGGGCCTGATGCTGCATGATTTCAACAAGATCATCAGCTACATATCCCAGTTTATTACCCTCAAAATGGGCGACCTGATTTTCACGGGTACGCCCAGCGGCGTAGGTCCGGTGAAAATCGGCGACCAACTGACGGGCTACCTGGCCGACGAGAAACTACTGGACTTGGCCGTAAAGTAACCCCTAGTCTTTTTTCCTGAGAGGGCACCGTCTTCCCTGGCTGCTGGCCTGGGAGGCACGATAATGGCTAGCCTCTGCTAAAGAGGCCCTGCGGCCGCCTTCTTTTTCCTGCTGATTACTTGTTGAATGCCTGCCATATTGAATAACCGGCCGCGCCTCCTGCTAAGTGTGGCGTTGCCTATTCTGTTGCTGATGGGGTTGCAGCCCGCCGCCTGCGGCAGCCACCAGCCCGACTCAACGGAGAAACCCAAAGCCGCCCAGCCTCCGGGCCCCGGCCCGCGCCCAGCCGTAACGCCAGGCTACTTTCTTTTCCCGATTAAGCCGGGCAAGCAGAATTTTCTGGCCGCCAGCATGGGTGAGCTACGCCCCAATCACTTCCACGGCGGCCTCGACATCAAGACCGATGGCACCGTAGATTTGCCCGTATATGCCGCCGCCGATGGCTACATCTCCCGGATGAAGCAGAGCAGCTACGGCTACGGCAACGTGCTCTACATCACGCACCCCAATGGCCTGGTTACGGTGTATGGGCACCTCAACCATTTCCGGGGGCCGGTGGCCGAGGAAATGCGCCGACGCCAGTACGAAAAGCAGACCTATGAGCTGGAGCTGTTCTTCAAGCCCGAGCAGTTCCCCGTGAAGCGAGGCGAGGTGGTGGCGCTTTCGGGTAATACGGGCGGCTCCGCGGGGCCACACTTGCACTGGGAAGTGCGCACCGCCGACGATAACCAGCTAAACCCCTTGCAGTGGGGCGGCTTTACCGAGATTCAGGACCATGTGGCACCTAGTCTGCAGGCATTTGCTGTGGAGGCGCTGGGCATTGAGAGCCGGGTGCAGGGCCGCTTTGGGAAGGCAGTATTTGTACCAAAGGCGCCCCCGCTGCAGGGTGGGGGTGGCTACGTGTGGGCCGATACCATTCCGGCCTATGGCACCGTGGGGCTGTTAGTCCAGGGCTTCGACCGGTTTGATCAGGCCTGGAATAAAAACGGGTTTCAGAAGGTGGAGGTGCTAGTAAACGGACAGCCGCTCTACAGCCATGTGGTGGATAACATTCCGTTTCCGGATGGCTCGCGGCAAGTAAACCAGCACATGGATTACGAGTGGCGGGCAACCCAGGGCCGACAGCTGGAAAAGCTGTTCGTAGATGATGGCAACGACCTGAGCATTTATACCGCCGGCCCCGAGAAAGGCAAGCTGCGCGTGGAAGCCGGCAAAACCTATAGCGTGGAGGTTAAGATGAGCGACTCGTATGGCAACACCACGCCGCTGCGCTTTGTGCTGCGTGGGCAGGAGCCAACGTACCACAAAACCCGCTCGGCCGCCGTAAAAACCCCGGCCCTACGCTACGATATCAGCCGCAACCTGCTGGTAGCCACCGCCGCCGACCCCGACACCGCTGCTGTAAGTGGAAACCTAACCTTGTTTAAGGGAAGCCGCCGCCTTACGCTCAAGCCCAGCTACACGGAGCAAAGCCAGAACGTGTACCTCTACGATTTGCGCGCCGGCCGGCCCGACTCCCTGCAGTTTGGCAACATTACCAAGCGCTTTGAGCGGCAGGCCCTGATTCCTTCGGGGCAGGAGTTTGGCTTCTCAACGACGAACCTAAACCTGGGTTTTGGCCCCCAAACATTGTACGACACCCTCTACATCCAGACCAGCTATAAGGCGGGCCTCTGGACGGTGCACCAACCCCGTACGCCGCTGTACCATACCTTGGCGCTCACGCTTAAGCCCGAAACCCCAGTGCTGGACCAAGCCCGTTCAGCTATTTACAGCGTTACGGCCAAGGGTGGGCGAGCGTACGTAGGCGGCAAATGGCAGGGCAATACCATCACGGCGCCCATCAAAACCTTTGGCCAGTTTCGCATTCTTACTGATACCGTTCCGCCATCGGCTCGCCTCATCAGCCGGGGCCTCGGAGGCGTGGTATTTAAGGTAGGCGACGACCTTTCAGGCCTGGCCAGCTATAAGCTGGAGGTGAATGGGCAGTTTCGGATGCTGCGCTTCGAGCACAAAAACTCGACCCTCTTTACGGAGCGCGATGACAAGCTCGGCCCCGCCCTGCGCGGGCCGGCCACGCTGCGCCTCACTGACCAAGCCGGCAACGAGAAGGTGATTCACGTAACGCTGTAAGGCTGCTATCTTCACACTCAAACCAAAGCCACGGGGCGATACTCAACCTAAGTATCGCCCCGTGGCTTTGGCAGTTGTAGCTAGCTAGTAGCTTTAATCAGCAGCATGATGCCGCGCATACTCCGCCCCAACTTTGTCGCTGGGATGAATGTAGGGCTGGATGATGATGCGGGTGCCGCGCTGATACGTAAAGAACCGATACAGCCAGTTCGTCATCACAATGAGTTTGTTGCGGAAGCCTACTAGGTAGTAAATGTGTACAAACAGCCACGCCAGCCAGGCAATAAAGCCACTTAGGCTCTTGTTTCCGGGCAAATCGGCCACGGCGCGGGCGCGGCCCACAATGGCTAAAGAGCCCTTATCGAAGTACTCAAACGGTTGCCACGCCTGCTGGCGGCGTTGGCGCACCAGGTTTTTCGCCAGTAACTGGCCCTGCTGAATGGCGGGCTGAGCCACCTGCGGATGCCCTTTTGGCCACTTCTCCGTCTTCATTAAGGCCACATCCCCGATGGCGAAAATGTCCTCGAAGCCTGCCAACTGGTTGAACTGATTTACTAGGTAGCGGCCCCGCTCCAAGGTCTCGGCGGGCAGGCCCTCTATGGTGGCGCCGGTTACCCCTGCGGCCCACACCAACGTCTGGCTTTTAATCTGCTCCCCGTCTTTAAACGTCACCGTCTGCCCATCATAGGAATCCACCAGCTTGTTGAGCTTGATGATAACGCCGAACTCCTCCAGGTACTTCTGCGTATGTCGGCTCGATTCCGGCGACATGGGCGGCAACACCCGGTCCAAGCCATCGACGAGGTAAATGTTCATCTGTTTAAAATCGAGGCCCGGGTAGTCGCAGGGCAGCACATGCTGACGCATTTCGGCCAATGAGCCTGCCAGCTCTACCCCCGTTGGGCCAGCGCCGGCAATTACAATATTGAGCAGGCTCTGGCGCAGCTCAGGATCGCGGGTTAAGTTGGCCTGCTCGAAGCTCTGCAGCAGCTGGCTGCGCAGGTTTACGGCATCGGTTAGGTGCTTGAGCCCGAAGGCGTTCTGCTTAATTTGCTCGTTGCCGAAGTAATTTGATCTAGTGCCGGTGGCAATAACCAGGTAATCGTAGCGTACCTCTCCAATAAGAGTGCTGACGGTTTTGGTGGCCGGATTTACGCCCGTGACGCGCACAAAGCGAAAGTGAAAGTCCTTTTGATCATCAAACAGTTTCCGGATGGGCTCGGCAATCGACTCGGGCTCCAGACCCGCCGTGGCTACCTGATACAGCAGCGGCCAGAAGCCGTGGTAGTGCTGCTTACTTAGCATCACTACCTGAAACTCCGAGTCGGGCAGGTGTTTCGTTAAATTAACAGCTCCAAAGCCGCCGCCAATTATCACAACGCGCGGCTTGGTAGTTTCCGGGATATTGAGCGTGAGTTGTTCCAGGTGCAACATATGCAGGAAAGAAAGGATAACGCCTTCTATACGAAGCCGCTCGCAAGTCGACTGCTACTGTTGACTTCCGGCTGCACCAGCCCATAGTCATAGTACGCCCCTAAAACCCACGTACGGGTGCGTGGCTTCATGGGCCTAGTAGTCGGTCTTCTTGATGGTAGGCAGCATCTTAGGAGTAGCTGGCCCCGTAAACCCAGCAATTCACTTTTATTCCCCTTCGTATGGCTAACCTGCTCAAGCGCCGTCCTCCCGTTCTGTTTGCCGCTGCAGCGGCCGTCCTGACTACGGGGGTGGCGGCCTACTCCTATGCCCGTCGTAAACTGCAGCCCCATCTGCCCACCGTAGACCACGTAAACCTGCACAAATACTCTGGCCTCTGGTATGAAGTAGCTCGCCTGCCTACCCGCTTCGAGAAGGGCTGCCAGCACGTAACGGCGCAGTACAAGCTGCAGCCCAATGGCAAGGTGAAAGTGGTGAACACCTGCCATAAGGAAAGCCTTAATGGCCCCGCCGAAACCGTTACCGGCACCGCCCGCGCCGTTGACAAGACCAACGCCAAACTTAAAGTGCAGTTTTTCTGGCCTTTTGAAGGCGACTACTGGGTGCTGGACCTGGACCTTTCTGATTACCGCTATGCGTTGGTAGGCGAGCCGGGGCGCAAAAACCTCTGGATACTGAGCCGCACGCCCCACATGGAGCGCAGCATCCGCGACCGGCTGGTGGCGCACGCCCGCGAGTTGGGTTTCCCGGTTGAGAACCTCATCTTCACGCCGCAGCCCATTACCAGCAAACCCTAGCACAAACGCCTCGCTTTGGATTAGCGCAAGCCAAACTTCCGTTCTACCTTCGCGCAAACAACTGCGCAATGGCTTTACCTCACGTTGGCGAGCTGGCTCCGGCCTTCGAAGCCCCCGACCAAAACGGCACCATCCACCGTCTTCAGGACTACGCCGGCCGCAAAGTGGCCCTGTATTTCTACCCCAAAGACGACACCTCGGGCTGCACCGCCCAGGCCTGCAACCTCCGCGACAATTACCAAAGCCTGCTCAGTGCCGGCATTCAGGTACTAGGCGTGAGCATCGACTCCGAAAAGTCGCACCTGAAGTTTGCCACCAAGCACGAGTTGCCGTTTCCGCTGCTGGTAGATGAGGATAAAAAGCTGGTGGAAGCCTACGGCGTGTGGCAGGAAAAATCGATGTACGGCCGTAAGTATATGGGTACCATGCGCTACACCTTCCTCATTGATGAGCAAGGCATTCTCGAGAAAGTCATTACCAAAGTCGATACCAAGAACCACGCCGCCCAGCTGCTGTAGTTCCGGAGAAGCCCCGCCCCCTGTTGGCGGGGCTTTTTTGTTTTGGGCTACCTGGCACTTCTGCCGGCCTGTTTTCACCCGCTTACCTTGCCCTTGCCCTTGCCTGTTCCACCTTCGCTTTCCTCTCCCACCCAAGTTCCTACCTTTGCCTCACCAACCCCTTATTCAACCTGACCTTATGTCGCAGGATACGTCATTTGCCGCTTCTTCCGAAACCCACGCTCCGGGCGCTGCTACCTCCGTTGCCGAGCTAAACCAGATTGCCTCCCAGGTACGCCGCGACATTGTGCGCATGGTACACGCCGTAAACTCGGGCCACCCCGGTGGCTCCCTGGGCTGCACCGATCTGCTGGTGGCTCTGTATTTCAAGGTGATGAAGCACACGCCCCAGCCCTTCGATATGAATGGCGTTGGTCAGGACCTGTTTTTCCTGTCGAATGGGCACATTTCGCCGGTTTTCTACTCGGTACTAGCCCGCTCGGGCTACTTCCCCGTGAGCGAGCTGGCTACGTTCCGGAAGCTGAACTCGCGGTTGCAGGGCCACCCCGCCACCCACGAGCACCTGCCCGGCGTGCGCGTAGCCTCTGGCTCACTAGGCCAAGGATTGAGCGTAGCCATTGGCGCTGCGCAAGCCAAAAAGCTGAACGGCGACGACCGCAAAGTATTCGTGCTGATGGGCGACGGCGAGCTGCAGGAAGGCCAGGTGTGGGAAGCGGCCATGTACGCCCCGCACCACAAAGTTGATAATCTGATTGCGTTCGTGGACCGCAACGGCCAGCAGATTGATGGCCCCACCGACAAAATCGGCGGCCTCGGCGACCTGCGCGCCAAGTTTGAAGCCTTCAACTGGCGCGTGCTCGAAACCGATGGCAACCAGTTCGAAACCCTGCTCCCCACGATTGAGGAAGCCCTGCAGCTCAGCGGCCAGGGCCAGCCCATTATGGTGCTGATGGATACGCAAATGGGCTACGGTGTCGACTTCATGATGGGTTCGCACAAGTGGCACGGCGTAGCACCGAACGACGAGCAGCTGGAGAAAGCCCTGCAGCAGCTTATCGTAGAGAAAGCCTCCGATTACTAGGTCGGTTTAGCCTGCAAAGCATGAGCTCGCGCGCGTTTTGGGTATGCTACGGAATGCTGTTACTAGCCCTGCTCGGGCTGGCAACTCCTGCGCGTGCCCAAAACGTACCGCCGGAAAAACCCCGTACCACGCGCATTCTGTTTTTGCTGGACGCCTCGGGCTCCATGTTGGCTCCCTGGGAAGGAAAGCCGCGCATGGACGTGGCCAAAAGTATGCTGGCGCGCATGGTCGACTCCCTGAACACCTACCCGAACCTAGAGTTGGGGCTGCGGGTGTACGGTCATCTGCACGATAAATCAGAAAACAACTGCGAGGACTCCAGGCTGGAAGTGGCTTTCGCGCCTAAAAACGCGGGCGCCATCAAGGCCAAGCTGAAATCCATTGAGCCGCGCGGCAACACGCCCATCACGTACTCGCTGCTGCAATCGGCCGCTGATTTCCCGGCCGACAAAACAGCTCGCAACGTGCTGATTCTGATTACCGATGGCTTGGAATCGTGCAAGGGAGACCCGTGCGCTACGGCCGTGGCCCTGCAACGGAAACGGGTTTTCCTGAAGCCCTTCGTGATTGGTATTGGGGCCGAGCGGGAATTTGGCAAGCAGCTGGAATGCCTGGGCCAATACTACAATGCCGCCGACGTGAAAACCTTCCGGACGGTGCTCAATGATGTAGTGGCCCAAACGCTGGCTAAAACCACTGTGGCCATTAACCTCACCGATGCGCAGGGCCGCCCCGTGGAGTCGGATGTGAACATGACGTTTATAAACAGCGTCACGGAGCAGCCGGAGTACAACTACGTGCACTACCGCGACGCCCAAGGCAAACCCGACGTGCTCGACATTGACGCCTTGCAGAGCTACGACCTGATCATCAACACGGTGCCGCCGGTACGCCAGCAGAACCTGGCCATCAAGCCCGGCAAAGCCAACTTGCTAACCTACAAAACCCCGCAAGGCACGCTGTGGCTGCAAGGCCCTAATCTGTCGCCCAATCCCTATGGCAAGGTGCAGGTGGTGGTGCGGGCGCAAGGCAACCCCGCTACAGTAGTGGCTCTACCCTTCGGCAGCAAGCAAAAGCTGCTGGCCGGCAACTATGAGGTAGAGCTTCTGACGCTGCCCCGCCAGCTCCGGCGCATCACGGTGAAGCAGGGCCAGGAGGTTTCCGTAACCTACGAAGCACCCGGCATCCTGAACATCATATCGGATCTGAAAGGCTACGGCAGCATTTACCGCCTCAACAACGACGAGTCGCAGACGTGGGTGTATAACCTGCCGGACGGGGGTAGCAGCAAAATCAACCTGCCCATGCAGCCGGGTGCGTATCGCCTCGTGTTCCGCACCGCCACCGCCACCGGCAGCAAATACACCGACGTGCGCAACTTCACCATTCGGCCGGGTCAAACCAGCTCGGTTAGCATTTTCGGTCGATGATAGAAGCACCTCAGTTTAGCGTCTTGGATGGGCTAGCAGCCGAGCTGGCTGAAAATGGGTATGCCATGCTGGCCCATGTTTTCTCCTCCGAAGAAATAGCCGGGCTGCTAGGCATTATCGAAAGCGCCGAAACTACTTCTGCCAACTTCCGCCAGAGCCGCGACGTGTTTGCCATCCGCAACCTACTCACAGAAATTCCGGCACTGCGTGCGCCCCTTCTGACGCCTAGGTTGCGAAACGTATTGCACGAGCTGTTTCCCGAATCTACTCCGCATCTGACCAAAGCCATCTACTTCGACAAGCCTGCTGGCTCAAATTGGCTGGTGGCCTGGCATCAGGACGTGATGATCAGCGTAAACTGCCGCAAGGAGCTGCCGGGGTATGGCCCGTGGTCGGTGAAGGGCGATGAAGTGGCCGTACTACCCCCTACCGATGTGCTAAACCGCACCGTAACGCTGCGCCTTCATCTTGATGATTGCGACGCCACCAACGGCGCCTTAAGGGTAGTGCCTAGTTCCCATCAGCACGGCGTTATCCCGAACGATCAGCTTCCGGGTTTCACAGGATCGGCGGTAGTCTGTGCCGTTCCGGCAGGTGGCCTGATGCTGATGAAACCGCTGCTCCTGCACGCTTCGCACCGCAGTACCAGCAGCCGTCCGCGCCGCGTACTTCACCTGGAGTTCAACACCGCTGAGCTACCGGAGGGACTAGCGTGGCGCGAGCGGCTGGATTTGTATCCAACAGAACCTAAAAGGCCATGCTTGATCTAGCGCATCCGCGCAGCTGAAGCATGGCAATGATAAAAACGACATACTCCCAACCTACCAATAGCATGAAAGACTTCCCCTACACCGAATCGAAAGATACCCGCAGCGGCTTTGGCGCGGGCCTGCAAGAGCTGGGCAAAACCAACCCCAACGTAGTAGCTCTGTGCGCCGACCTGATTGGCTCGCTCAAGATGGATGCCTTCATCAAAGATAATCCCGAGCGCTTTTTCCAGGTGGGCATTGCCGAGGCCAACATGATGGGCCTAGCTGCGGGCCTGACCATTGGGGGTAAAATTCCGTTCACGGGCACCTTCGCCAACTTCAGCACAGGCCGCGTGTACGACCAGATTCGGCAGAGCATTGCCTACTCAGGCAAAAACGTGAAGATCTGCGCGTCGCATGCGGGCCTCACGCTGGGCGAAGATGGCGCCACGCACCAGATTCTCGAGGACATCGGGATGATGAAGATGCTACCCCACATGACGGTCATCAACCCCTGCGACTACAACCAGACCAAAGCCGCCACCATCGCCATTGCTGACTACGAAGGCCCGGTGTACCTGCGGTTTGGCCGCCCCGTAGTGCCCAATTTCACCCCCGCTGACCAGACGTTTGAAGTAGGTAAAGGCGTGCTCCTGAACGAAGGCACCGACGTGAGTATTTTCGCTACCGGCCACTTGGTATGGAAGGCCATCCTGGCGGGCAAGCTGCTGGCCGAAAAAGGCATCAACTCCGAAATCATCAACATCCACACAATCAAGCCCCTTGATGCCCAGATGATTCTGGAATCGGCGCGCAAAACGCGCTGCGTAGTAACGGCCGAAGAGCACCAGATGCATGGCGGCCTCGGCGACTCCATTGCGCAGCTGCTGGCCCGCGAGGAGCCGCTGCCCCTGGAAATGGTAGCCGTAAACGATTCCTTCGGCGAGTCGGGCACGCCTGACCAGCTGATGGAGAAATACGGCCTCAACGAGCAGGCTATTGTGGCCGCCGTAGAGAAAGTAATGGCCCGGCGGAAGTAGGTTTGGGCTTCGCCCCACCCTAGCAAAAAGCCCCTGCTGCTCCTTTAGCGGCAGGGACTTTTTGCTAATAGGCTCCGGTTGGGCTACTGGAGCAAGCTAGCCAACCGCTGCTCCAGAACAGCATCCAGATACAGCCACTGCGCCCGATTTTGAAATGTATAGTCTTGGTAGCAAGCCAAAAAAGCCTGGGTTTCCTGGTAGAGGTCCGGCATCAGTTCGGGTGCCCCTTCTGCGGCGCGTTCGTAGTCTGCGGCCAGGCCATAAATCCAGCCTACTTCCCTATCCGATTCTACTAGGGTCCGGAGGCGGTAAAGCGACCGGATAAGCTGCCCCAACGACCACTCCCCCGCTGCCAGTTGCTGCTGCAGCCACCCCAAGCAGGGCCGCACAGAAAACGACTCTTCGGAAGCATGAGCCAAAAAGCCAGGAACTTCTGGCTTAGCGGTATGCACCAGACGGTAAAGGCCCACGAAAAAATCAGTCGGCTCATCCTCCCGTAGCAGCACCTCGTCAACCCACTCACTGATATCAGGGAGGGTTATTACATCTAGCTGCAACCCAACTCGCGCGTAGAAAGCGGCTTCTGCTGGGGGTAACCCGCTGAATTCGATATCCAGTTTCATGGAGTTCTCTTTACGGATTTACTAGGCGAGGTTTTACTTTACGTATACGGCACGCTGCGCGGGTTGCAGGTCGACAGTAATGCACGTGAGCTGTATACAGCAATAGACTGGCTTACAGAATGATAGAGCAGTAGCGCGGCGTAGGGTTAGCTGTTCTTCGCCCCGCACTCGGCGCAGAAGCGTTGGTCAGCTTTTACGGTTGCCCCGCAGCTGCCGCAGAATTTTTCCTTGGGTTGGGCCGTGGCGTTTGGGGTGCCGCACTCCGGGCAGAACTTCTGGCCAGGGCTGAGCTTGGCATTGCAACTCGAGCACTGCACTATACCGCCCCGGTTAAGGAAATCCAGGTCTTTGGTGTAGTCCTGCTCGCGCGTTTTGGTGCGAATTTGTTCGCTGGCCGCCTGCCGTTGCTGCGCCGCCAGCTCCTCGTGCTCGTCGGGGGCACAGTCTTCGCAGAGGCCGGCTTTGTGGTTCCAGCATACATCGGGGCACACCCAGTGGCCGCAGCGGGTGCATTGCTTAAAGTACTGCTTGCCTTCCTGCACGGCTTTTTCCAAGGCTTCGTCGTGGGCTTTGCCGCCTATGGCGCGCTGCACGTGGTAAGCAGCGGTGCCCGCATCGTAAAAGCTGCCCCCGAAAAGGCTGCCGGCGGCCCGCATCAGCTCCCCGGCAATACCAATGCTGTTGGGCTGAAACCGCGACATGTGGCCGTTCCGGCATTTGTCGCAGTAAAACTTAAACTGAAAGCCTTTATCAGTGGATAAATCATCGTGGTTGGCGACGAACTGAATCAGATTGCTCATAAGGTGAGGGGAAAGGTTGTGGGCTAAAAATAGCATTTGTATATATTCTATTTCAACTCCGGTTTCAACTCCCCTCCGCTTCGGCTTGTATACTTGCATTTCGTTTGAGGAATTTGCCTCTCTGCCTGCATGCGTTTTTATCTCCTTCTGCTGGTTTGCAGCACTGTTCTTCTGCTCGCCGATGCCAGTACAGCCCACGCCCAACAAGCTGATACAACCATCATTCGGTACACCGGCCAACTTTCGGGGCAGTATGCGGCGGGCGGCGTTAACCGCACGTTGTTTGCTACTTCGCACGCCGTTACGTTGCTGCGGGGGCTGCACTTTGGAGCGCCGGTTGCGGCCGGCTTCACGTATGGCAAGCAGGACAGGGTACTGAAGGAGCGGGAATGGAGCGCCAACGCTACCCCCTACTACTGGAAAGGCCGCTTCCGCTTTTACGGCATTGGGGGCTACGAGCGGAGCAACCTGCGCGGCATTGATAATCGGTTTCAGCTGGGAGCCGGGCCGGGCTGGGCCTTCTACTCCGATTCGCTAGGGCGGGAAGTAGCCGTAAGCAACCTGCTGATTCGGGAAGCCACGTACTTTCAGGATGGCACTAGCCGCATCGTCTCGCGCAACTCCACGCGTCTGAAGGTGGCCTATTCCTACCGCGTGTTTACCCTGAGTTCTACCACCTTCTACCAGCCCAACCTCCAGAATTTCCGCGACGACTACCGCGTCACGCAGTTTTCTACACTGGCCTTGCGCTTTACGCCCCGTTTTGCCATCACCAGCACGTACTCCTATACCTTTGAGAAGCGCGTGCTGGAAGGTAAGCCCAATGACAACACCAACGTAACGGTTGGGGTAGCCTTCAGCACCAAGTAAGGGTTGAGCCCAGAAAGCATCCTAGCCCTTAGCGCTTCTTAAACTTGCCCAGATACGCCAGCGCCGCCTGCTCATCCCGGATTTCTGTAGATGACAGGTGGCTGAGCAGTGGATACAGCTGCTGCTTGAACACGACTAGGTCGGGGTGCTTGCCGTGCAAGATTTCCAGCTGCGTGGTTGCACCATTGGTCAGCAACTGGCGGGTGTAGGTGCGCGGCACGTGCTGCTCGGCCAACCACATAGCTAGGCCCGATACCACAATGGGGTCGGGGCTATTGAGGCCTTTTACAATCTCGGGCATGAGCGGGGCCCAGCCGGCGGCACTAGGGGGCTGATAGCGGTAAAAGCCCCGCACCAGCTGCAACAGGCGCCCACCTACCTCCGAGTCGCGCAGATACGGCAGCAGCTGCCGGGCCTGGTCGGGAGTTTGGAGGCGAGCGGCAAGCTGCGCGGTGGCTTTCTCGCGCACACTATCGGGGGCGGCGCTGCACAATACTGCCAGCGCTTCTGCAAATGCTAGGCCCTCCGGGCGTTGTAAGTGCGCCAGCGCCGCCTGAAAATTAGCTTCTTGGAGCCGCGAAGATTTTCGCCGGATGCCGTTTACGGCTGCCGTATCATGGGCTACGGCGGCGGGCAACGCCCGGAAAGCGGCCTGAAACTCCATGGTGTGCAGTTCGCGCAGCGGCCAGGCCGCATTCAGTTGGGCCAACGTAATGGGCGTAACTGGGTTTGGCGAAGTACAAGGCCTAGCAGGTTGCGAGCGCAGCGTAACCAGCATGATATTATCCAGACCGATGACAGTGGCATCCGGAAAGCCCATGGGCTTAATGGTTGCCATGCACACGGTTTGCTTGTTCTGGTTCAGCTTAGCCACGAAGTCAGCGGTGGTAGTACCGGTGGGCAAGCCCCATATTTCTACTTCTGATACTTTTACTTGCGCTAGCCCCTGCCCAGCGCTCAACCACCCCAGACCGAGCATCACAAGCCCACACCGTATTTTCATAGTACACACCCAGATAGTTGTAAGACAGCAGAATAGCTAGTTTTTACCCTATAGGGCAGCAATATATTCGTTTCCCGCGTTAAACCTTGCCCCTACTCCCCCCTCTAACGCGTCAAACCCTCGCCCCTAACCCGCTCCCCTGATTGGAAGACCAGGAGATACTTGCCAAATTCCGAGACCCGGCCTCCCGCAACGTGGCCTTTAATCAGCTGGTGCGCAAGTACCAGCAGAAGGTGTATTGGCATGTGCGCAAGATGGTTATCGACCACGATGATGCCGATGACCTCACGCAGGACGTGTTCGTCAAGGTCTGGAACCACCTCGAGAACTTCCGGCAAGATGCCTCGCTTTACACCTGGATTTACCGCATTGCCACCAATGAGTGCCTGACGCTGCTGCAGAGCAAGCGCCGCAAGTTTTTCCTGCCCCTGAATGATGTTGGCTCGGAGCTAACGGCTAAGCTGGAAGCTGATGAAAGCCTAGCCGGCGACGAAATAGAGCTGAAACTGCAGAAAGCAATTCTGCGGCTCCCGGACAAGCAGCGCCTAGTATTTAACCTGCGCTACTACGATGAAATGCCCTACGAGCAGATGGCCGAAGTATCCGGCACCTCCGTAGGCGCGCTCAAGGCCTCGTATCATCACGCCGCCAAAAAAATTGAGCAATACGTTAACGAACAGTCGCTGAACGATTAAACCTGACGGCCCTTACCGGCTCTAACCGATATGAATACTCCTTTCCGTCTGGATGAACACCGGCGCCGGCCCCAGCCGCCGCTGGCCGCCCCGCCAGACTGCTACTTTGAGCAACTGCCCGCCCGCGTTATGCAGCGCGTGCAGCCCGAAGCACCCGCCCAGGAAGCGGTTTGGGGCTGGCTCACAACCCTGTCGGCACCGCTACGCACGGCATTGGCCTCCGTGGTGGTACTGGGCGGATTTGCTGCCACCTTCCTGTTGAGCACCACCCCTACCCCTCCGGCAGGCCCAAACCCCTTAGCCCACGTACCGCGCGAACAAATGGTGCAGTACCTACTGGCCTCCGAGCAACGCGTTACGCTCACGGATCTGGCCGAGCTTTCGGCCACGGCGCAGGAATTGCCCGATGAGTCGTACTTCGAGGCGTCGCCGGATGAGGTGCAGGAGGCGCTGGATGCACAGCCCACGGAGGACGTTTTTCTCTAACCGCTATTTTCGCTTTTCTCTCCCTATGAAATACCTTTTTCGCAGCCTTCTGGCGCTGTTGCTTTTTACTTCCTTGCCCGGTGTGTCGGTTGCCCAAACGGGCCGCCAGGAACGTTTGAGCCAGCTGGAAAACGCCAAAATTGCCTACATCACCGATAAAATTTCGCTGACGCAGGAGCAGGCCCAAAAGTTCTGGCCCGTGTACAACGACTTCACTGACAAACGCCGCGACCTGAATCGCCGCCAGCGCCAGCTCCGCATCACGTCTCCCGAAGCCCTCACCGATCAGCAAATCAAGGAAAACCTGACCCAGGCCCTTGACCTGCGCCAACAGGAAGTAAAACTGGAGAAGGATTACTTCGATAAGTTTCAGAAGGTGCTCAGCATCCGGCAGGTAGGCCAGCTCTACGCCGCGGAGCGCGACTTCACCCGTGAAGTCATCAAACGCGTGGCCGACCGCCGGGGCGGCCCTCGTGGCTTGAAACCTCAGGAACGAGAAAGTAATTAGGCTTTCAAACGCACCTAACTAGGTAAAGCGGCTGCTTCGGCAGCCGCTTTTTTGTTATAACTATCTATCAGTCATCACAAAGCAGCTTAATAGAAAGGCGGCGTTGTAGTGCTAGCTTACAGGGGGAAGCACATCGGCAACCGTTGTGGCGTACCTTTGGGGCCCGAATTGGTTTCTTGTATATGCTTACTCCCCGCCAGCTTTTTCTGCGCCATCAGGCCCAAACCTCCGACTTCCCGCTGCTGCTTGAAATTGAGCGCGCCGAAGGGGTGTACATGTACGGGCCGGAAAATGAGCGCTACCTCGATTTGATTTCCGGCATCGGGGTCAGCAATGTGGGGCACCGTCACCCGCGGGTACTGCAGGCTATTCAGAATCAGCTCGATAAATACCTGCACCTGATGGTGTACGGCGAGGTAGTGCAGGCTCCGCCCGCGCTACTAGCCCAGGCCCTGCACGCAACCCTTCCGGCCCACCTCGACAACGTGTACTTCACGAATTCCGGCACCGAGGCCGTGGAAGGCGCCCTGAAGCTGGCCAAGCGCCATACGGGCCGCACGGGTTTGCTTTCCAGCCATAATGCCTACCACGGCTCCACGCACGGGGCGCTCAGCATTACGGGTTCCGAGGGGTTCAAAAACGCGTTCCGCCCGCTGCTGCCCGATGTGCGCCATTTCCGCCACAACAACTTCGACGACCTGGCCCTGATTGACGAGCACTCCGCCGCCGTGGTCATCGAAACGGTCCAGGGTGAAGCGGGCGTGCGCGTACCGGCGCCGGGCTATTTGCCGGCGTTGCGCCAGCGCTGCACCGAGGTCGGCGCCCTGCTTATTCTGGATGAAATACAATGCGGCTTTGGCCGGACAGGCACCTTCTGGGCTTTCGAGCAGTTCGGCATTGAGCCCGATATTCTGCTCACGGCAAAAGGCATGGGCGGCGGGATGCCCATCGGGGCCTTCATTTCGTCGCAGGAAGTAATGGCCGGGTTCAAGACGAATCCTATCCTAGGGCACTGCACTACCTTTGGGGGCCATCCGGTTTCCTGCGCGGCTTCTTTGGCCACGCTGCAAACCATTCAGGAAGAGAATTTACTAGGGGGCGTAGCCGAAAAAGCGGCCCGAATTCGGCGGCAGCTGGTGCACCCGGCCATCCGGGAGGTGCGGGGCTGCGGCCTGCTGATGGCCGTGGAGTTCGACTCGTTTGAGGTGCTGAAGCCCATTATCGACCGCGCCCTCTGGCACGAACGCCTGCTCACCGACTGGTTTCTGTTCTGCGACAATTCCCTGCGCATTGCTCCGCCGCTTACTATCACCAACGAGCAGATTGACGAAGCCTGCGCGGGCCTACTGCGGGCTATTGAGTGGGTAGTGCCTAGCGCCCAAGGGTAGGCTTGAGGGCGGTTTGAGCAGCTGTAAGGCCTAGTGTTCCAGGAAGGCCTGTGAGTCTTCTTTGATTTGCTCTTTCGGGAAACCGTCTTTCACGCCCTGTGAGATTTTGCGCACCAATACGCCTACCACATCTTTGCGGAAACCCAACTTCTCGGCCATATCCACACAAAATTCCATTTCCGTATCGTCCACGATGCCATCGGCCAGCATCATATCCACTAGGTCAAAAATCTGGTCAAACCGCTCGGAGTCGTTGTCGGGCAGAACCAGATGCACGGAGCTGGCATTGCCCACAATAGAGCGGACATCTTCGGCGCGCATGCCGTTTTTTTTGCCCACCTGCACAATGAAACTCATTTCCCGCTCGTCAATGTGCCCATCGGCTTTGGCCAGGGCAACCAGGTTCATGATATGGCTTTTGAGCTTTTTGGTTTGCTCATTTTCAAAAAAACCAAACATATCAGCGAGCATTAGGTAGAGTGGGAGGTAGTACGAGCGGAAGCACTACGGCCCCGAGGTGGGGGCCGTACAAGCATTTAGTAAGGTAACCAGAAGCGGCGCAGTACACAATACCCCGATACGCAGCCCGAAAAAAAACAGCTGTCTGGCCAGCCTATTTTATCTTTTACCGGGCAAAGCCTTTACTTTCCCCCGGGATTTGCCACCTTTGCCCGGCCCGGCCATGTCCGGGTTTTTGTTTGAGTACCGAAGAGTTTATGATGAAACGCATTGCAGTTTTCACCAGTGGGGGCGATGCGCCCGGCATGAATGCCTGCATCCGGGCCGTAGTTCGCACGGCCGTGTACCACGGCATTGAAGTATATGGTATCATGCGCGGCTATAGCGGCATGATCAAGGGCGAGTTCGTGAAGCTGGATTCAGCTTCCGTAGCTAATACCATCCAGAAGGGCGGCACCATCCTCAAATCGGCCCGCAGCCAAAAGTTCCTGACCAAGGAAGGACGCCAGCAGGCGTTCGACCAGCTCGTGAACCACGGCATTGATGGCCTGGTGGCCATCGGCGGCAACGGCACCTTCACGGGAGCCACGCTATTTGAGCAGGAGTTCGGCATCCCGACGGTAGGCGCGCCCGGCACCATCGATAACGACCTGTACGGCACCGACTATACCATTGGGTACGATACGGCCGTGAACACCGCCCTCGAAGCCATCGACAAAATTCGCGACACGGCCGACTCGCACGACCGTTGCTTTTTTGTGGAAGTAATGGGACGCGACTCCGGCTACATCGCCATTCCGTGCGCCATTGGCGGCGGGGCCGAAATCGTGATGATTCCGGAAACGCAGATGTCGACGGAAGCCGTCATCGAGAACCTGAAATCGGGCTGGCAGCGCTCCAAAACCTCGTTTCTGGTGGTAGTTGCCGAGGGCGACGAAGAAGGAAATGCTCACTCCGTAGCGAAGCAGGTGAAAGCCGCTATTCCGGAGCTCGACACCCGCGTGACCATTATCGGCCATATTCAGCGCGGCGGCGCCCCCTCGGCTGCCGACCGCATGCTAGGCTCCCAGATTGGTATAGCCGCCGTGGAAGGCCTCATGAACGGTATGCGCAACGTAATGGCCGGCATCATCGACCGCAAACTGGTGTACACCCCCTTCTCCGATACCATTCACAAGAAAAAGCTTATCAACCAGAGCTTTATGCGCATGGTTGAAATCCTGAGCGTATAGTTTTTCGGGTAAGTATTCAGGAAATGCAAATTCCCTGTTGAGGCGTACGGTCTCGGCAGGGAATTTGCATTTCACGATATAGTTCCTTTTCGTCGCTATATTTTTTCTGCTTATGCTCTTTCGTTACGCTTCTGCCATTTTACTAGGCACTCTATTAACGGCAACCTTCTCTTCTGCCCAGGCACAAGATGCACCCCCTACCCCTGCTGCCCACCGTCCGGCCTTGTTCCGGCTGGGGGCTGGCAGCTCACGTAATGGTACCGGCGATTATCCGGTTTTTAAAGGATTTGTTGAGTACGCACCGCAGTTTGGCCAGCACGTGCGCCTAGGGTCGCGGCTGGCCTATATCGGGGGCAATCAGCCGTACTACTTGGATGCAGGCATAGAGCTTGCCGTGCCGCAGTCGTATAGGGCGCTGAATCTGGAGCAAGAGGCTTTTTGGGTACCCTTCGGGGTAAATAAGGTTGTTGAGTTTGGCATTGGGGGCGGCCTAGTAGCGGGCTACTCCAAGCAGGAAACCTTCACCAGTGCCGGCTACAATAGCCAGAGCGGCGCTTACTACTATGAAACCGCCATCGAGGAGGGCTTTCATCTAGGCTACATGGCTTCACTTTATGCAGATCTGGCGCTTACCCAAGACCGCACCTGGCGCATAGGCGGACGGCTGGCCGTGCAGAATGATACCCGTGGCAATATTTTGCCCGGAGCACAACTGCAGCTTAGCCGAGCCTGGTAAGCGCTGCTCCTACCCTGCTGCTAGCTCATCTGGGTGAAACCACTGGTACTCCGGGTCGCGGCGGATCCAGGTGAGCTGGCGCTTGGCGTATCGGCGCGAGTTGCGCTTAAGCAGCCGGACAGCCTCGTCAAAATCATACTGCCCCTCGAAGTAGCCAAACAGCTCCTGGTACCCTACCGTTTGGAGGGCGTTGTGGTGCCGATACGGATACAAAGCGCGGGCTTCGGCTTCAAGGCCCGCAGCCAGCATCTGGTCCATGCGCTGATCAATACGCGCATATAGCTCTTCCCGCTCCCGGCTCAGGGCCACCTTCACCACCTTGAATGGCCTAGGCGCCGATTTGCTGCCGTGGAAAGAGCTGAATGGCTGCCCAGTTGCCCGGCTGATTTCTAAGGCCCGCAGCACCCGTTGTGGGTTTTGCCGGTCGATGCGGGCGTAGGTTACGGGGTCGAGGCGGGCTAGCTCCTGCGTGAGCGGCTCCAGGCCCTGCGCCTCCAGCTCAGCGCGCAGCTGCTGGCGCACCTCCGGTGGTACGGCCGGCAGCTCATCCAATCCATCCGTTACGGCTTGCAGGTACAGGCCGGAGCCACCCGTCAGAATCACTACCTGGTGGCGCTGAAACAAGTCGGCCAGCAGGACCAGCGCATCTTGCTCAAAGCGGCCGGCATTGTACTCCTCCACAATGCTATGCGAGTTGATGAAGTGGTGCGGCACGCCCTGCATTTCTTCGGCAGTTGGCTTGGCAGTGCCAATGGTTAGTTCCCGGAAAAACTGCCGCGAATCAGCCGATACAATTTCCGTATTCAGTTGCTGGGCCAGCCGCACGCACAAGTCCGTTTTCCCCACGGCCGTAGGGCCGGTAATTACCAGCAGCGTAGGGGAAGTAGCGGCCGCCAGGTCAGAGAGCATCAGCAAAGGCACAAGGAAAAGCGTAAAAGAAAGGCGTAGAAAAGACAAAAATACAGCATCTGCTGCTAGCGGCTGCGTTTGAGGCTTTCCTTGTGCTGGCAGGCGGTTACGTCCTTATAGAGGGCTAGCAGCCGGATTGCTTCCTGTTGCCAGTTTAGCTCAAGGCGGGCACGGCGGCAGTTTTCGGCCAGCTGTTGGTAGCGAGCCGCGTCGCCGCCGGGCAGCAGGCGGTTGAGCGCCCGGGCCAGGGTAGCAGGCTCCAGATCGGGCACTAGGTCAGCTACGTCATGCAAGTCATTCAGGGCCCGGTACTCCGGAAAGTCGATGACTACTTGCGGCACGCCGGCATGCAGGTAGTCGAAAAACTTGTTAGCCAGCGAGTAATAGTAGCTCAGCCCCTGGTTTTCCAGCAGCATTACGCCCAGCGTGGCTTGGCGCGTAAGCTGCTGCAGCTCAGCGGGCAGCACATACCCCCGAAACTCAACCTGCCCGCTTTGTACTAGCCCCAGTTCAGCGGCCAAGTCCCGCAGCTTTCCTGACAGGTTGCCTTCGCCGCAGATGACCAGCCGGCCGCGCACTAGGGGCATAGCGCGAAGCAACTGCTCCAGCCCCCGCCCTACATTCAGCGCTCCTTGGTACAGGATAAAGCCATCGGGCGGGGCTGCGGCCGGCGCCGGGGGTAGCATCTCGTCGGTGAGGAGGCTGATGTTCCGGACTACCTCAATCGGCCGGCCGTGGCGCTGCTCCAGCACGCGGGCCAGGGCCGGCCCTACGGTGTAGGCCAGGGAAGCGCGCGGCACAATAAAGTTTTCTACCCACCGCCACAGCCGCTGTACCCGGGGCCGCGCCACTACCTCCGGCACTTCCGTAAACAGTTCATGCGCGTCGTAAACCAACGGCTGGACTCCTAGGCGCGCCCGAAGCCACATGGGCAAAGCGGTGTCCAGGTCGATGGCGCACCAGGCCGCCGCCCGCTGGCCCAGCAAAAACACGCTCAACCGCAGGGTATATTCCAGATAAAAAAGCTTGCCTTGCGTAAAATAACACGCTAGTCGGTGTTGCTGGTACGGCTGAGGCGTGAGCGGCACGGAAGCCGGCCATTCTCTTCCAATTAGCAGCACCTCGTAGCCGGCCTGGGCCAGCGTTCCGCAAATGCGTTGCATCCGCTGGTCGTAGTTCAGGTCAGTCGTAACAGCAAAGACCAGGCGTGTCGACACAGGCAGCAAACAGGTTCCGGTAACGGAACGACGGTAGTTTCAGGAATTGTCGCAAATTTAAGAACTTCATCCGGAGACTAGCCAGGCCCTTGGCTTCCGGTTCCGCGCATTTTTCTTCTCATGAATACAACTCCGAGTACATCGGCATCTCTTCCCGCCCACGGCTCCCGCCTGGCTCCTGACGTGTACCGTGCGCTATTTGAGGAATCGTACGACGGCTTGCTTCTGTATGACGCGCGCGGCATCCTCATCGACTGCAACCAGCAGGCCGTACAGTACCTGGGCACTACTCGCCCCATGTTGCTGGGCACCGGCCTGATGGCTTTTTCCTTTATCCCGGACTCCACAGCCTCTACCCAGCTCGTGTCGGAGCTGCAGCTTCGCGAAAGAATACAGCTGTGCATCGCCACGGGCCAGCGGTTCTCGCATCGATGGAGCGGTCATTCTACCAACAGCACCACCCTGCAGGCCTGGGTAACGCTCAGCCGGCTGAATATCAACGATGAGCCGATGGTGCTGCTCACCCTCCGGGACCTAGCGGTGCCCTCGCCCCTTACGGACAACCGCCCCGACACCCTTAGCCCCGCTGCTCCTATTGAGCACCTCTCTGACTTTTCGCGCGGACAGTTCCGGGATGTGCTCAGCCGAGCTGGCATGGGCTACTTGTTACTGGATTTGGACGCTCGCATTCAGGACGTAAACGAATACTTCTGTGAGCTAACCGGCCGGCCAGCGCCCACGCTCTATGGCCGCGACTACTTTACCCTGTTTGCTCCGGAGCAGGAGCGCGAGCCACGCCGCTACGCCTTCAAAAGAGCTATTGAAGAAGAAGAATTGCAGGATTTCTTTGAGCGCTCCTTGCTCACGATTTCCGGGCAGGGCCGCACCTTTTTCTGGCACTCCGAGTTTGAGCGAGACAACCACGGCGCCATTACCGGCATCTTGTTCGTGGGGCGCGATATCACGGACAAGCAGGTGGCCGTGCGGGCGCTTACCGATAACCGCAACCGCCTTCAAGACTTTCTGGACAATGCCCACGACCTGATTCAGAACCTGAGCATTGATAATCACTTCCTGTTTGTAAATAAAGCCTGGAAGGAAAAGCTGGGCTACGAGGACACCGAACTGCCGCACCTGACCCTGTCGGATGTAGTGCACCCGTACTACAAGGCCAAGCTGCTGTATCAGCTGCGCAACCTCTATAAGGGCGAAAAAGTCAATAAGCTGGAAACCGTTTTCCTGACCAAATCAGGCAAGCCCATTCACCTGATTGGCTCCATCAGCTGCTCCTGGCAGGATAATGAGCCCGTCAGCACCCGCGCCATTCTGCACGACATCACAGACCGCATCAAGGCCGAGCGGTTGCAGAAGGTGTACTATAGCATTGCCAACTTGGCTATCAGCTCCAAAGATTTAAGCTCCCTCTACGGGGCTATTCATCGGGAGCTGAGCAAGATTATCGAGACCAACAACTTTTACATTGCCCTCTGCGATGAAGCCCGCACGCAGCTGCAGTTTGCGTATTTCGTAGACCAGAACTCGCAGGGCGACCAAAACTTAATGGCCCGTCCCTTCTCGTCGGGCGTGTCAGAGTACATTATCCGGACGGGCCGGCCCTTGTACCTGCTCAAGCACGAGCTACAGGAGCTAATTGCCAATGGCACCATCACGGCATATGGCCTGATGCCGGAAGTCATGCTTTGCTCCCCCCTGAGCATTGGCGAGCGAATTATTGGGGTAATTGCCGTACAGGATTATCAGAAAGCCGATGCCTACGCCGCGGCCGACATTGAAATCCTGCACTTCATCTCGAACCAGGTGGCCCTGGCCATTGAGCGCAAGCGCAACGAGGTCCAGATTCAGAAGCAAAACGCCCGACTGAACGCCATTTTTGAAAGCGGCTCGCACTTGATGTGGTCCGTGGATACGCACTCGCGCCTGAGCTCCTTTAACCGCAACTATGCGGCCTATTTCCTGCGCCGTAATGGCGTGTATCCATCCTTGAACATCAACCTCTGGCAAGCCGATGTGGCCCTGATGGATGAGGACGCCCGCAGCGCATTCATTGAAAACTACCGCAAGGCGTTTCAGGGGCATCCGCAGCGCTTTGAGGTACGCCTGCGCGACGCCCGTGGGCAGGATACCTGGCGCGAAATCTACCTCAACCCCATTTACCTCGACGATGGCTCCTTCGAGGAAATTTCGGGCATTGCCCACGACATCACAGAGAAAAAACGCTCGCAGCTAGAGCTGGCGGCGCAGGAAGAAAAATTCCGCGCCATCTTCGAGTCGTTCCAGGATGTGTACTACCGCACCGATGGCACGGGCAAGCTCACCCTGCTCAGCCCATCTGTGCTGGATATGCTAGGTTACGCACCGGAGGAAGTGCTGGGCCGCTACATAGGCGAGTTTTACATGCACCCCGAGCAGCGGGAAACCCTGTTGGAAAGCGTGCGGCAGAACGGCGAGGCCCGCAACTTTGAAATTGCCATGCGCCATAAAGCCGGGCACGCAGTCAGCGTGTTAGTGAACGCCCGCAAGGTAGCCGACGGCGACGGTGGCACGGAAGGTATTGCCCGCGACATCACGGAGATGAAGCAGATGCAGGACGACCTGCGCCAAGCCAAAGAAGCCGCAGAGCAAGCTCTGGAAGCTAAAACGCTGTTTTTGGCTAACATGAGCCATGAGCTGCGCACGCCCATGAACGGTATCATTGGCATGATTGACTTGCTGCACCAAACGGTTTCCTCGGAAGAGCAGGAAGAGTATGTGGATACCCTGCGCAAGTCGTCGGATGCGTTGATGGCTATTCTGAACGATATTCTGGACCTCTCGAAAATTCAGGCAGGTAAGCTGCAGCTTAGTGAGTCGGGCATTGATTTGCACTACACCCTCGATAAGATTCACTCGCTGTTTGCCAACCGGGCCAACCAGAAGCATCTTTCCTTTACCTACCACATCACGCCGCACACACCGCGCTTTATCATTACAGATGAAACGCGCCTGCTCCAGATCCTGAGCAACCTAACCTCCAACGCCATTAAGTTTACGGCGGCGGGTACGGTAAGCGTGATTGTGTCCTCGACGGTGACGGACGGGGAAGAGCACACTCTGCGCTTTGCCGTGCAAGACTCCGGCATTGGCATCTCAGAAGACAACGAAAAACTGCTTTTCACCAACTTCACGCAGCTCGATACCACTCCCACCAAAGCCTTTGGCGGCACCGGGCTGGGGTTGGCCATCAGCAAGCAGCTAGCAGAATTGCTTGGGGGCGAAATTGGGGTGTACTCCAACATCGGTGATGGCTCCACGTTCTGGTTTACCATCCGGTGCCGGGTTGCGCACAACGAGGCCGAGATTGTGCAGGAGCGCCTTACGGCGCGGGAACGGCCGCAGGAGGTGGTTCGCTTTGAAACAGCCCCTAAGGTGCTGCTTGTGGATGATAACCCCATCAACCAGAAGGTGGCTATTCGGCTGCTCGACAAGCTGGGCTGCGACATTGTAGTAGCCTCCGATGGATTTGAGGCCATCAGCCGGGCTACTGCTCCGGATGCGCAATACGATTTGATTTTCATGGATATCCAGATGCCGGAAATGGACGGCGTGACGGCTATGCAGGAAATCAGGCGCCGACTAGGCACCAGCTGCCCGCCCATTGTGGCCATGACGGCATATTCCATGAAGGAAGATGCCGACCGCTTTGTGCAGCAGGGTATGGATGGCTACGTATCGAAGCCGGTGAAAAGCCAGGACTTGTACTCCGTGCTGCGCCAGTGGACATCAAACAAGCCCGTGGTGCTGCCTAACCCCGACCTAGTTGAACACAAAAAAGCGGAAGCTCCGCCCGCCGCCGATATCATTGATATGGAAATAGTGGAGCAGCTGCGGCAGCTAGGCGGGGGCGAGTTTGCAGCCCAACTTTTCACCGATTTTGAGCTCGAAGCCGGGCAGTTACTGTCGGAAGCAGCTACTTTCGTGGAACAAGGCCAATACGAGCAGATTTTGCCACATTTGCACCAGCTGAAAGGCACCGGCTTCACACTAGGCATTCGCTACGTAGCAGAAAGTGCCAAAGCTTTGGAACATGACCTCAAAAATGGCCGTACGGAAACGGTCAAAGAGGATTTTCAAAAGATGCTTGATTACTTTACACAGTTCAAGGCTGTGTACCCTGCCCTGACTCAGGCACTCTGATGTTGGGAAACAGACTATACGTGTGCCCTAACCTGCTGAAACAAACCACACTCTCTCACCGAAATCTACAATCCCTTCTCCCCCATGGCCGACTCTAAAACTATTCTGATTGCCGAAGACAGCTCCGTTATCCTGAACCTGACCAAAAAAATTCTGGAGCTCCAAAAATACCGCATTGTGTCGGCTAAAAACGGCGGCGAGGTTATCAAGCAGGTAGAAAGCCAACCCATCGACTGCGTTCTGATGGACATCAACATTCCGGTAAAGGATGGGATGGAATGCACCCGCGAGATTCGTCGTCATTCGGATCCGCGCATTGCCAAAATCCCGGTTATTGCCATTACCGGCAACGCCAACAATTACTCCATGGAGCAATTCCGTGAGGCGGGCGTAACGGACTACCTGCCCAAACCACTTGACTTTGATGCTCTGGTGCGCGTGGTGAAGCAGTACATTGGTTAATTGATTTAGGGTAGTGGCATTTTAGGGTTGGGGGAGTTGGATGACGTTTAACCAGAGGCTGGTTTACAGCAGAACATCATCTGAGCCCCAAACCCTAAAATGCCAAGACCCTCTCCTTTATGGAAATTACCTTTCTGGGCACGGGCACATCGCAGGGCGTGCCTGTTATTGGCTGCTCGTGTATAGTTTGTCGGTCGGTGGACTACCGCGACAAGCGTCTGCGCGTGTCAGTGCACCTGCAGGTGCAGGGCAAAAGCATCATCATCGATTCGGGCCCCGATTTTCGCCAGCAGGCACTGCGCGAGCACATCCACCACCTAGATGCCCTCGTGTTCACGCACGAGCACAAAGACCATACGGGCGGGCTGGATGACATCAGGGCCTATAACTTCCGGCAACAGCAGGATATGCCTGTGTATGCCGAGCAGCGGGTGCTGGACCAGTTGCGGCGCGAGTACGACTACATCTTTTCCGAAAACAAGTACCCGGGCATTCCGCAGGTACAAACCCATGCCATTACCAGCGACACCGATAGTTTTTGGGTGGAAGGCGTCGAGTTTCAGCCTATTCGGGCGCTGCACTACAAACTACCAGTACTAGGCTTTCGGGTAGGCAACTTTACCTACCTCACGGACGCCAACTACCTTAGCCCAGAGGCCTTGGAGCGGATGCGCGGCTCTGAAGTGATTGTGCTGAACGCCTTGCGTCACGAAAAGCATATCTCGCACTTCACACTGCGGGAGGCGGTGCATATTCTGGAAGACCTAGCTCCTACCCGCGGCTATCTGACGCATATTAGCCACCAGCTGGGCCGCCACCGCGAAACCGAGGCGGAGCTGCCCGACTTTATTAAGCTGGCGTATGATGGGTTACGCATAAAAATCTGATGCTCTTCTTTCCCCGCATTACCGAAGCGTTTTACTCGCCCCTGTCCCCCACCGAGATTCAGGAACGCTTGCAGGATAATTTGGCCGACCCTATTACATGGCGAAGCCTTTTTATTGGGCAGCCCTCCGCTTTTTTTCGCGGTTCCGCCAGTACGGACACTTTTAAACTTCAACGTAATATTAGCTACCGCAATTCCTGGCTTCCCCAGATCACCGGTTGGGTGACACTGCAGCCAGACGGTACATGCAGCGTGGTTCGGGTGTGTCATCGGTTGTCGCATTTTGTTTTGGCCTTCAACCTCGTCTGGCTTGCGTTTGTGAGCATCGGCTTACTGATGAGCTTAAGCAGTTGGTCGTCGAATAAAGAAGCGATGCTTATCCCCCTAGGCATGCTGATTTCCGGGCTGGCCTTGTTTACGTTACCCTTTTGGTTTGAGGTAAGTAAATCCCGGCCCCTGCTAGTTGAGCTATTGGAGTTAGAAGAAGCCGGCATTGCCCGTCAGTCTGTTGTCAAGTAAATGCACACCAACCACTATTTCCTGCGGCAACTAGCGCCAGACCTTACGCAGCAGCTGGCCGGCTATACCGTAGCCACGTGCTTTTCGCAGGAGAAGGATGAGCTGGTAATTGGGCTTACAAACGGGCAACACGAGCTCTGGCTAAAGGCACACCTAGCAGCGGCCGGCCCGTTGCTGGCGCTGCCCGAATCGTTTCATCGGGCCCGGCAGAATTCAGTGGACTTGCTTCCGGATTTACTAGGTCAGATAGTAGCGCAAACCAACGCTTGGCCTAACGACCGGGTGCTGCAGTTTAGCTTTCGGAGTGGCGCTACCCTGGTATTCAAGCTGTACAGCACCCGACCCAACGCTATTTTTCGTTCGGCACCGGGCGCTGCGGCGGAGCTGTTTCACCAGCGCTACACCGCCGATGCGGAATTACTACCCCTACCAGCAACGGCAACCTCTTCTCCCCCGGCAGCACCTGCCGAGCTACCGGCCAACCCACTTAAAGCCTATCCCAGCCTCGGCGACCTGGCCTTGGCCTACCTTCGCACTCATGGCTACGACCCAGCCCCTTTGGAGCAAAAATGGGCACTAGTACGTGAGGTAGTGCACCGCCTAGAGCAGCCGGAAGCCTTCTATATCACGCGCCTGGAGGGCCGCACGCGCTTGAGTTTGCTGCCCGTAGGCGAGGTAGAATTCACGCTGCCAGCTGACGACCCCATTGCGGCGCTTCGGCGGTTTGTGCCGATGCTGCTTAACCGCCGCGCCTACGAGCTAGAAGTCCGGCAAATCAGGCAGCAGCTAGAAAAGCGCGCCGACGAAGCCGCTACTAGTGCCCAGCATGCCCGGCGCCGCCTGCACGACCTGGAGCACACCGTGGGCTACCGCCAAACGGCCGACTTGATTATGGCCCACCTGAGCCAGATTCCGGCCGGCGCCGCGCAGGTGGAGGTCGTGGATTTCTACCAAGATAACCAGCCGCGCATCATCAAGCTCAAGCCCTCCGAAACGCCCCAACGCACCGCCCAAAACCTCTACCGCAAAGCCAAAAACCAGCAAGTAGAAACCAAGGAGCTAAGCGCCCGCGCCGAGCGCCGCGAAACAGATGCTTTTTGGTGCCTGGAGCGCCTGGAGGAACTAGCCGCCCTACCCCCCGACGACCTGCGAAGCTTCCGGCAATGGCGCAAGCAGCACGGCCTCGACCCCGCAGCCGCTGCCAAAGCCACCGCCCAGGAGCTGCCGTTTAAGGTGTTCGAGGATAGCGGCTTTACTATTTTGGTGGGCCGCAATGCCCAAAACAACGACTTGCTCACCCAGCGCTACGCTCATAAAGATGACCTCTGGCTGCATGCCAAAGATGTAACCGGCTCGCACGTGGTTATTCGACAGAAGCCCGGGCAAACCGTGCCGGCGCCTGTGCTGGAGCGGGCCGCCCAGCTGGCTGCCTGGTACTCGCGCCGCAAAAACGACTCGCTCTGCCCCGTCACCTACACGCCCAAAAAGTTTGTGCGCAAGCCCAAAGGCGCCATTGCGGGTCAGGTGGTAGTAGAGCGCGAGAACGTGCTGCTGGTAGTACCCGCCAACCCATTTGAGCGAGAAGGGTAGCAGAAAACGAACAGCAATTGAGCACATGCCAGTTTACTAGGCTCTGCTTTAAGCTGAAGTCTATAAAGTACATGTCATGTCGAGATTGTCATGACAACTCGCTTAACTGAGGTTGCAGGAGCAAACTATCCTAGCGTTCAGTTCCCTACAGACCGTCATTCCTCAACTGCGCTCGGAATGACGGTCTGATGTAGGCATGTAGGACAGTTTACACCTGAAACGGCAGCGCGCTAGATGCTTTAGCTTCGCTCAGCATGACGTTTATTTCCGACGTCATTTTAGATCCGGCTGAGCACAAAAAAGCCCGGACGCAGAAGCATCCGGGCTTTGAGGTTTGAGGCGTTTTGGGGCCTAGCGCAGGGGGCCTTTCATGCCCATCATGCGAGCCATTTGCTGCATACCGCCTTTGGTGGAGCTCATTTTGTTCATGGTGCGCATTACTTTACGCATATCCTCAAACTGCTTCATTAGGTTGTTTACCTGCTGAATATCCGTGCCGGAGCCTTTTGCAAGGCGGCGGCGGCGCGAGCCGTTCAGCAGTTCAGGCTGGGCGCGCTCCTTAGGCGTCATGCTCTTGATAATGGCCTCAATCGGCTTAAAGGCGTCGTCGTCGATTTCCACGTCTTTCATGGCTTTGCCCATGCCGGGGATCATGCCCACCAGATCTTTCAGGTTGCCCATCTTCTTGATCTGCTCCAGTTGGGAGAGGAAGTCGTCGAAGTTGAACTGGTTTTTGCGGATCTTCTGGTTGATGCGCTTGGCTTCCTCCTCGTCGAACTGCTGCTGCGCACGTTCTACCAGCGAGATTACGTCGCCCATGCCCAGGATACGCTGGGCCATACGGTCTGGATAGAACATATCCAGCGCCTCCATCTTCTCGCCCGTCGAGATAAACTTGATGGGCTTTTCTACCACGGCCCGAATGGACAGGGCAGCACCACCGCGCGAGTCACCGTCGAGTTTGGTGAGTACCACGCCATCGAAGTTCAGGCGGTCGTTGAAGGTTTTGGCCGTGTTCACGGCGTCCTGACCCGTCATCGAGTCAACTACGAACAAGGTTTCCGAGGGGTTGATGGCGCGCTTTACGGCCTCAATCTCGTTCATCATCTGCTCGTCCACGGCTAGGCGGCCGGCGGTGTCGATGATGACTACCTTTTTGTTGTTTTTGCGGGCGTAGTCAATGGCGTTCTGCGAAATCTGAACCGGGTTTTTATTCTCCGGCTCCGAGTACACCTCTACCCCTACTTGCTCACCCAACACTTTCAGCTGGTCGATAGCGGCCGGACGATACACGTCGCAGGCTACCAGCAGTACCGTACGGTTTTGCTTTTTGAGGTAGCTAGCCAGCTTACCGGCAAATGTGGTTTTGCCCGAACCCTGCAGACCCGAAAGCAGCACCACAGCCGGCTCGCCTTTGATGACGATATCCTGCTTTTCGCCGCCCATGAGCTGGGTCAGCTCATCATACACGATTTTGGTCATCAGCTGGCCCGGCGACACGCTAATAAGCACGTCGCGGCCCATGGCCTCATCTTTAATCTTGTCGGTTACTTCTTTGGCTACCTTGTAGTTAACGTCGGCATCCACCAGAGCACGGCGGATTTCCTTAACCGTGGCGGCAACGTTGATTTCGGTGATGCTGCCCTGGCCTTTGAGGGTTTTAAAGGCCTTATCAAGCTTGGTACTGAGATTATCGAACATGGAGTCGCAGATTTGCGCTGATTGTCGTGAAATTGCTGAAGCTAGCCCACTCTCGGGAAGAGAGCCTGGGAAAGGCAGAAGGCCTTCGGGGGTTCAGCCTTCAAAAGTAACCAGAAAACCCCGAAAGGCCGCGGCTATGTACCTTCGCGGTTTCATTCCCTCTCGTTCTGCCCGTGTCTGCTGCTCGTCCGCTTCGTTTGCTTGTCATTACCTACTACTGGCCGCCCTCCGGTGGGGCCGGCGTGCAGCGCAGCCTCAAGTTCGTGAAGCACCTGCCTCAGTTTGGAGTAGAGCCAACCGTTATTACCGTCGACCCCGCGCAGGGCGCCTACCCCGTGCTCGACCACTCCTTGGCCGCCGATGTACCGCCCCACGTGCGGGTGTTGCGCACCAGCACCTTTGAGCCCTTTGATAGCTATAAGAAGCTGACTGGTAAGCAAGTTCCCTACGGCGGCTTTGTGGGCGAAAGCAAAACCAGCTTGGTACAGCGCCTCTTCAAGTTTGTGCGCGGCAACGTGTTTATCCCTGATGCGCGGCGCGGCTGGAACCGTTACGTGTTGCAAGCCGTGGCCGACCTAGTAGCCGCCGGCGAGCAGTTTGACGCCGTGCTAACCAGCTCGCCGCCGCACTCCACGCAGCTGATTGGGCTGGAGCTAAAGCGCCGCTACGGGCTGCGCTGGCTGGCCGATATGCGCGACCCCTGGACGGATATTTATTACTATAAAGAGCTGAACCATACGCCACCGGCTCGCTGGCTTGATGCGCGCTACGAGCGCCAAGTGCTGGAACAGGCCGATGCCGTGCTGGTCACCAGCCCCAGCACCAAGCGTCTGTTCAGCGCAAAGTCGGCGCGGATTGTGGCCGAGAAAATTCATGTGCTGCCGAATGGTTATGATGAGGCTGATTTCCGGGAGCCGAGCGCGCCTCCTCCGGATGCCTTACTTATTACCCACACGGGCACTATCTCTGAAACCTACCACATTGAGCAGCTGCTAGCGGCCTGTGCTGAGTGCGCCCGACGCCACCCTCGCGTGCCGCTACGACTGCGCTTCGTGGGCAAAGTATCCGATGGATTGCGGGAACAAGTGGTGGCAGCCGGGTTGCAGAACCGGACGGAGTTTATTCCCTTCGTGCCGCACGATGAGTCGGTGGGCTACCTGCTCCGGAGCACGGTGCTGCTCATGGCCATTCCGGACGTAGCCAACAATCTGGGCATTTTGCCCGGCAAAGTTTTCGAGTACCTGGCCGCCCGCAAGCCCATCCTGTGCGTCGGGCCGGCCGGCTCCGATGCAGACGTTCTACTGCGCGAATGTGGCGCGGGCCAGGCTCTTCCCTACGCTGATTACGCTGCTATGCTAGTCCGGCTGGAGTCGTTGGTAGGCCAGTGGCACTTTAGCCCCAATCTGGACCTAGCGGGGAATGCGCACGAACGGTACTCCCGCCGCGCCCTCACGGAGCAGCTTGCAAAGCTTATTCAGCCCTAACCTACAGCTTTTGCCATAGCCCGCGCAGTTTGCCCGGCACCAGGCTAGCCGCGCGCGCTTTCAGGTCTGTCCAGGTAGAGTGTTCCAGTTGCTGGCCGTGCCACTCGCTAATGGCGGCAGCGAGGCGCTGCGCCAAGGTGCGGTAGTGCTGGCGCTGGTAGTGACGCAGGTTGTTGGTTACGTCGGCGGGCGTTTGCACAAACTCGCGCACATCCAGCACAAAGCAGTTTTCGGCCGAGGCTACAAAGTCAGCTAGCGCGTTATTCATCAGCTGATGCCGCTGCACTGCCCCTTTTTCACCAGAACCAGGCACTTCAACTTCACTGCCATTCAGGAAAAAGATGGGCACGGCAGCCGGCACCTGAGCGCGCAACCACTTTAGGTTGTCTAGGAACCTAGGTGGCGCTAGCTGCCCCCGGCACTCAAACTCCTGCTGAAACCGCCGCAGAAAGGCCTCATCCAGGCCCTGAAAGCGGCGCTGGGCATACTTGGCAGCTTGGGCGGCTGGCTCCACCGTGGTCAGATCTTGGTACCCACCGAAGGGTATTTCGAGGCCAGTGGCTTTTTCGCGGTACAGCTCCTGGGTATAATCCATCAGCGGACTGTACACCAGCACGTCGTAGCCATCGTTCCAGAGCTGGGTTTCAAAGGCTTCGCGGCCTAGGAAAGGCAGCTGAGAAGCTAAACGTTGCTGCTCAGCCGCCGGCCACTCCTTGCTGGCTCGCAGCAGCGCCGTATGTTCCAGATGCACCGGAATCTGGTGCTCATTATTAAAGTTGAATTCCTCGGTTACGTCCAGCGCAAACGCCTGCAAAAACGGCGTGAGCTGGCCCAGGTCGCAGCCGCCCTTCAGCAGCACGCGCAGGCGGCTGCCCGAGGGGTTGGCGGTCGGTGCGGGGGTAGTCCGCTGCTCTATCGTAATCCAGTCGGGGCGCTCGGTGTGGTTAAGCTCGGTGGCTACTTCTCCTTGTACCGTTAGTTCCGGAAAGCCTAGGTGGGCATACGTGAACTGCTCAATACCCAGGTGCAGAATCCGGCAGGAAAACACCATCTGCTCTAGCTGCTTAGTAGCTTGGTTCAGGCAATACACCCCAACCAAGCCGTAGTCGCCGAAATTGTCTTGCACACGCACCGTGCCCCAGCGAAGTTTTGGGTCTTGGAAGCTGGTGGCCAGCTCCTCTTGGCTGACGCGGCGTTTGGTAAAATTGAGCTGATTAGAGCGGTTGATTAGTTCTTCCACCCTAGCCAAATCGGGCACCGTAGTGGCGCCTTCCCGGAACTCAATGCGCACCTGGGCATCGCGCAGAAAGGCCAGGTTGTCATCATATTGGGTACGGGCCTGCTGCTGGCGCTCCAACAGCTTATATTGCTCCAAGCGCGAAAACGTAGGGTCAGGCTTGCCGGTTTGCCGCAGCTGAGGGGCTAGTAACACGAGGTCGGCGGGGTCGGCTACTTGCAGCTGGGGGTTATAGTAGTGCGCTTCGGCCCTATTGATAGGGTTATCATCCAAAAATAGCGCGTTGGGCGCCCGCAGTTGCATTTGCTCCAGCAGCTGCTTGATAATCGGGCCTTTGGGTTGCCAGCTGATCTGGGGAAACACAAACAGGTCGCGGATGCCCAGCTCTATTAGCTTCGCCTCGGCGGGTGCAAAATCATTTTTACTAACGATGGTATGGACTATGCCCCGCGCGGCCGTGTCGCGCACGAGCTGCAGGTTTTCTTCCAAGGCCTCCACCGCGCCTTCCGAAAGCGTGCCTTTCCAAAACGTATCATCTAAATCCCAGATGATAACTTTAATGGGAGAGTTAGGTGAAAGGTGGGCGGTGCCAGTTGCCAAATCCATTGCTACGAAACTAGGGTGTGCGTTGCCAGGCGGCAGCCTCAGCAGCCCATCCGGAAACAAACTGATAACCGGCGCCGCACTACTGCCAACTGAACATCGGCAAAACTACGCAAGCTCCCGGCGGAATGCATACTTTTGTTCCCCTTACTCCGGCTGGCGCAGTTGCTGGCTTTGCTTTCCCCTTATGGCCCTCGACCTCAACAATAAATCCATTCTGGTAACCGGCGGCACTGGCTCGTTCGGCAAGAAGTTCGTGCAAACGGTGTTTGAGAAATTCCCGCAGGTAAAGCGCCTCGTGATTTACTCCCGCGACGAGCTCAAGCAGTACGAAATGTCGCAGGTATTTCCGAACGCGAAATACCCCGCCATTCGCTACTTTATTGGCGATGTGCGCGACGGCGAGCGGCTGAAGCGGGCCTGCGAAGGCATTGATGTGATTGTACACGCCGCTGCCCTCAAGCAGGTGCCGGCCGCCGAGTACAACCCCATGGAGTGCATCAAAACCAACATCTTCGGGGCCGAAAACGTGATTAACGCCGCCCTCGACTGCGGCGTAAAGGACGTGGTAGCCCTCAGCACCGATAAAGCGGCCGCGCCCATCAACCTGTACGGCGCCACCAAGCTGTGCTCTGATAAGCTGTTTGTGGCCGCCAACAACATGAAGGGCTCCCGCGACCTGCGCTTTTCGGTGGTGCGCTACGGCAACGTAATTGGCTCACGCGGCTCTGTAGTGCCGTTTTTCTTGCAGCGCCGCGCTTCGGGCGTGCTCCCTATCACGCACCCCGACATGACGCGCTTCAATATCTCGTTGGAGGAAGGCGTGGACCTGGTGCTGTATGCGCTGGAGCACAGCTGGGGCGGCGAAATTTTCGTGCCTAAGATTCCGAGCTACAAAATCACGGAAGTAGCCAAAGCTATCGGCCCCGACTGCCGCCAGGAGATTGTGGGCATTCGGCCTGGTGAGAAGCTGCACGAGGCCATGATTACCGAAACCGATGCCCTGAGCACTGTGGAGCTGGACCGCTACTACGTGATTCTGCCCTTTACCCCGCGCTGGGATGTGGATGACTTCATTCGGCACTTCAACGGTAAACGCGTGGACTCCGGCTTCTACTACGACTCCTCCAATAACACTGAATGGCTTTCCGCCGAGCAGATTCGAAAGGAAATCCGCCTGCACGTCGACGAAACGTTTGAAGCGTAAGAGTGTTTCTACGTAAAGCTCAACGGCCGCTTCCCATAGGAGGCGGCCGTTGTTGTGTTCTAATGTTGCCTTGGCTGCTGTACCTTTGAAACTACCATGAGCGTATCTGCCTTCACCCCTACCCGCCCCATCGCCTACGGCCGCCAGCAAATAACCCCCGAAGATGTGCAGGCCGTCACGGAAACTCTGTACTCCGACTACCTCACGCAGGGGCCTAAAGTGGCGGAGTTTGAGGAGAAGTTTGCGGCATATGTGGGGGCCAAGTATGCAGTAGCGGTGGCCAATGGTACGGCAGCGCTGCATTTGTGTGCCCTGGCGCTGGGTGTACAGCCCGGCCAGCGCGTTATCACTACGCCCATCACCTTTTCGGCCTCGGCTAACTGCGTGCGCTATTGCGAGGGCGAGGTGCATTTCGCTGATATCGACCCTACTACCGCGCTGATTGACCTGAAGGCGGTGCGCCGGTTGTTGGAAAGCCATCCGAAAGGTTATTTCCAGGGCCTGATTCCGGTAGATTTTGCCGGGCTACCCGTAAATCTGGAAGAAGCCCGCCAACTGGCCGATGAGTTTGGCCTCTGGATTATTGAGGACTCCTGCCACGCCCCCGGCGGCTTTTTCACCGATAGCCAGGGCCAGAAGCAGCGCTGCGGCAATGGGAAGTTTGCGGAGCTGGCCATCTTCAGCTTTCACCCCGTGAAGCACATTGCTACCGGCGAAGGCGGCATGATTACCACCAACCGCGCTGACCTCTACGAGCATCTGCTGCGCCTGCGCACCCACGGCATCACGAAAGACCCTGCCCAACTGCACAAAAACGAGGGTGGCTGGTACATGGAAATGCAGGAGCTCGGCTACAATTACCGCATGCCCGACATGCTGTGCGCGCTGGGTATCAGCCAGCTTACCCGCGCCGACGAAGGGCTCGCACGCCGTCGGGAGCTAGCAGCCCGCTACGATGCGGCCTTTGCTGGCATGCCGGGCGTACGCACGCTTCTGCCAGCTGCCGGCCATGCCTATCACCTATATGTGATTCAGATAGCGGACCGCAAAGGCTTGTATGATTTCCTGCGCGAGAAGCAGATTTTTGCCCAGGTGCACTACATTCCGGTGCATACCATGCCCTACTACCAGGAGTTAGGCTGGCAACCCGGCGACTTTCCGCTGGCTGAAACCTACTACGCCCATTGCCTTAGCATTCCGCTGTTCCCAAGCCTCACCGACGAAGAGCAGGACTATGTGGTTAGCTGCATCCAGGAATTCACGGCCAACTAATTCAACAACCACGCTCGAAGTCAACTTCTGGCGCTGCTTCAACTTATAGTATTCTTGAAAAAAGTCGGCATCATTTCCCAGGCACGCCTCACGAACACGCGCCTACCGGGCAAAGTCCTGCGCGAAGCGGCGGGGCGGCCGCTGCTGGATTACCACCTGGCCCGGTTGGCATGGAGCAGCTTGCCTATTTACCTGGCCATTACGGAGAACAGCACCGACAACCCGTTAGCAGACTACGCTCGGGAGCATAATATACCTTACACCCGCGGCTCGGAAGATGACGTGCTAGCCCGCTTTCAGCAGTGCGCCCACGAGCATGAGCTAGACGTACTTGTGCGCGTAACCTCCGACTGCCCCTTGCTGGATGGGCGGCTTATTGCGGAAGCGGTGCAGCAGTACGTGTCGGCCAATAATCCGCGCCTCTACCTCTCCAACGTATTGGAAAGAACCTTTCCCAGGGGGTTTGATTTCGAGGTGTTTTCGCGGGAGCTACTCGAGGAAGCGCACCAGCACGCTACCCTGCCCAGCGACCGGGAACACGTGACACCTTACCTCAACCAAAACCGCTCGGGCCAGGTTGAAATTCAACATATTCGCCGTGCCACCGACCGCAGCAATTACCGCCTTACGGTGGATACGCCCGAAGATTTTGCGCTTATCAAAACTCTGATTGAAGACCATCAGGCAGCCACGCTTTCTGCGGATGAACTGATTTATCTACTTGATCAGCACCCCGAGTTAGTGGCGCTGAATGCCCACATTGAGCAAAAGAAAATCTGATTTACGGGCCCTGACCTGCTGATTCGGGCGCGAGTTTCTACTTTCGGGCCATGGAAACATCAGCGCCTTCTCATCCTATTCCGAGTACTGCACCTGCGCCGCGCCTCCTGCTGCGGGCCGATGGCAACTCCCGAATCGGGTTGGGCCATGTTATGCGGCTAGTGGCGCTAGCCGAAATCCTGCGGCCCGATTTTATAGAGCAAATATTCCTAATTCGGGAGCCAGATGCGGCGCTGGTGCAGCAGCTTTCGGCAGCTGGGCTAGAGGTACGGGAGCTACCCAACCAACCGTTGCCAGAGGAAGCAGCGGCGTTGGTTAGGCAGGAGCTCCGGCCTAGTGATGTGCTGGTGCTAGATGGCTACGATTTTCGGTATGATTACCAGAATACCGTGCGCGGAGCCGTAGCCCGGTTGGTATATATAGATGATTTGCACGGGTTTCCGCTCGCCGCCGACCTAGTACTGAACCCGGCCGGCTGCCTTACTTCCCGCCAGTATGAGCTGCGCCAGCCCGGCGCTATCCTGTTGAGCGGACCAGCGTTTGCCCCGCTGCGAGCCGCGTTTCGCGCTGCTGACGCTCCCATGTCGGCCCCCCGCCCCGATACCGTATTAGTGTGCCTGGGCGGCGCCGACCCCACCCACCAAACGCAACGCGTAGCGGCTGAACTGCTGGCCTTGCCTTCCATCCGGCAGGTGCACGCGGTGGTAGGCAGCGCCTACCGGGGCTGGGAAAGCCTGAGCGCCTGGGCCGAAGAGCAGCCTAGGCTCCTGCTACACCGCAACCTCTCGGGCCCGGAGCTAGCGGTCCTGATGCAGCAGTGCGGAGCCGCAGTCTGCTCGGCCAGCACCGTCAGCTATGAATACGCGGCGGCAGGGGGCGGCTTGCTTTTCCTGCTTCGGGTGGCGGATAATCAGGCAGACATCGACCGCAGCCTGCGCGAAACTGGCCTGGCACTGCCCTTTACCGCCGCCGCTAATGTACTGACCTCGCCCGAGGCCGAGCGCATCGCCAGCCGTATGCGGGAGCAGCAGCGGCGCGTGTTCGATGGCCAAGCGCCAACCCGGCTGCGGCAGGAATTCAGGGCGCTGCTGCTGCCGCCGGCTCCGTTTTACCTGCGCCCCGTTACCGCCGCTGACTCTGACCAGCTACTAGCCTGGACCAACGAGCCAACCGTGCGGCAGTATTCCTTCAACCCCAATCCCGTAGCGCCCTCCGACCATGAGCAGTGGTTGGCGGCTCGCCTTCACGACCCTAACTCATTGCTGCTGCTTGCCCAGGATGCGGCGTCAGGCCGGCCGGCTGGCTTAATTCGGTTTGCAGTGGAAGGCGAATCGGCAACGCTGAGCTATTTACTGGATGCGCATTTCCGAGGCAAAGGATTGGCCCCGCTGCTGCTGCTGGCGGGCACTCGGCGCCTAACTGAATATTTTCCGGCCGTGCGCCAGATACTAGGGCATGTGCAAGCGGCAAACGTGGCGTCGGTGCGGGCCTTTGAACGAGTTGGCTTTCAGCGGCACCCTAGCGAGCCGGGCACGGAGGGGCAGCTAAGTTTTGTGTGGCAGGCCCACGGCACGGTTTAGCGAGTATCCACGGCGCAGTTCGTATTTTTGCCCCATGCAGTTCTCCATTGGCTCCCGCCTGATTGGCCCCGATCAGCCCCCGTTCATTATTGCCGAGCTAAGCGGCAACCACAACCAAGACCTGAACCGAGGCCTGGCCATTGTAGATGCTATGGCCGCGGCCGGCGCCCACGCCATCAAGCTCCAAACTTACACCGCCGATACCATGACCCTGCCCGGGGCCTACCGCATCGACGACCCCAACTCCCTGTGGTTTGGCCGGGAACTGCATGAGCTCTACCAAGAGGCCCACACGCCCTGGGAGTGGCACAAACCCCTGTTTGACCGCGCCCGGGAGCACGGCATGCTAGCCTTCAGCTCGCCCTTCGATGAAACTGCCGTCGACTTTCTGGAAACGCTGGACGTACCGGCGTATAAAATTGCCTCCTTCGAGAACACCGACTGGCCGTTGCTGCGCCGCGTGGCCGCTACGGGCAAACCGGTTATCATGAGCACAGGAGCTAGTACGCTGGCCGAGGTGGCCGAAGCTGTGCAGGTGCTGCGCGAAGCCGGTTGCCGCGACCTAGTCCTGCTGAAGTGCACCAGCACGTACCCCGCCACGCCTCAGAATACCAACCTGCGCACCCTCCCGCACTTTCAGCAGCTTTTCCCCGATGCGTTGGTGGGCCTCTCCGACCACACCATGGGCGTAGGAGCCGCGGTGGCTGCCGTGGCGCTAGGTGCCTGCGTGGTAGAAAAGCATGTAACCTTGCGCCGCGCCGATGGCGGCGTGGATTCGGCTTTTTCTCTGGAGCCCGAGGAAGTAGCCCAGTTGGTTACCGAAACCGAGCGGGCCTGGCAGGCACTGGGCCACGTGCAGTACGGCGTGCAGCGGGCCGAGGAGAAAAGTCGCCTGTACAAACGCTCATTGTATGTAGCGCAGGACATTCGGGCCGGCGAAATATTTACCAAGGAGAACCTGCGCGTTGTGCGCCCCGGCGACGGCCTGCCACCCCGCTACTACGACCAGCTACTAGGCAAACCCGCACGCCAGAACCTGAGCGCCGGCACGGCCCTCACCTGGGACGCGCTGTAGCAAACGGGCCCGTCGCTAGTTCTCTGTTCCATGCCTTCTCCCGCCGTTTCCCGCCTGCGCGACATCCTGCAGCTGCGCTTCACCGACCTGTTTGCCTCGCTGCCGGCCCATATGCTGGAACCCATTTCGCCGGCGAGCCTCTGGAAACGGCTAGCGAAGGTGGCGGGCTATACTGGCCTGCGGCTGGTTGGCAACATGTTTCGGAAGGTGCGCAACCCCGAGCAACTCCAGGGCCGGGTGTGGCTGTATGTGGTGAGCCAGAACAACTACGACGCGCTGCACTTCATCCACGAAGCCCGACCCGACACGGTGCTGGTAGCCGGCCAAAGCAAACAGATTGGCCGCTACAACGGGCTAGTAAACCGACTTTCTCTGCGCCGGAAGCTGCTGTATTATGGGCAGTTCCCTAGGGTGTACATGGGCCTGAAGCGGACAGAAGGCTGGAAGGCCTGGCGGTTTTTCGACCTGATTTTTAACGCCATTGGCTACTACGAGGTGTACTGCCGGGCGTTGCGCCAGTATAAGCCCCGGGCCGTCATCTTCGCCAACGACCACAACGACGACTCCCGCGCGCTGCTGCTGGCGGCCCGCACCTGCGGCGTGCCCACGGCCTATGTGCAGCACGCCAGCGTCAGTACGGCTTTCCCACCTCTGAGCTTTGAGTTGAGCTTGCTCGAAGGCCAGGATTCCTTGGATAAATACCGTCAGTGCGGTCCGGTGTTGGGCCGAGCTGAACTGGTGGGCATGCCTAAAGCTGATGCCTTTCTGGCCCGCAAAAACCAGCAGCCCCGCGTGCAGCGGGTTGCTATTGCCTGCAATGCCCTTGATGAAACCCAGGCCATTGCCGACACTATTGAATATCTGCTGCACGAATTTCCGGACCTACGCTTCACCTTCCGCCCTCACCCCGGCGACCCGCGCGACTTTTCATTTTTGAGGGCGCAGCACCCCCGCCTACTATTTTCCGATGCGCGCCAGCAAAACGTGTTTGAGTTTCTGACGGAGCACGATGCCTTGATTGCCGCCGACACGAGCACCCATCTGGAAGCAACCCTATTGAATCTGGCTAGTATGTACTTCCGCTTTGGTGAGCACAGCATGGCCATTGATTACTACGGCTACGTGGCACATGGGCTGGTGGAACATGCCCGCACGTTGGCGGAACTTGCGGGGCTACTGCGCGGCTACCACCAGCATAAGCCCACCGATTTGTACCAACGTGCAGCTTACTACAACGCTACCTTGGGCACCCCGGACGAAGGCCACAGCCAGCAACGCACTTTGCGCCTGCTCGAGGAGTGGCTTACTGAACAAGCCTAATACAGGTCAGCGCTCTTTACAGAAAGCTTGTGAGCATCAGCCGGAATTGCCGTCTGCAAATCTGCTATACTTGCTGCCATGCCTGTTCCTGCCTTCCTAACGCCAATAGCTCCGGTTCCGGCAGAGACCCGGCTGGCCTACGTACTTCGTCACTTTCGACTGGCTTACGAGAACGTGCCGGCTATTACTATCGGCTATGGCCCGAACGAGCTACAAATCAGGATAACTGATGGCGCCGGCACTTTTTTCAACGAAACAGCCCCATATCCACAGTCCCCCACCATGCGGGAGTGGCTAGGTCAAAAAGTACCGTTTTTCTTTGATGCGGAGCCCGAGAAGTCATTGCTAGAACTACTCCCAGAAGGGCGTGCCATAATTCAGGCTGACATCATCTCCGCTGCCTTTTACCTGCTCAGCGGCTGGCAAGAATACTACTCGGAGGAGCGCGACCAGCACGGTCGGTTTCCCTTTGCGGCCAGCGTGCAGCACCGCTATGGTTTCGTGACGGTGCCGGTGGTGAATTACTATTTTGACGTGCTGAAAACAGCTGTAGAGCACGTTACGGGCCAACGCTTGCTGCCGCGCCGCTGGACCAACGAGGCCACCTGGGCCGCCTTCATCACCCACGACATCGACAACCTGTACAGCGCCTGGAAAGAACCCGCCAAAGCCTCCCTGCGCCGCCACGACTGGCTAGGCTTCGGGCGGCAGTTATGGAGGCACCTCACTACCCCCGATGCCTGGGACAACCTAGCCGACGTGCAGCAAATCGTGGCCAGTTACGGTGCCAAAAGCACGTTCTTTTTCTTGCCCGAGCACCGAAAAGCCGCCAAAGGCACAGCTAATGCAGATTACCATTTCCATCGAATTAGCAATTCAGTAAATGAATTAATGAAAGTCGGGGCCGAAATAGCACTTCATGGCAGCCTTGGAACCTCGAACCAATTGGACCAGCTCTTAGATGAAGCTGCACATATTCGTCAACTTGAGCAACCAAGCCAAGGGCTGCGTTTCCATTATTTAAGCTGGGAACCGCGCGCTACTCCTGCATTGGTTGATGAGTTGTTTTCTGCCTATGATTCGACGCTAGGGTTTGCCGAGCATTTTGGCTTCCGCAACTCCTATTGCTTGCCATTCCATCCATTCAACTTTGCGGCCGCTGAAGCCTACGTTTTCCTGGAAATACCGCTGAACGTAATGGATGCCACGCTACACCACCCCCGCTACTTGCAGCTACAGCCCGAAGAAATACTACCAGCTCTCACACCGATGCTGCAGGAAGTTGAGCGGTTTGGGGGCGTGTGCACCGTGCTCTGGCACAACGAGAACTTCGACCCCGCCAACGAAACAACCGGCCCGCGCCAGTTCGCCGAAATCATGGAGTACCTTCGCAGCCGCGCCGTGGCTTTCGTTAATGGCCACGATATCGTCGGGATGATGGATTCTTGATTTACCACAGACGCCCTTCTAAGGGCCTATTACACTAGGTCCGCTAGAGCGTCAAACCCATTTTCTCCCCACTTCACAATTTCACCACTTCATCTTTCACCTCTTGGGTATTGTTCTGCGGCAGGGGCTGCGAAATACGGCTATTTCCTACATCGGGCTGGGACTGGGCTTCGTCAATACGGCCTTCATTATCCCGCGCTTTTTATCAGCGCGGGAGCTAGGCCTCACGGGTACGCTGCTAGCCATTGCCACCATCTACGCCCAGCTTTCGGCGCTGGGGTTTGCCAGTGTTGGCATCCGATTTTTTCCGTATTTCCGCAACCGCGAAGCGGGTCATCAAGGATTTTTGCCGCTGCTGCTGGGCGTGCCGCTGCTGGGCTTTGGGTTGGTCACGCTGCTGTACCTAGGAGGGAAACCCCTGGTACTCAACTTCTATGAGGCCGACCAAGACTTGATTGGCGCTTACTACGGGTGGGCCGGCGTGCTGGCCTTGTTCGTGATGCTATATTCCTTGCAGGATGCGTACCTGAAGGGGCTCTACCACACGGCATTTTCCTCATTTGTGCAAGAGATTCTGCTGCGGGTATTGCAGGCGGGCGCGGCGGTGCTGTATGGGCTGGGCTACCTCTCGTTTCACGGCTACGTGCTGGCCTATATTGGCCTAATGAGCGCCACGGCGCTGCTGCTAACGGGCTACCTGGCGTTCATTGGCGAGTTGCATATGCGGCCTACGAAGGCGGCACTGCAAGTGCAGCCGCTGCGCAGCATCCTGAGCTTTGGGGCGTTTGCACTGTTAGCCAATATTTCGGGCACCATCATCATGAACATTGATACCATTATGGTGGGCTCCCAACTGAATCTGGCGGCCGCTGGTGTGTACGGCATTGCCTTTTTCATCAGCACAGCCCTCACGCTGCCAGCTCGCTCGCTCAACAAAATTGCCTTTCCGCTGCTAGCCGATTACTGGAAAGAACAGGCCCTGCCTAAAATGGCCGCTTTTTACCGCGACACTACCCGTCTCAACACGGTGCTGGGCTGCTACCTTGCTCTGGGCATTGGCCTGAACCTCGACTTCATCTATGGCCTCATGCACAACCCCGCCCTAACAGCTGGCACTACGGCCGTGCTGGTACTGCTAGCGGCGCGTCTGTTTGATGGCATCACGGGCCTCAATGGGCTAATTGTAGTTACCTCCCCGCGCTACCGCTACGACCTGGTGTTCAATGTGTCGCTGGCGCTCGTTACAATCGGGCTCAATGCCTTGCTGATTCCCATACTAGGTTTGCTGGGGGCGGCAGTGGCATTTTTACTCGCTATTGTAAGCATCAACCTGGCCCGCACGTGGTTTGTGTGGCGCAGCTTCCGGATGCAACCATTCACGTGGCGCATCCCGCTGATATTGGGAATTGCAGCCGCGGCAGGCCTGGCTGGCTGGCTAATTCCGGCGCTAGGCTCTCCCTTCCTGACTATGCTTTTGCGCTCTGCCACCCTCACGATAGTGTACGCTGCCCTGCTACTCGTCACAAATTCTGCCCCCGAGGCCAACGTATTTTTAAGCAAGTTACAGGCTCGTTTTCAGCCGAAACGCTAATTGCACAATACTTATGTGGGGCGAAGTTACTAGGCCTATGTAACGGGCAAACCGCTTCTTATTCTGGGCTGGCCAATAGCTTACTCAAAAGTGTATTTCATGCAGGTTTACGGCAGAAGAACACCTAGTAGCTTTCGCTTAATCATCCATCTGTAGCAGTGTAACTTTTCTAGTGTTCTGCTTCTGTTGCGGCGGCTGCCCAGAGGACAAGAACACGGGTGCATTGCTAGAAAATATGCACCTGTTGAAAAAATAAAATTTGGAAGTGTAAAATTCCGGCAGCTACTTTTGCCATACCAATTCTTTCCCCACAAAGGATTGTTTTTATACAGAGGCGCGGAGAGACAGGCTCGACGAAACGCCGGCAACCAGCGGACCATCCGAAACGGTGCCAACTCCTGACCATATAAAAACAACTAGCCGTGAACCGCTTGTCCAACTCCGCTACTCTATCCGCCACTGCCTTTGCTCTACAGCATGGGTGTTGTGCTATGATGGGTATGCCGTGTTGTTGTTAGCCACTCACCTCCTTCTTTTTTCTGGTTTGTGCGCGCAACAGCTCGGCTGACACGGTGCTACGTGTAGGCTGACTTCGTGCGTACGCCCGGCTTTTTCGCCCGGCCGAAAGCTAGTGTGCCGTACCAACTACGTGGCCGCAGCTCCGCCTAGGGTCATTCCTGACCGAAACCTCCGCCCCGCGCTGGCTGGTTTCCCCTCCCCTTCTTGCTATGTCCGCAGCAGATGCTGCGCCGGCCGTTCGCGCCTTGCTCGACGACCTGCGCCCCCGGCTGATTCAGGCTACTGCCCTGGAGCGGCTACGCCTCGTGGCTGAAACCTTCCCCGAGCAGGCCGTTTTCTCGACCTCCTTCGGCCTAGAAGACCAGATCATCAGCCACTTTATTTTCGCTAATCACCTCCCCATTCAGGTATTCACGCTTGACACTGGGCGTAATTTTCAGGAGACATACTCCGTCTGGAACAAGACCCTGCTCAAGTACGAGCAGCCCATTGCGGTATTTTATCCGGAGCGGGAAAGCGTGGAGCAGTTGATGCTTACCAAAGGCCCCAACAGCTTCTATGAAAGCGTGGACAACCGCAAGGAGTGCTGCTTTATCCGGAAAGTGGAGCCCCTGAACCGGGCGCTAGCGGGTAAAGCAGCCTGGGTCACTGGCATCCGCGCCGAGCAGTCGCAGAACCGGCAAACCATGGACCCGCTGGAGTGGGACGCGGCGCATAACCTCGTAAAAATCCACCCGCTCTTCGACTGGACCTGGGAGCAGGCCGTGGCCTTTACCCAAGAGCACCATGTGCCCGTGAACACGCTGCACCAACAGGGCTTTGTAAGCATTGGCTGTGCCCCTTGCACCCGCGCCATCAGGCCCGGCGAGGATTTCCGGGCCGGCCGCTGGTGGTGGGAAGACCTTTCGGCTAAGGAATGCGGCCTACATGCCACCGCCCACCATAATGGCCCCGATCCGGTAGTGGAGCCCGTCCCGGCCGGCTAGAGGTAAGCTTGGCACTTCCTGTTGAGCGCCCAACATCAACACTGAACACCCGACTATATGAGTACCCCAACTTTTGATTATCTCGACCGGCTTGAAGCGGAAGCCATCCACATCCTGCGGGAAGTGGCCGGCCAGTTTGAGCGCCCAGCCCTGCTGTTTTCGGGTGGCAAAGACTCCATTGTGCTGACGCGCCTCGCGGAAAAAGCTTTCCGCCCGGGCCGTTTTCCCTTCCCGCTGGTGCACGTAGATACCGGCCACAACTTTCCCGAGGTACTAGCTTACCGCGACCAGCTAGCCGCCGAGTTGGGCGAGAAACTCATTGTGCGCAAGGTGGAGGATACTATAAAGCGGCAGCGCCTACGCGAGCCAGGCGGCAAGTACCCCAGCCGCAACCAGCTCCAGACCTACACGCTTCTGGAGGTAATTGAGGAGTTTGAGTTTGACGCCTGCATTGGTGGGGCCCGCCGCGACGAGGAAAAGGCCCGCGCCAAGGAGCGCATTTTCTCCGTGCGAGATGAGTTTGGCCAGTGGGACCCCAAGCGCCAGCGCCCCGAGCTCTGGAATGTGTACAATGGCCGCATCCAGAAGGGCGAAAACGTGCGCGTGTTCCCCATCTCCAACTGGACGGAGCTGGACGTGTGGCGCTATATCCAGCGCGAAAACATTGCCCTGCCCGACATCTACTTCGGCCACGAGCGCACCTGCGTGGTACTCCCTACGGGCCAGCTGCTCGGCCTCTCGGAACACCTGCGCCTCGATGACGACGATGAAATTGTGACCCGGCAAGTGCGCTTCCGCACCGTGGGCGACTCTACCTGCACGGCCGCTGTGGAAAGCGACGCCAGCACCGTCGAGGACATCATCCAGGACCTGCTGCTGGCCAAAGTAAGCGAGCGGGGCGCCACCCGCCTCGACGACAACATCTCGGAAGCCGGCATGGAAGACCGCAAACGCAACGGCTATTTCTAAGTGGTGAAGTTGTGAAAGGTGAAGTGGTGAACTGTACTCACGCTTCACTGGCCCAACCAACTCACAAGTTCACAACCTCACAATTTCACCATTTGTAATGGACCTTCTCCGATTTATTACCTGCGGTAGCGTTGACGACGGCAAAAGCACGCTTATCGGCCGCTTGCTATATGATTCTGAATCTGTGTCGCTGGACATTCTGGCGGCGCTGGAAAAGCGGCAGGCCGCGAATGGCACCGTGGATCTGGCCTTGCTGACGGACGGCCTCCGAGCGGAGCGCGAACAGGGCATTACCATTGATGTAGCCTACAAATACTTCACTACCCCCCGCCGCAAGTTCATCATCACCGATGCCCCCGGCCACGTGCAGTACACCCGCAACATGGTAACGGGCGCCAGCAATGCTGATCTGGCTATTGTGCTGGTAGATGCCCGCCAGGGCGTGATTGAACAGACCCGCCGCCACACCCTGATTGCCGCGCTGCTCGGCATCCGGCACTTTGTGCTGGCCGTGAACAAAATGGACCTGGTAGGCTACAGCGAGGAGGTGTTTGCCAAGATTGCCACCGACTATGCCGAGCTCACCAACCACTTCAACCTGCCGGCCGCCACGGCCATTCCGCTAAGCGCCCTCAACGGCGATAATGTAGTGAAGAGGTCCGAGCATCTGCTTTGGTACACTGGGCCTAGCCTGCTGGAACACCTAGAACGTGTGCCCGGCGCCACCGAAACTCAGGCGGCCCCACGCTTTCAGGTGCAGTATGTCATACGGCCTCAAACGGCTGAGCTGCCTGACTACCGTGGGTACGCCGGTCAGATCCGGAGCGGGCAGTACCGCCGCGGCGACCGGGTAAAGGTGCTGCCCTCAGGCCTGGAGTCAGCAATTGAAGCCATTGAAGTAAACCAGCAGGAAGTAGAATCGGCTTCGGCGCCGCAGGCCGTAGTTATTCGCCTGAGCGACGACGTGGACGTAAGCCGCGGCGACTCTATTGTGCCGCTCGCCGAGCAGCCTACCCTTACCCGCGAGCTGGAAGCCACGCTATGCTGGATGAGCGAGCAGCCATTGTGGCCCGGCCGCAAGCTGCTGGTGCAGCACCACTCGGCCCTCGTGAAGGCGGCCATTCCGGCCATCCTCTACAAGGTGAACGTGCACACCTTCGCCCGCGCGGCCACCGACTCGGCCCAGCTCAACGACATTGTGCGGGTGCGGCTAAAAACGGCCGTGCCCCTGGCTATCGACAACTACCTGGAAAACCGTGCTTCTGGCTCTTTCATCCTAGTTGACGAGCTGACCGGCGACACAGTAGCTGCAGGCTTAGTGGAAGCAGCCAATGCCGAGTACTTCACCCTGCCCGTAGGCCCGCCAGTTGCATTTTCTATCTAGTAGAAACCTGAGCCTGGCAGCCAACACGCGCCCATTTATCCAACAAACCGTCATCTCAAGCTTGCCGAGACACCTCGCATGCTGATGTCTGATTACCGCTGCAACGTCAGCACGTGCGATGTCTCGGCAAGCTTGAGATGACCGCCCGTTTTCCGGCTCTTCTAACCTACGCCCTAGCCATGTCCTTGTCCAAACTGCCTCGTCTTACGGTTCTTGGTGCCGGCCCCGGCGACCCAGAGCTTCTTACGCTTAAGGGGGCGCGGGTGCTGGCGGAAGCGGACGTCATTCTTTTTGATGCCCTGGCCAATCAAGCATTGCTTGCGCACGCCCGCCCCGAAGCCGTACTGGTGCCCGTGGGTAAGCGCCGAGGCATGCGAAGCCACTCACAGGACGAAATTAACCGCCTGATTGTGACACACGCCCACCGCTACGGCCATGTGGTGCGCCTAAAGGGCGGCGACCCCTTCGTGTTTGGGCGGGGCCGCGAGGAGATGCTGTACGCCGAAGCCCACGGCCTTAGCACCGACTATGTGCCCGGCATCAGCAGTGCGGTAGCCGCCGCGGGCAGCGTAGGCATTCCGGTTACGCACCGGGGCCTGAGCGAAGGTTTTCGGGTGATTACCGCCACCACTGCCAGCGGCGAGCTTTCGGGCAGCGTAACTGAAGCTGCCAAATCGAGCGCTACGGCCGTGATACTGATGGGACTTAGCGAGCTGGAGCAGATTGTGGCGGTGTTCAGCCAGCACGGGCACGCCAATACGCCGGCCGCCATTGTGCAAAACGGCACGCTACCCCATGCCCAACTAGTAACCGGTGCAGTAACTGAGCTACCTGCTCGTGCGGCGGCAGCTGGCATTGGGGCACCGGCCATCATCATTATTGGGGAAGTAGCCCGGCTTGCTTCCTCCGCTAGCCTAGCCCAGGCACTGGTTCCAGCGGCTTTTGCTACTGCTGCTCCTACTTCCTACGCTGAAGTTGCCTGATTTCTGATTCGCTATCCGCCACCACACAGCCATTCCACTCTTCATCATGTCCTTCCCTTCTCCCACTCTTCCTATCGGCTTGGATGAAGCGACGCTGCAGCAGCTGACGGCGGGCCTCACCGACCAGCAGTTGCTTTGGCTGAGCGGCTACCTCTACGGCCGTGTGGGCACTGAAACCGCGCCTACAGCCACGGCGGCGGCCTCGGCGGTTTCCCCTTCTGCGGCACCTAGCCTGACCATTCTATATGGCTCTCAAACCGGCAACAGCAAGAAAGCGGCCGGTATTGTAGCGGAAGCTGCCCGTCAGCGCGGCCTGGTGGCCACCGTGCGCGACATGAACGACTACCCTACCAAGGAGCTTAAAGCCGAGCAGCAACTGTTGGTGATTGTGAGCACCCAGGGCGAGGGCGACCCACCCATTGCGGCCGAGGAGCTCCACCAGTTTCTGCTTAGCAACCGCGCCCCCAAGCTGCCCGAGCTACGCTATGCCGTACTGGCCCTCGGCGACAAAAGCTACTTGCAGTTCTGCCAAACGGGGTTTGAGTTCGATCAGCGCCTAGCAGAATTGGGTGGTAAGCGCTTGGCAGAACGCGTGGATTGCGACGTGGAATTTGAAACTGAAGCCCGCCAGTGGGCCGAGCAGGTACTAGGCCTGCTGGCAGAGCAAACCCCTAAAGTCGCCTCGCCCATTGCAGCTAGCGTAGTCACGGCGCAGGTAAAGCAGTTTGCCTTGCATCCCGACCTAGGCAATGAGGTGCAACTGGCTGAGCGGCTGGAATACAGCAGCCGTAACCCGTTTGAGGCTGAGCTGCTGGAAAAGATTCAGCTTAATGGCCGCGGCTCCAGCAAGGAAACCTATCATCTGGAATTCTCACTGGCCGATTCCGGCATTCAGTACGAAGCCGGCGACGCCCTCATGGTGCAGCCCCACAACCGCCCCGGCCTGGTGCAGGAGGTGCTGGATGCGGCTCGTCTGGAGGCAACCGCCCCCGTCCGCCTCGAAACCACTGAATTGGAGCTGGGCACGGCGCTTACGGAGCGCCTCGAACTCTCGGTAGTTACCCGCGACGTGCTGGAGCGCTACGCCGCTGTGGCCCCACAACACCCAAAACTGCGGGAAATTCTGACCAACAAAGCCGCGCTACCCGCCTACCTCTACGGCCGCGACGTTGCCGACTTGATGATGGAGTTTCCGGTGGCGCTGTCGGGGCAACAGCTGGCGGCAGTATTGCGGCCGTTGCCCGCCCGGGCGTACTCCATTGCTAGTTCCCTGCTGGCTCATCCTGAGGAAGTACATCTTACGGTGGGGGCAGTGCGCTACCACAGCAACGGCCGCGCCAAGCAGGGTGCCTGCTCCAGTTACCAGGCCGACGGCCTCCATGTTGGTGACACGGCCCGCGTATGGGTAGACCGAAACGAGTACTTCAAGCTCCCGCAGGACACGAGCGCCGACATTATTATGGTGGGAGCCGGCACTGGCATTGCGCCTTTCCGGGCATTTGTGGAGGAGCGGGCTGAAACAGGTGCCTCGGGCCAAAACTGGCTGGTGTTTGGCAACCCTCACTTCACCACCGACTTCCTCTACCAAACGGAGTGGCAGCAGCACCACAAGCGCGGCACGCTCAGTCATCTTGATGTTGCCTTTTCCCGCGACCAGGAAGAGAAAGTGTACATCCAGCACCGCTTGCTTCAGCAAAGCCGCCGCCTCTTTGCCCAACTCGAAAACGGCGCCTATTTCTACGTGTGCGGCGACAAAAACCGCATGGCCGCCGATGTGCAGCGCGCTCTGCTCACCGTCATTAGCCAAGAAAGCGGCCAGGGCGAGGACTATGCCGCTGACTACCTCAAGCAGCTCCGCAAATCGCGCCGCTTCCTGGAGGATGTGTACTAGCCTGGTTAACTGGCCAAACCATCTTCTAGCTCCCCTTCAACCTAAATTCCTTCTAACTAATCCGATGCGCCTTCTGCCAAGACGATGTTGTTGTAGCCAGTAACCGCTGCCGCAGGCCTGATGCGAGCAGCCCTCCGGTAGCGCTTTGCGCGGCTTTTACGAATGCTTTACTAGCCTGCAGCACCTAGTGCCATGGGCCTGACTGAGTACTACCCTTCCTCTTTTCAGAAACCTTCCGATTAGTTATGAAGCAATCCTACGCTTCTTTATTGGTGCCGGCGATTTTGCTGGCCAGCACTTCTGCGCTCCACGCCCAAGATGCGGTTATCTCCATCAGCGGCACCGTGCGCGAAAAAACTACCCAGGAGCCGCTGCCTGGGGTAAGTATCAGTGTGAAGGGCGGGGCCGCGGGCACGCTCAGCGACGGAAACGGGCAGTTTGCGCTCAAGGCCAAGTTGCGATTCCCGTTTACCCTAGTGTTTAACATTCTCGGCTACGAAGCCCGGGAACTGGAAATTGCCAGCGGCAGCCAGCCCATAGCTATTCAGCTGGAGTCGAAGGCAGTGGCCATGAACGAGGTGGTGGTATCGGCCTCGCGGGTGGAGGAAAGCCGGCTGACCTCGCCAGTCGCTATTGAGAAGCTCGATATCCGGGCCATTAAGGAAACGCCCGCGCCTAGCTTCTACGACGCCCTGGAAAACGTGAAGGGCGTACAGATGACAACCTCCAGCCTCACCTTTAAAGTACCCAACACCCGCGGCTTCAACATCCCGAACAACTTCCGCTTTATGCAGCTCGTGGATGGCGTGGACATGCAGGCCGCTACGCTTGGCGTGCCCCTAGGCAACGCCATCGGCCCAACCGAGCTGGACATTGCCAGCGTGGAAATTACGCCCGGTGCGGCCTCGGCCTTGTATGGCATGAACGCCATCAACGGCATGGCCAACCTCACCACCAAAAGCCCGTTCAGCTACCAGGGCATGAGCGTGTATCAGAAGGTGGGCGTAAACCACGTAGATGGCAAAGACCGCGACCCTAGCGTGCTCACTGAAACCGCCGTGCGCTGGGCGCAGGCTTTGGGCGCAGGCCAGCGCTCGGCCTACAAAGTAAACCTGAGCTACCTGCGTGGCACTGACTGGCTTTCCGACACCCAGAACGACCAGAACCCGCAGAAGCTGAGCTCAGCCAACCCGCGCTTTCCGGAGTTGAGTGGCCCCAACAACCCCGCCGCCGACCTCTGGAACCGCTACGGCGATGACAACGCCGGCAACGTCAGCATTACGATTCCTTACAACGGCCGCAACGAGACTTTTAACATCCGGCGCACGGGCTACTACGAGCGGGATTTGGTGAACCCCATTGTGCGCAATATCAAGGCCGATGCCAGCCTGCACTACAAGCTCACGGACAAGATGGAGCTGAGCTACGGCTACCGCTTCGGGCTCATGGACGGCGTATTTCAGCGGGGCAACAAAATTCAGCTGGACGGCGTGACGGTGCAAAACCACAAGCTGGAGCTGAAGGGCCAGGATTTCACGGCCCGCGCCTACATGCTCGTAGAAAACACCGGCGACTCCTACAACCTCAATCCGCTGGCCCTCAACCTCGACCTGCAGAACGGCAAGAATGCCGATTGGGGCAATACATTTAAAGCAGAGCTGCAAAGCCAGTTGGGCGCTGGTGCGGCCCTAGCAGACGCCATGCGCCAAGCCCGCGTAGTAGCCGACCAAGGCCGAGCTGTACCAGGCACTCCGGCGTTCAACGCCCTCAAAGACCAGATTACCCGCACCAACAACTGGGACAGCGGCGTGAACGTACCCGGCGCGCCTATTCCGGGCGGGGCGGCCCTTACGCAGCGCAGCCGCACTTACCACGCCGACGCCCTCTGGAACTTGGGCCAGCGTGTGAAGTTTGCCGATGTGGTACTTGGCGCCGATGCCCGCTTATATGAGGTGATTCCGGATGGCAACAACTTTGTGGACTTCAGCCGGCCGCTTTCGGAGCGCACCACGCCGGGCGGCAACAACCAGTACTACAAGAAAATCGGGGGTTTCGGGCAGGCCACCAAGCTGCTGCTCCAAGACCGCCTGAAGCTCACCGCTTCGCTCCGCCTCGACTACAACCCGGAGTTCGACCCCAAGCTGAACCCGCGGGTAGCGGCTGTGTACACGGTAGCTGCCAAGCACAACTTCCGGGCTTCGTACCAGAACGGCTGGCGCTTCCCGTCGTTGTTTGAGGCCTTGTCTTTCGTGAACAATGGCAACGTGCGACGGGTGGGTGGTCTGGCCCGCGTGAACGAAGGCCTCTACTACCTGGATAATTCCTACACCCTAGCGTCCATTTCGACATTCAACGCGGCTGTGAATGCCTATGTGGCCGCTAACACTGGCAGCACCGCCTCGCAAGCTGCTCTGCGCCCCGAAATCCGGAGCTTGCTGCAGGTTGGCAATCTGCCCACCGAGCAGCCGGAGCAGATCAACGCCTACGAAGTGGGCTACCGCAGTGTATTGCTTGATAACCGGCTTTCTATTGATGCCGATGCCTATTACAACATCTACTCCGGTTTCCTGGGCCAGGTGGAAGTGAGCGTGCCCAAAAACGCTAGCGGCCAGCAGGTGCAGGTAGGTTCCGATGATGCCGTGCTGGCGGCCCTGGCCACCAACCGCGCCGCCCGCCAAGACCGGTACCGCGTGTACACTAATGCCCGCAACAACTACCGCAGCTACGGCTCCACGCTGGGCGTTACCTATAACTTCTACCAGAAATTCACCCTAGGCGGCAACGTCAACTACAACGCCCTCTCCGCCAACGACCAGGCCGACATCTTCGTGACGGGCTTCAATACGCCACACTGGGTAACGAACATCAACTTCGGCAACCGCGAGATTGTGCGCAACGTGGGCTTTAACGTGGTGTGGCGCCGCCAAAGCACCTTCACTTGGGAAAGCCCCCTGGCCAATGGCCGCGTGCCCGCTTACCAGACCGTTGATGCCCAAGTGAACGTGCGCGTGCCTAGCCTCAAATCGACCATTAAGGTGGGCGGCGCTAACCTGTTCAATAACCGCTACTACCAGTACGCCGCTGGCCCCACCATTGGCGGGCTCTATTACGTGGCCCTGACGTTCGACAACACCGTGCTGCGCTAGGATGAAACGGCTACTATTTTCTCTGAGCTTATTACTCCTGCTAGGCCAGCAAGCCACGGCGCAGAAGCAGTACGTACGGGAGCAGCAAACCTGGCTGGGCATCTTCAACCAAACCCGCTTCTCGGACCGCTGGGGCACCTGGACCGACCTGCACCTACGCCTGCACGACCACTACGTGCAGGACATGTTCCAGACCTTAGCGCGCCTAGGCCTCACGTACTACCTAACCGATGATGTGCGCCTGACCGGTGGCTATGCCTACGTGCACCACTTCCCCGATGGGGCCCGCACTATCGGGCAGCCCGAGCATCGGCCCTGGCAGCAGGTGCAGTGGTTTAGCAAATTTCCGAAGGCGCGCCTGATGCAGTGGGTGCGGCTAGAAGAACGGTTCCGGCGCACCATTCAAAGCACTGAACGCACCGACGACTTCAATTTTAACTACCGCACCCGCTACAACGCCGCGCTATTTCTGCCCCTGACCAAGCACGGCTTTGAGCCCGGTGGCTTGCAGTTTCTGCTCAACAACGAGGTAATGATGAATTTCGGCAAGGAGATTCGCTACAACTACTTCGACCAGAACCGGCTGTTTGCCGGCGTGGTGTATCAGCTCACTTCTCATTCCCAGCTGCAGGGCGGCTACATGCATCTGTTTCAGCAGTTGCCGGCGGGCAATGCCTACCGCAATCAGCACACCATTCGGGTGTTTTACTTCCACAACTTCGACTTGCGGCCCACCCCGCCGCCCGTCCCGGTTTCTCCTACTTCTGCCCCCTAGTCTTATGGCCGATACCAAAAAGCTTTCAGAGGTTGAACACGTAAAGGAGGCTAGCAACTTCCTGCGCGGCACCTTGGCCGAAAGCCTCCTGACGCCGCTCACGGGCGCGCTCAACCCCGATGATACCCACCTGATCAAGTTTCACGGCTCCTATCAGCAAACCGACCGCGACCTGGACAGCGAGCGGAAGCGCCAGAAACTGGAGCCGCTGTATTCTCTCATGATTCGGGTGCGCCTGCCCGGCGGCGTGGCCTCCGCTGACCAGTGGTTGCGCATGGATGCGCTGGCCGACCGCTACGCAAACAGCACGCTCAAGCTTACCACCCGCCAGGCCTTCCAGCTGCACGGCGTGCTCAAGCGCAACCTCAAAAAAACAATTCAAGGCTTTAACGACGTGCTGCTAGACAGCATTGCGGGCTGCGGCGACGTGAACCGCAACGTAATGTTCAACCCCAACCCACATCAAAGCCGGGTGCACGAGCAGGTATATGAAGTCTCCAAGCAAATCAGCACCCACCTCACGCCGCGCACCTCGGCCTATTGGGAGCTGTGGCTGAACGGCGAATCGAAATACAGCAGCGCGCCAAACGAGGGCGAAGAAGACGCAGAGCCGATTTATGGCAAAACGTATCTGCCCCGAAAGTTCAAGATTGCGCTGGCCGCGCCGCCCCACAACGACACGGACATCTTCGCGAATGACCTGGGCCTGATTGCCATTGAAGAAAACGGCCGGCTGCTAGGCTTCAATGTGGCCGTAGGCGGTGGCATGGGCATGACGTTTGGGATGCCCGAAACCTACCCGCGCCTCGCCGACCTCATTGGGTTTGTGCCTGCCGACAAGGTAGTGGCCCTGTGCGAGCAGGTAGTAACCATTCAGCGCGACTGGGGCAACCGCGAAAACCGCAAGTTCTCACGCCTGAAATACACCCTAGACCGCGTGGGCCTGGAGGTCTTTCGGCAGGAGCTCAACCAGCGCCTAGGCTTTGAGTTGGAGCCAACCCACCCCTACCAATTCAAGAGCACCGGCGACGCCTTTGGGTGGAGCACTGGCCCCGATGGCGCCCAGCACCTGACGCTGTTTGTGGAAGGCGGCCGGGTGGCCGACCGGCCGGGCCACCAGCTGAAAACCGCCCTGCGCGAAATTGCGGCTTTCCACACCGGCGACTTCCGCCTGACCGGCAATCAAAACCTGATTCTGGCCAACGTAGCGCCCGAAGACCGGCTTACCATTGAGGCTACCCTAGCGAAATACGGCGTAGCCGTGGGTACCACCTCAGGCCTGCGCCGTGGGGCCCTGGCCTGCGTAGCCCTGAACACCTGCTCGTTGGCATTTGCGGAGGCCGAGCGCTATATTCCGCAACTTATTGATAGATTGGAGCCTATACTTGCCACACACCACCTCACTCACGACGACATCCTGATTCGGATGACTGGTTGCCCCAACGGCTGCGCCCGCCCGTACCTCGCAGAAATTGGGCTGGTAGGCCGGGCCGTGGGCCGTTATAATCTGTACCTCGGCGCCGCTTTCAATGGGGAGCGGATGAACAAGCTTTATAAGGAAATGCTGGATGAAGACGGTATTGTGGCGGAGCTCACTCCCCTCTTCGCCGACTACGCCCAGAACCGCCAGCCGCAGGAGCACTTCGGCGATTTTATGATTCGCCGGGGCTACGTGCAAGCCACTACCAGCGGCCTCACGTTTCATGAGTAATAACCTGAAGTCGTTAAATTGACTTTCTGACTGCCGGAGGCCTAGTAGTTTCATGCACTATCTGAGCTCCTGCTGGCAGAACGTTCGACCTCGCTGCGTACCGCATTTTCCGCCCCCAACCAACACCAGCTAATGCCTCTTTCCTCCTCTGAACTACTTCCCCAGCCGGAGCCGCCGCCCCAACCTAATTCCAATCGGCTGTTCCCCATCTTCCTGAAGCTGGAGCAGTTGCACGTGTTGCTGGTAGGCGGCGGCTACGTAGGCTACGAGAAGCTCTCGGCGCTACTGGCCAACAGCCCCGATGCGGCTATTACGGTGGTAGCCACCTGGTTTTCGCCGGAGCTGCGGGTACTGGCGGAGCGACACCCGGCCGTGCAGCTGCGCGAGCAGCCCTACCATACCACCGACCTAGTAGGCCACGATTTGGTAATTGTGGCTACCAATGATAAAGCTCTGAACCTAGCCATCAAGGCCGATGCCACGCGCCAGCGCCTGCTCTGCAACGTGGCCGACACGCCCGATGCCTGCGACTTTTACCTGGGCTCTATTGTGCAGAAAGGCGACCTAAAAATTGCCATCAGCACCAACGGCAAGTCGCCGACCATTGCCAAGCGCCTCCGGGAAATGCTGACCCAAACCCTGCCCGATGAGCTGCACGACGTGCTGCAGCGCATGTCGCACATTCGGGAGAAGGTAGGCGGCGATTTTGCCGAAAAAGTAAAGTCCTTGAATGCCGTTACGGCTGAGCTAACCGGTGGCCCGGCCTATGAGTCGCCGGCGGCGGCCAAGTGGCGGCGCATAGCTACCACTGCCCTGCTGGCCTTTGCGGCCATGCTGGTGTTCAACATCCTCTCCTACTACCTCACCTGGAAGCAGGTGTGGGATGTGGCCAGCTCTTCCGAAACGTTTTATCTGTTTGTGGTTATCGGTTTCGGGGCTCAACTGATTGATGGGCTCTTGGGCATGGGTTACGGGGTAGTAACGGCTATCAGCCTGATGAGCCTCAACATTGCGCCAGCGGCCGTGAGTGCCAGTATTCATACCGCCGAAATGTTTGCCAGCGGGGCCTCGGGTTACCATCACTACCGCTTCGGCAACGTGAATAAAAAGCTGTTCAAAGTGCTCCTGATTCCGGGAGTGCTGGGCGCTATTACGGGCGCGTATCTGCTTTCCAGGTTTGGCGAAGTGTATGCGGGCTACGTGAAGCCGTTTCTGGCTCTTTACCTGCTGCTGCTGGGTATTCGCATTATTTCGAAAGCCTTTGCCAAGCCGGGTCCGCGCAAAAAGCACAAGAAGCTGGGCGTGCTGGCCGCGGCCGGCGGCTTCCTCGATTCGTTTGGCGGCGGCGGTTGGGGGCCTTTGGTTACCAGCACGCTCATTGCCGGAGGCCGCACCCCGCAGTATGTTATCGGCTCGGTTAGTGTCACGGAGTTTTTTGTCACGTTTGCCAGCGCTGTCACCTTCTTCGCCACGCTGGGCATTTCGCACTGGCAAATCATCCTGGGCCTAATTGTGGGCGGCGTAGCGGCCTCTCCACTTGCCGCCCGCTTGGCCGGCCGCATTCCGGTGCGCTGGATGTTTGTTTGCGTGGGCCTGATGGTTATCATCTGGAGCCTCTGGGCGCTGCGCAAAGTGTTTATGTAACGCGTATGAGCGCCCTATAAAAAAGCCCCACCGATTCATTGGTGGGGCTTTTTTGTGATTTATCAACTTAGCAGACCTAGTAATTTAAAGCTACTGCCGGAAAGCCTACAAGCCCAGCGTTATCCTGATTAGCTTGTTGAGTCAGCACCGGTTTGAGGCATTTAGCTACCTAGTAAAACGGAGTTAAGCCCTAACAGAAAGGAGTGGTTCTTCCTCAGTTGGTAGCAGTTCAGGCATCGGTACCGGTGTGGTGGTTTGCTGCACACGCCGCAGCACCAGGAAAAGTACTAGGGCACTGAGCAGCACCAACCCGATATACAGCCCCGGCGACGTAGCAAGCAAGATTCCCGGGCTATCAGCCGCCTTGCCCACAGGCCATATCATGGAGGCGAAAGCCAACAGATTATTGAGCGCATGTATGCTGATACACAGCCACAGGGAGCGGGTTCGGTAGTAAAGCCACCCTAGTACTACCCCAATTAGGGCGGTTCCCAGGCTTTGGGCGGGATTAAAATGTATTATGCCAAAGAGCAGCGCCGACTGGCCAATGGCAACCCACGGCCGGTATGCGCGGAGCAAGGCTTGTAAAATCACGCCCCGAAATAGCACTTCCTCCAGTATGGGTACCGCAACAACTCCTACGAGGAACGCCGCTACTGGCTCGTGCACAAGTTCTTCAAAAAAGCGTTGCTGCCAGTCAGGAAGCCCTAGTAGCTGCACCACCGACAGCACCATTACCAGGGCCGGCACCAGTAGGGGCAGCAGGGCGTACAGCCACCCCTTCTCTTGCCCCGTGAACTGCACCGGGTTCCAGCGCTTGCCGGCTTTCCAGCGCATAAACCCAAGCAGGGCTACGTTAGACAACACGGCCACAACCATACCAGTTACGGATTTTGATAGGTGCAGCACCTTGCTGGCGAGCAAAGAGGTAGGCAGGCCCACGAGTAGCGTCACGAGTAAATACCAGCCGATAAATGTCCAGCTTTCTTTTAAGGTAGGATAAGCTGGGGCTGGTTTCGATAGAGAGGCGGTAGCAACTTCAGGCGTACTCGTTTCCACAGTAAAATCAGGATTAGTATAAAGTAGTGTGCGTCAAAACTACTGTTCTTGGCGCATAAAAAAACAACCAGCCGAGCGTAGCGCATCGGCTGGTTGTGATAGTCATCTTGATAAGAAGAATTGCTGCGTTTAGGCGGCTTGCTGCTGCTTTTGCTGCCCCAGCTTGCTGTGCTTGCGGCCATAGCCGTAGTAAATAGCCAAGCCAATGGCCAGCCACACTGCCAGGCGCAACCACGTTTCCCAAGGCAACGACAGCATCATTATGAGGCAGGTCAGGATACCCAGAATAGGTACCAGCGGCACCCACGGCGTGCGGAAGCCACGTGGGGCGTCGGGTTCACGCTTGCGCATAATCAGAATGCCCAGGCACACCATTACGAAGGCCAGCAAGGTGCCAATAGAGGTCATTTCGCCTACCACCGAAATCGGCACAAACCCCGCGAATAAGGCAATAAACAAGCCTAGTAGCAGATTCGACTGCAAAGGGGTGCGGAACCGCTCATGGATTCGGGAGAATACCGGGGGTAGTAACCCATCCTTGGCCATGCTAAAAAACACGCGGCTCTGGCCCAGCAAATCCACCAGAATAACGGAGGTGTAGCCGATGATAATGGCCAGAATCACGGCCGATGACAGCCAGGCGTACGGCGTTTTTTCGATGGCAATAGCCACGGGCGCAGCGCTGTTCTTGAACTCGGTGTAGTTGGCCAGGCCCGTCATGACGTGGCCAAAAAGCACAAACAATACGGTGCAAATCAGCAGGGAGCCGATGATGCCGATGGGCATATTGCGCTGCGGATTTTTGGTTTCCTGGGCCATGGTGGCAACAATATCAAAGCCAATGAATACGAAGAATACTACCCCTGCCCCGCGCAGAATACCGCTCCAGCCAAACTCCCCGAACGTGCCGGTGTTTTGCGGGATGTACGGCTGGTAGTTGGCGGGGTCAATGTACTGCCAGCCGAGCCCGATGAATACCAGCACCACGGCCACCTTCAGCGTAACCACCAAGGCATTAAACCAGGCCGAGCCCGAGGTACCGCGGATAATAATCATGGTGATGGCCAGCACAATAAGCATGGCCGGTATATTCACCAAGCCGTGAACTTCGGTGCCATTAGCCATCGTAGCCGTTTCAAACGGCGACATCACCAGCTGCGGAGGCAGGTTGATACCGTATTTGCTCAGGAACTTCAGCAGATACTGCGACCAGCTGATAGCCACCGTGGCCGCGCCTACGGAGTACTCCAGCACTAAGTCCCAACCGATAATCCAGGCAAACAGCTCGCCCATGGTGGCATAGGCATAGGTGTAAGCGGAGCCCGCAACCGGCACCATGGAGGCAAACTCAGCGTAGCACAGCGCCGAGAAAGCACAGCCCACTGCTGCCACCACAAACGAGAGCGTAACGGCCGGACCAGCATTGTTGGCGGCCGCAATGCCCGTGAGCGAAAACAGGCCCGCCCCAATGATGACACCGATGCCAATGGTAATAAGATTGAAGCCGTTCAGGCTTCGTTTCAGGGTGTTAGCGCCCGTTTCGGCCGCTTCCTGCCGAAGCAGTTCCAATGATTTTCTGAGCATAAAGTGATTCGCCAGGTAGTAGTTGGCTGGTAAGAGAATATCCTGGCTGCAACGCCTGCTGCCGCTTAACCGGCTAGCAACGCGGGTTGCCGATGTCAGCACATTACGTAGCCTTACTAGCTTCTTAAAAAGCCGAAAGCGACGCGTATTGCCGGGCAACTACAGGCAGCAGCGCTGGCCAGGAAATGAAGAGAAGAAAAGAGATGCCTAGGGCTTGAATGCTAGGTAACGATACCATCCAAAGCCAAATGGGTCAAAAACTCAGGGCAGAAGCCGCAGCCTCAACAGCAACAACAGCGGCTCATACAGCAGCGCTGGGCCCTATAGGGCCCACTGAGAAGGGCAGCGGAAACTACGAAACAGGTACTACGGCAGAGGCAAAAGTCCACGGCTTGTTGTTTTTATATGGTCAGGAATTGGCACCGTTCCGGCTGTTGCGGATGGTTGCCGACGCGTCATAGAGCCTGTCTCTCAGCGCCTCTGTATAAAAACAATCCTTTGGGCTAGAAAGAATTGATGCGACAAAGGTAGAACCGGAATGCTGCTCCTGCAAACAGGGTCTTTCTCGCTCTACCACACTGCGTATTTTATCAACTCCTGAAGCCAACTGGTGCCCTAGCAGCCAAGTCTTATCAACTCATAACACGCTCACTATCAGAACACTGCTTTTGCTGATAGATTTTACTGGCGGAAGTTTAACCGGAAAATTTAAATATTTTCAGAGGCTGCTAGGGTCCGGGTTTGCTTAAAGTTGGCATCTGAGTTGCCTATTGACCTAGCAGAAGCATAAACGCCTGTTCCGGACGACGGCCTGCTTCTTTCCCTGAATTTAAACAATCTAACATAGCCATGAAAAAGCTTCTCGTTCTCCTCGCCGCTTTCTCCCTTTCTGCTGCTGCCGCTTCGGCTCAAACTACGCCCGTAAAAGCAGCACACGCCAAGCACCAAAAAGGCACCAAGGCCGCCAAAACCCCTGAGCAGCGCGCTGAGCAAAAAGCAAAAAGTCTCAGCCAGAAGCTAGGCCTCTCGGCTGCTCAAACCGAGCAAGTCCGGCAGCTGAACCTGGCCCGCTACCAGGAAATGCAGGCCAAGCGCACGCAAGTAGCTTCCACCGCCGATAAAAAGCAGGGCCACCAAGCCATGAAGGCCGGCAAGGAGCGCTACGAAGCCCAACTCAAGCAAATTTTAAGCGCTGATCAATACGCGAAGTATGCTCAGCTGCAACAGGAGAAAATGGCCAAGCACAAAGCCCAGCATCCACGTAAGGCCAAAAGCTAGTGCCACCTACCTCACCCAAAAGCCCCGGCGCATTCCTGCGCTGGGGCTTTTTGTTTTATGAGCAAAGCCAGTCTAGGCCGTTACTAGGTAGTTACGTTGGGTAAAGCATCAGGCGTGTTCTCTGCGGCAAACCAGCGCAGGCGGTAGCAGTTCATGGCTGTGTCGCCGAGCTGCTCCAGGAGCCGGTAGTTGGCCACCGCTCCTACGGCCGCTCCAATTACGGGCACTAGCTGCGCCATTTTGGCCAAGTCAATGTAATCGCGGTACTCCTGCTGAAACGTGCGCCAGTCGAATTCCTGCACATCGGTCGGGAGCGTGTGGCGGTAGGCATCCCAGTTAGCAACGCGGCTGTAAATCTCGTTGCGAGTATGCTGGCTGCTGAAGGCTAGCTGGAAAATGTGCAGCAGGAACAACCGCTCGGTGTAGTCGCGCACGTCGTGGCCGTAGAGGGCCGCCACATCAAATAGGAACTTCAGCTTGATGCCGAGCAGCAACGGGAAGTCGGCCAGCCCGAGCAGGAAGCCGCCCGCTCCCGTCATGGCTCCTTCCGCGGCAGCCGTATTGCGGTAATACCGCAGCGTGTTCTTCACCGCAGCTTCGCGCTCAGCCAACGGCGTATCGGCCTGCGGACGGCGCGTAGTGTGCGTAGAGCCAAACAGAACGCCGCGCACCATTTGCTTGATGGCCGCCGTGAGAGCCTGGTGCACCTTTTCGGGCAGAAATGCATTCAGCCGCGCTTGTATCCGGCGCGTGAAACGCCCCACCAGCGTGGGCTTTTTTTGCATTTTCTGTTGCCAGGCGCGCAGTTCCGTACGTGCTTGCTGATCTGGGAGAGTCATAGTAGGCAGAACGCGAAGGCTGATTGTTACCGTAAGATCGGCAGATTCCGGCTGGCACGGGCACTTGCTACTGACCGGTTACCGCAAACTATAAATCCGCTCAATAATCTCAACCACCTTTACACCTTCCTGCACGTTGGTGGGTGCCGGCCCACCATTCCGGATAGTAGTCACTACGTCGTCAATTAGCTGCACGTGGTTGGCGGCGCTGCCCTGGTAGGGCCCGTAGTCGTTGGCGGGGTTAGTGGGCGGCAGCGCAGGCAGCTGATAGTTGCGCAGGTGGCAATATTCCACCTTATCCAAGTACTGCCCACCAATCCGGACGCTGCCGTGCTCCGCTACTACCGTGAGGGAGCTCTCCAGGTTTCGGTCCCAGACGGCGGTGCTATACTGCAAGGTGCCACTACCCCCGCGCACGAGGTCAAACGTCACCAGGCCACTATCCTCAAATTCGGTGAGACCTTGGTGGTTGAAGTCGCGGAAGCGGGCCGAAATATTGGTGATGTCGCCGAACACCCAGTACAGCAGATCCACAAAGTGGCTAAACTGCGTGAAGAGCGTACCGCCATCTTGGGCTTGGGTGCCGCGCCAGCCACCGGGCCGGTAATAGCGGGCATCGCGGTTCCAGAAGCAGTTCAGCTGCACCAAATACACTTGTCCTAGTTGCCCCTCCTCCTGAATCTGCTTAAGCCAGGCCGCGGGCGGCGAGTAGCGGTTCTGCATCACGCCAAACACCAGTCGGTTAGTCTGTTGCGCGGCGCGCACCATGGCTTCAGCATCAGCAGTACGCAGGGCAATGGGCTTCTCAATTACTAGGTGTAACCCAGCCTGCAACCCCAGCATAGCTTGTGGCGCATGCTGGTCATTTGGTGTAGCTATAGTTAGTACATCAGCTGCCGCACCGGCCGCCAGGTAGGCATCAAGTGAGGAAAAAAAGGGCACGCCGGGAAACTCAGCGGCCAGCTCCGGTGCTAGTTCGGGCCGAATGTCAACCAAAGCCACCAGGCGGGCGCTAGCGTGCCGTGACACCAGGGTGGCATGGCGCCGACCAATATGGCCCACGCCACAAATAGCAAAACGAACGGCAGAACTAGAATCGGCCAAAAGAAATCAGAATGAAGTTACCTCTGCCTGCAAGCTCCGAAAAACCCACCGTAATTCCCGAACAGAAAAATAAAGCCCGCAGCACCTGTTTGGCGCTGCGGGCTTTGTTCACGCAGAAAATGACGGGCAATTAGAGCAACCGTTTCAGCTCATTGAAATTAGCACTGCTAGGGTTTCGGTTGGTGCAGCCTAGCTGCTGGGCACTGCGCTGAATACTTTGAATGCGGGAGCCGGGGTTGGGGTGCGTGCTCAGGAACTCCGGTGCACCTCCTCCACCCTGCTTTTCGGCTTTGATGAAAAAGCCGGCGGCACCGTCGCAGGCGTAGTGGCGGGTGCCGTTGAGGTAAATGGTGGAGTATTTATCAGCCTCGTTTTCGTAGTTGCGGCTGAATTTCAGCTGGCCTAAGCCTGCTGCTATCTGCACAAGCTGGTTGGAATTGTTGCCCAACACAATGCCGAGCAGAATGCTCACGCCATATTGCTGCTGCAGCATTTGCGTGCTGTGGCGGCGGTCGGCATGCGCAATTTCGTGGCCTAGTACGCCCGCTAGCTGGTTTTCATTGTCCAGGAACTTGATCAGCCCTGAAAACACATAAATGTGGCCCCCTGGTGTAGCAAAGGCATTCTGGATGTTGTCATCTTTGATAATCTGCACATCCCAGGGGAACTGCTTGCGGTACTTTATATTGCCATTATCCAGCACCCGGTTTACTACCCCATCGAGCAGCTTATACGCGCGGGCATTGCTAGAGCGAGCCAACAGCTGGCCTTTGGCGCGGTACAACGAATCGGTTTGCTTGGCCACTTGGGCGCCCAATGCAATATCCTGGTTAATTGAGAAAAGGTTGAAGCCCTGCTGGGGCTTCATGACGGCCGCCGTAGTTAGGCCCGAAACAACGGCTAGCGGCAGAAACAGCTTCAGAAAGAAACGACGCATAAGAGCAGGAAGTGAAGTTTTAGAGGGAGGTAGTACGCAGAAAAGAAAAAACAGTGCCAAGCCGCTTTACTGCTCGGCCCACTCCCGCACTACTGCTGCCACATAGGCCACCTGCTCCGGCGCCAGCATCGGGTGCATGGGCAAGGATAACACCGTCCGACTTAGCCGCTCTGCCACAGGAAACTGCCCCATTTGGTACCCCAGGTAAGCATAGGCGGGTTGGGCATGCACCGGCGCCGGATAGTATATGGCACTAGGTACATCATGGGCCGCAAGATGCTGTTGGAGCGCCTCTCTACGTCCAGGCTCATCGGATACTGTAATCGTGTACTGATGAAAGACGTGAGTACTGTGCAGGTCGCGCTGCGGAATAGTGACGCCCGGCACATCGGCCAGAGCCGCGTCGTACTGGGCGGCTACATGCTGGCGGGCGTTGGTCCAGGCATCGAGGTAGCGCAACTTTACTCGCAGCAGTGCCGCCTGTACCGTATCGAGGCGGGAATTCAGGCCGATATGCTCGTGGTGGTATTTGTGGGCCTGGCCGTGGTTGGCAAGCTGGCGCAGCAATGTAGCCTGCTTCGCATCGCGCGTTACTAGGGCGCCGCCATCACCAAAGCCCCCCAGGTTTTTGCTTGGAAAGAAGGAAGTAGTACCGATATGCCCTACTGTGCCGGCGCACCAGGTTTGCCCGCCTGAGGTAGTAAAACGCGCGCCAATTGCCTGGGCATTATCTTCTAGTAGTACTATCCCATGCCGGACAGCCAAAGCAGTAAGAGCTTCCAAATCAGCGCACTGCCCAAACAGATGCACCGCTAGTATGGCCCCGGTGCGAGGCGTGATGGCCGCCGCCACGGCTTCAGGGTCTAGGTTAAAGGTGCCAGGCAGCACATCGACCAGCACGGGCCGCAGCCCTAGTACGGCGGCAGCTTCCAGGGTGGCTACGTACGTAAAGGCGGGCACTAGTATCTCAGCACCAAGCGGCAAATTCAGGCTCATGAGGGCCAGCTGCAGGGCGTCGGTGCCATTAGCACAGGGCACCACCTGGGCCCCATCCAGGTACGCCCCTAGTTCCTGCGCAAACGCCGCTACTGCTGAGCCCTGAATAAAAGCGCTTTCATGGAGTGTGTGCTGCCAGGCCGCATCTAGCTCAGCCCGAATTGGCGCATGCTGGGCCGCTAGGTCGAGCATCTGGATTGCGGGAAGCGAGGCAGATAGTAGCGGCACAGAAAGCAGGCAAGTAAAGCAGGAGAGGCTCAAAGATAGCCGTCAGGCTAACACCACCGCCACCCAAGCGCAACCACCGCGAAGGAGGTTGCGTTAAGCGAAGCGGAAGCTGCTATATTCTAGCGCGTCTATATACTCTCTCCCACCTACTTACTTCACACCATGTTCAGGAAAATCCTCACTACACAGGCCCTCTCGGCTCTGCTCCTGCTCGGTGGCGCAGCGGTTACGGCCACCAGTTGCACCCAGAATCAACAAAATGAAGCCTCCGGCGAAGCCGATCAGGCGTACAATGACTTCAAAACGTTTGTCTCAGACACGGAAGCCAAAGCCGACGCGGTGGCTACTGAGGCGGAAGCCGACTACGAGCGGGAAACAGCTCAGCTGAAATCAGACTTCGATACCAAAGTTGCCTCGGTTGATAAATACGCCGACAGCTACGATGACGCCCGCCGCCAGGAAATAGAGCAACTGCGCACCCGCTATACCACGGCCTACGACAAGCGCGAAATGGCCTGGAAAAATCGTCCTGGCACTACTAGCGCCATGTCATCGGGCACCATGAAGATGGGCAAATACTATAAGCCTAGCACTCCTGCCGCTCAGTTGACGGCTGCCAACGCCCGCCAGACCTACGAGACCTTCGTGAGCAACATCAAGGCCAACGAAGACAAATATGACATCGACGACTGGCGCAACATCAACGCCGAGTGGCGCGCCCTCGATGAAGCCTACGATAAAGTAAAAAAGGACATTCCGGCACGCGACCTAGCCGAAATTCAGAAGGAAAAGCTGAAATATGCAGCCTTCAAGTCGTTTGATAAATCGGAGGCCCGGGTGGCCCAGGGTGCTGATGCCACCGAAAGCGGTGCCAACAAAGTAGCCGACGAAACCAAAGATGAGCGCTCAGCCGTAGGGCGGGCCGCTTCAAAAGCCGGTAGCGCCGTGAAAGGCGCCTACAAAGAAGTAAAGTCGGAAGTAAAAAACACGGACAACGACTAGCCTCCTGCCTGGCTTACAGTATAACGCCGGCTTCTCTTCGAAGAGTAGCCGGCGTTTTTGTTTCTGGCCGAGAAGTATTTCCCGCGTTTAGCGCAGCTCGGTAAGCAACCAGTACAGCTTGAGGGCATCTAGCTGGTGCAGGCTGGGGCGCCCGGAAAGCAGATTGCGCCGTACTTTGTCCCGGCGTAAGCTAAATGCAACCCGCACGGCATTGCCGAGGCCCCAGCGCTTGAGGTGCAGCGCGGCTCGCAGCAGTTTGGTATCGGCGCCTAGCCCCTCGGTGCGGTACAACTGCACGAGGTTGCGCACGGCATCATGCGTTTTTTGCAGGAACACAGGCGCCGGCTCCAGCCCGTTGTGCAGCACTGGGTTATCGAGGTGCATTACCCCAACGCCCAAATCGCGCAGCAGCCACCCAAATTTGGTGTCTTCGTGGCCGTAGCGGGTTAGGCTCTCATCGAGGCCTAGGAGCCCGAACACATCCGCCCGAATCAGGAGGTTATTTAACGCCAGCTGCCGATGCGGAGCGCGCTGCCGAACCGCGGCGGGCCGGGCCTCGCGGTGGCGGCCATACAGCCAGCGCAAGTGCAGGCAGGCTTCGCCAGGTGGCAGCGGCTCGTAGGCAGTGCCGCCTGAAACGACGGGTGCCGCAAGCCGGGCGCTGGCGTAACGGGCCAGAAATTTTGCATCGGGAAGCAGACTGTCGTTGTCCAGTAGCAGGAGCCATTCTTGCCGAGCCGCCGCGGCTAGCTGGTTGCGGATGGCTGCTCGCCCTACATTGCACTCCAGCTCCTGGTAAAAAACGCCCGGCAGGCTGATTAATTGCCGGTTTAGCTTGCGGAACGATTCACTAGAGCCGTCATCCAGGCAATGAATCTCAACAGTACCCTGCCAGTCCGGAGCTTGGGCCAGCAATGCCCGGACCAAAGGCCGCACATCGTGGTTAAACACCGGAATCAGTACTGAAAGGCCACTCATTCTATCCTAATTAAGTTACTAACCTGCCACATTGCGGGCAGCGGCTATTTGCCGGCGGCCTGCATTCTCCCACATGAGCCCCAAACGGTTCGGATGGTTGGCACCCCTAGTACTTTTTTGTTTTAGACAGCCAACTCAAACGGCGTAACGGCCGAATCTACTAGATGGCCTTGCTCACACTTTAATACGCGCTTCGGATACTGCCGGATGATTTGGTAGTTGTGGGTGGCCATGAGCACGGCGGTGCCGGCGTTATTGATTTCCACAAACAGGCGCATAATGCTGTCGGCCACATCGGGGTCGAGGTTGCCGGTGGGTTCGTCGGCGAGTAGCAGCAAGGGCTCATTCAGCAGTGCCCGCGCAATTACCACGCGTTGCTGCTCGCCACCGGAAAGCTGATGTGGCATTTTCGAGGCCGCGTTGGCCAACCCCACGCGCATCAGCACTTCTGAAATTCGCTGCTGCTTGCGGGCCTTCCCCGACCAGCCCGTGGCGTTCAGCACAAACAACAAGTTATCGGCCACGGAGCGGTCGAAGAGGAGCTGAAAATCTTGGAAGATAATGCCCAGCTTGCGTCGCAAATAGGGCACTTTGCCGTTGCTGTCAATTTTAGGCAGCGGAAACCCTACTACCGTGCCTGAGCCCGCAGGCAGAGGCAAATCGGCATAAAGCGTTTTAAGCAGGGAGCTTTTGCCCGAGCCCGTACGCCCTACCAAGTAGGCAAACTCCCCTTTCTCCAGCGTAAACGTGACCTTTTGTAGCACGGTGTTTACATCCTGCATGATGTAGGCGTCGTGCAACTCAATAACGGGAGCGGAAGTGGTAGGCATAGGGACGAAGATAACGGGCAGGGCGGGCTTCCAGAAACGTTTATTCCGGGCCCGGCACGAAGTCTTACAACGCAGACTCCCTGTCGGGCCCGGAATACTACATGCTGGCGTAGGTCAGATTTCCAGTTTTTGAAGCTTCCCGAACTCCAGCTCCCCAATAACGGCGGCCAGCTCGGTTTCCTTGCCCTCCAGGCCGTAGCGGTGCAAATCCTTCAGGGGGCGGTCGGCACGGAAGTAAGCAATTAGCACGAAATGCTCGTCGCGCAGCTGTATGTAGTCCGGAATCTTGGCCTTGCCTTTTACTTTAATGATGTACATAGCGGGAGCCGGAGCTGAACAGGAAAGCCAGGAGATGAAACCACAAGGCAGCAACAATTTTTAGCTGCTTCTGGCTTTCAGCGCCTGGCTTTACCTTGCTCGTTTAGGAATTAACCTTCTTGTGGTCGGCCAGGAACGTAGCCAGGCCTTTGTCGGTGAGGGGGTGGTTGAGCAGGCCCGTAATTACATTCAGCGGGCAGGTTACCACATCAGCACCAAGCTCAGCGCACTGGATCAGGTGCGGTACGTGGCGCACCGAGGCGGCCAATACCTGCGTAGGGTAGCCGTAGTTGCTGAAAATATCCACAATCTGCTGCACCAACAGCAAGCCATCGTGCCCGATATCATCAAGGCGACCCACAAACGGCGACACGTAGGTTGCGCCTGCTTTGGCAGCTAGCAGCGCCTGGCCGGCCGAGAAAATAAGCGTGCAGTTGGTTTTGATGCCTTTGTCGGAGAAGTAGCGGATAGCCTTCACGCCGTCGCGGATCATGGGCACTTTCACCACAATGTTGGGGTGCAGCTCGGCCAGGGCTTCGCCTTCCCGGATCATGCCTTCGAAGTCGGTGGCAATTACCTCAGCCGACACGTCGCCATCCACGATTTCGCAGATCTGCTGGTAGTGCGCCATCACGGCATCCGTGCCTTTGATGCCTTCCTTGGCCATCAGCGAAGGATTGGTGGTTACGCCGTCGAGCACACCTAGCTCTACGGCCTCCTGAATTTCTTTCAGGTTGGCGGTATCAATGAAGAATTTCATGCGGGTAGTTTGGTAACAACGATGCCCAAAGCTACCCATTTGCTGGCAAACGCCCTTGTGCCCACGCTGCTACCCACGCGAAATCTCAGAAATAGATGGGGCTGGCCCTACGCTGGCTACTAGGTGCCTGACGAGCGGAAAGGGCAAAAAAAAGCGAGCCAAAATCGCACCGCTCAACCGTCTACCCTTGCTACCTTCCGGTCCTGGGGGAGTTCAACAGGAGCTGGTCGTTCTGACTCGCCGTGACAAAGGTACGCACGTATTAGGGCAGAAAGCACGCCCTAGGCAGATATTTTTCCTGAACCCCGGATATCTACAAGAGTATCAGTTGCTTTTTTTGCTGGCAGCCGGGGGCAAGCTAGTTTTTCCAGGCTTTGGTGGCCGCTTTGCTGCGCTTTTTCAAATCGCGCTTGTAGTCAGAAATTGGGTCCAGTTTGAACAACAGGTCGGCGGGGCCGCGGGCAATGCGCTCAGCATCTTGGTAGCCGGCAAAGCTCACCTGAATAACGGGAGCTTTGGCCGTAGTGGGCAGCATATAATTTCCCTCCGAGTTGGTGCTCACGGACTGCATTTTGTCGCCTACTATTGTAATGGTAGCGCCCATCAGCGGGTTTCCCCATTCATCTACCACGTTGCCGGCCAATATTTTAACGGCAGGCTTCACAACAACTACCACCGGCTCGGCAACTGTAGGTGCTGGCGCGGGTACTACAGGTGCTGGTGTTGGTTCCGGAGCAGTGGGTGCCTTTTCGGCTGAAACTACCCTAGTAGCTGCCGGCGAAGCACTAACAACTGCAAATACATCGGCAACTGTGCCTATGGTGTCAGGCTCAACACGTTTGGTTTCCGTTGATTGCTGAGCCAGGCCAGTGGCAGGCAATACCAATGCACCTAGCAAAGACAATGCAAGCAGGGGAAGAGAGGAGTGCATAAACCACGCAGTTAGAAAGCAGGAAGAAATAGAAGCGCTATAAAGGTGCCCGGTCTGGGCCGGACTGTAAAGGCAACCTCCCCATACTTTGTGACTAGTATTTACGCAGTAGCGAAATAGGACTATTAACTAAAAAACGCGCTTACAGGCTCACACTCTTCTATCATGAACTGCACTTTGTTTCTGCAGCTCAGCTTTTGTGACGTTGCTTACGCTGACTCTGGCGCAGGTTTCTGCCAGGGTATTTTACTAACCTCTCCACTACCTAGCCGCAAACGGGGCGCTGCTCAGCCCCTACTTTCACCAGAAAAGTGAGCTGAGAAATGAAAACCCGTGCTTCAGGTCTGAAATCTGCGCGCTACCTTTGCCCATGCCTCAACAGATTCTCATTCTCGATTTTGGGTCGCAGTACACGCAGCTCATTGCCCGGCGCATCCGGGAGTTGAACGTCTACTGCGAAATCCATCCGTATAATCACGCCCCGGACCTCACTGAGGACATCCGGGGCGTTGTGCTTTCGGGCTCGCCCTGCTCCGTGCGCGATGCTGATTCGCCCAACCCCGACCTCTCTAGGTACCTAGGCAACGTACCCGTACTGGGCGTTTGCTACGGCGCGCAGCTGCTGGCCCACCAACAGGGCGGCGAGGTGATGCCTGCTACCATCCGGGAGTATGGCCGCGCCCGCCTCTCCCGTGTGCACCACGATTCCCCCCTGCTGCATGGCGTGCCTTCGGAGTCGCAGGTTTGGATGTCGCACGGCGACACCATCAAAACACTGCCCGAAGGCTTTGACATCATTGCCAGCACGCCGGAGGTTGCCGTAGCGGCCTTCCATATTGCCGGCCAGCCTACCTATGGGATTCAGTTTCACCCAGAGGTAACGCACTCTACCGATGGCAAAACCCTGCTCCAGAACTTCGTAGTCAACATCTGTAAGCTAGATCAAAGCTGGACGCCGGAGCACTTCGTGGACAGTATGGTGGAAACGCTGCAGCGCACCATCGGCGACGAGGATCAGGTGATTCTGGGCCTATCGGGCGGCGTAGACTCCAGCGTGGCGGCGCTGCTGCTGCACAAGGCCATTGGCAAGCGCCTGCACGGCATCTTCGTGAACAACGGGCTGCTGCGCAAGGATGAGTACGAAGACGTGCTGCACTCCTATAAGGACCTAGGCCTGAATGTTCGCGGGGTGGATGCTTCGCAGGAATTCTATGATGCCCTCACAGGCCTCACCGACCCCGAGCTGAAGCGCAAAGCCATCGGCCGCACCTTTATTGAGGTCTTCGACCGCGAGGCGCAGAAGGTAGACGGCGCCCGTTGGCTGGCCCAAGGCACCATTTATCCTGATGTAATTGAGTCGGTGTCGGTGAAAGGCCCGGCCGTGACCATCAAGAGCCACCACAACGTGGGCGGCCTGCCCGAAAAAATGAACCTGCGTATTGTGGAGCCGCTACGGGCCTTGTTTAAAGACGAAGTGCGTGAAGTAGGCCATACGCTGGAGCTGCCGGTCAACATCCTGCACCGCCACCCCTTCCCGGGCCCAGGCCTGGGTATCCGCATCCTCGGCGACATCACGCCAGAGAAAGTAGACCTGCTGCAGCGCGCCGATGCCATCTTCATCAACGGCCTCAAAGAGCATGGCCTCTACGAGAAAGTGTGGCAGGCTGGCGTGATGCTGCTGCCCGTGCAGAGCGTGGGCGTAATGGGCGACGAGCGGACCTACGAGCGGGTAGTTGCTCTGCGCGCCGTAACCAGCGTAGACGGCATGACGGCCGACTGGGCGCACCTTCCCTACGAGTTTCTGGCCGAGGTCAGCAACAAAATCATCAATCAGGTGCGCGGCATCAACCGCGTGGTGTACGATATCAGCTCCAAGCCACCAGCAACCATTGAGTGGGAATAAGCAATACCCTAGTAAAAAGGCCGCTAGCGCATTGCTAGCGGCCTTTTTTATGTAACCGGTTTAAGCCATTTACTGACCTAGTACCGGAAGCCCGTTGCAGTAAAGACACGAAAAAGCCCGCTCCGGAAAAACCAGAGCGGGCTTTTTAGAAGAGTGCGCGCGGGGAGATTCGAACTCCCACACCCGAAGGCACCACCCCCTCAAGATGGCGTGTCTACCAGTTTCACCACGTGCGCAGATTTGGTAAGCACTCTTGTAAGCAGCAAAAGCCAGCGCTTTTGGATTCACTGAGGCGGCGAATCGAGGACAAAAGTAGAGGGTTGCGACGACGCCTGCAAGTGCGGACGGTGTTTTTTCCGGTTTTTGCTGTTCTCAGTTGGCTTGGCGGAGGTTTCGCTCTCAGTGTCAGCCTGAAAAATTTCATGCAATCTTCAGGAAGAGCCGCCAAACTTTCGCACCTTCTAGTGGCCTACGCACTTAACCAGCCCTTTTCACGCCATGCCACTGCCTGCTTCTCGCCCATCTAATTTCTTTGCCCGCTTTGCAGCCAAGGTTACGGCCTGGTCGGGCACTACCCTCGCGTTTTGCCTGGCGCTAGGCACCATCCTGGCGTGGGCCGTTACGGGCCCTATCTTTCATTACTCTGAAACCTGGCAGTTGGTCATTAACACCAGCACCACCATCATCACTTTCCTGATGGTATTCCTTATCCAGCGCGCTCAAAACAAAGATTCATTGGTGATGCACCTGAAGCTGAATGAGCTAATTGCGGCACACAAAGGGGCTAGTAACCGCCTGATTAATGCTCAGGATTTTACGGAAGAGGAAATCAACCTGATTCACGGCTACTTCTGTTTGCTTGCTGAAAAAGCCAAGCGCGACCATGACCTGGGCCGCACGCACTCAATGGAAGAAGCCGAAGAAAACCACCGCCAAAAAAGAAGAAGACGCGCCCATCGATAAACAAAAAGGCCTCTCCTATCGGAAAGGCCTTTCTTACGTGTTGGTAGCGGGGTTGGCTACTCAGCGCGGGCTAGGGGCGTATCTACTACGTGCTCTGACACAAACCACACCTGCATTTCGTTGGCGCGGAGCACTTCGCTCACCAGTAGGTCGTTGGTGCCGTCGTCGCCGGCATCATCAGCCTGCTTGGCGAAATCGTGACAGTTCTTCAGGATGATCTGGTGGGCTTCCAGTAGGCGCGATACTTGAATGGGCGCTTCTTCCCGGTCGCGGGGCGGACGCGGAATGCTGGCCAGCTCGGCCACATCATGGGCCATAGCCACGGCCACGCCACCCAAAATCTGGATGCGCTCAGCAATGGTATCTACCAGCACGCTTTGCTCTTCGTAGTGTTTATCATAGAGCAGGTGCAGCTGATAAAACGTGGGGCCTACTACCTGCCAATGGTGCTTTTTGTACAAGTCGCGCAACGTGATGGTATCGGCCAGCATCTGGTTGAGGTTGTTAACGCTTTGCTGACGCGTTTTTTCATCAAGTCCGATAGGCAGGCGCTGCGATACGGTGCCGTACTTCTGCAACGGAGCCGGCGCGTTGAATTGCTGGTTCAGGACCGGCTGCACACTAGGTGCTGCTTGGCCATTAACCGACGTAGAAGCCGTAGGTGACGTTTTTTTGGCGGCTGGTGCTTTTGCTTTAGGAGCTGCTAGGGTGGCAGCGGTATTCTTGGCGGGTGTTTTAGCCATGATAGGAGTACGAAATAGAGTGCATGAATGTGGGCGCCCGCCCAAAAGGCAGCGCCTCGCATCTTTACGCACAATAACGGCTCAGGTTAAGCGAAACCCTATATTAGCTTTCATGCAGCACATTCATCCGCACCCCGAAGACCACCTGAGCAGCTCGGCCATGCTGCAGGATATCGTAATTGGCCTGTCTGATGGCCTGACGGTGCCGTTTGCCCTGGCGGCGGGCCTGAGCGGAGCCGTGCAGTCCTCGGGGTTGGTGATTACGGCGGGGCTAGCAGAAATTGTGGCTGGTTCCATTGCCATGGGGCTGGGCGGCTACTTGGCCGGGCGCACCGAGGTAGAGCACTACGAGGCCGAGCTGGCCCGCGAGTACCGCGAAATACAGGAAGTGCCGCACGTAGAGCGCGCCGAGGTAGATGAGCTGCTGCAGGAAATTGGGCTGTCGGAAGCCACCCGGGCCCAGGCCGTGCGCGAGCTCACCGCCGACCCCGACCAATGGGTGCGGTTTATGATGAAATATGAGCTAGGCCTGGAAAAGCCCGATTTGCGGCAGGCGCCCAAAAGTGCCGCCACCATCAGCATTGCCTATGCCCTGGGCGGCCTGATTCCGCTGAGCGCCTACTTTTTTACGGCCAATCCGGCGCAGGGGCTGGGCTGGTCGGCGGTGATTACGCTAGTGTGCTTGTTTCTGTTTGGCTACCTGAAAAGCCGCATGACGGGGCAACCACCCGTGCTAGGAGCCTTCAAAATGGCCGGCATTGGCGCGCTGGCAGCGGGAGCCGCCTTCCTGGTTGCCCGCCAGATTGGTGGTGAATAAAGATAGCCGCCCCTCTTACCTTAGCGAAAATTTAACCACGTACTTTCCTTTGGCCTACCCTTATGAATGAAGCGCATTTGCACTTGGTACTCAATCATGCTCCTATTCTGGGCACGCTGTTTGGCTTGGTAGTGCTGGCTTTTGGTATCGTGCGCCATGATGCCATCCTCAGCAAAACTGGCCTGATCAGCCTGGTGGTAGCGGCCGTGCTGTGCCTGCCCACCCAGCTTACCGGTGAAGGCGCGGAAGAGGTAGTAGAGCATTTGCCAGGTATTTCGCACCAGCTCATTCACGCCCACGAAGAAGCCGCCGAGCTGGGGTTTTGGGCGCTGGAGCTTACGGGCGCTCTCGCACTCGTTGCCTTGCTGAATAAAACGCGCCCCCGCCTATTCCGGCTAGCGGTGTTGGCGGGAGCCATCCTGAGCTTTGGGTTGCTGGCCCGCGCTGGCAACCTGGGCGGCCAAATCAGCCATCCTGAGCTGCAGGCCACGGCCCAGCCGTAACTGCATTTCGCCACTTGCCGGTTCCGCGGGCACTATCCCTTCATCTTCTTATCCTTTGCTGCTATGCCTTTTCCGTTTGTTGGCGATGATAAATCTACCATTGCGCAGCTACTGAGCACCTTGCCCCAACAGGGCCGGGTAGAGTGGATTGGCCTGCGCCCGGTGCGGCGGGAACCCCTGCAAGAAGTACAGGAAGCCACCGCCGAAACCGACCGCCACCTCGCCGGCGACCACGCCCGCCCGAAGCCGGGTGGCAAGCGACAAATCACCCTGATTCAGCACGAGCATCTGGCGGCAGTGGGCAGTTTTCTGGGGCTGGCAGAGCCAGTAGCGCCCGGCCGGCTACGGCGTAACTTAGCCATCAGTGGCCTTAACCTACTAGCCCTCAAAAACCGTCGAATCCGGATTGGGGATGAGGTGGTGTTGGAAATTACCGGCGAGTGCCACCCTTGCTCCCGGATGGAGGAAGAGCTGGGCCCGGGTGGCTACAACGCCATGCGCGGCCACGGCGGCCTTACCGCTCGCATTCTTCAGGGTGGCGTATTCCGTGTTGGCGATGTAGTGCAGGTACTACCCGCCGAGGCTGCCTCTTAGGTCCAACACAAACCACAAGCCATCTTACGCCACCCGTTTATAGGCCACACCCTAGGTATAGTTACCTGGGGTGTGGCCTTTTTTATCAGGCGATTTGTGCCTTTTAACGAGGGATGTAAGCTGCTTACCCATAATAGTAGCCTAACCAATTGAAATCCATTCAGGGTTTTTAAGCGTAAATGGCTGAGTTACCTGCCCACGCTACCTTAAGCAACGCAACCGGGTACTACTTGCCGCTCTTATCTTATTGCCTGACGCCCACACACCGGTTACAGGCCATTATTAGTGTTTTTGGTATGGATAAATGCATGTTGTATGACCCACTATGGCCCCACCCCTAACCTGGCCGCCACAGCAGTAGCCCTACTACTCCTGGCCGATTTGTTTCCGATTTTTTCTGGGCAGACCGGGAAAGCAGAAACACCCAACGCCAATCGGCATCGTCGGCATCGGCCCAAACAAAGCCGCCCCCATACATTCTGATTCCCCTTTCACACCAACGCCCCGGTCCTAGTTAGGGCTGGGGCGTTGGTGTGAAAGGGCTGCCCTCGAACAGCAGCAGTGCATGTAGCTTATTTGCCAGAAGTAGCGTTATTCTCCAGAGGGCCGGGGCAGTGCTACCCCGGCCGGAGCCGGCAACCCAAAGTTGGGGGAGCCATCGGGGTTCCAGGTAAACTGTTGCATGCGCGGGCTGCGGCGCGGGCCACACCCCTGGTCGGGCATGCTATTGGCGTGGTACAGAATCCAGTCCTGGGTGCCATCCGGCGACTTAAAAAACGAGTTGTGCCCCGGCGCATACACGCCCGCCGTGGAATTTTGCTGGAAGACTGGCTTCGGGGACTTAGCCCAGGAACCAGGTTCGAGCAGGTTGCTACCGTCTTCGGCCGTGAGCATGCCCAGCGCATACGAATCGGTCCAGCAGCCACTAGCCGAGTAAATGAGGTAAACCTTCCCGGCGTTACGCAGCAACTGGGGGCCTTCGTTTACATCCACGTGGGGCGGATTTTGCGGATCGTGCAGGTCGCCATCACGCTCCCAGAAGTATACGGGCGTCGAAATTTTGGTCCGCTGGCCTTCTACTGTCCAGGGATTTTTCATGCGGGCAATGTAGATGTTCTGGCGCCCGTTGGTATCGCCCTCCCACCCCGACCACACCAAGTACTGCTGGCCCCGGTTTTCAAACACCGACCCATCAATAGCCCACTTGTTGCTGGCATCGGTGAGCTGGCCTTTGCTGACCCATGTGCCTAGTAATGGATCTGCCGACTCGTTTTCCAACACCCACAGCCGGTGCGTTTGGTTGGTGCCGCTGTCGGCGGAGTAATACAGGTACCACTTGCCGTTCAGGTAATGCAGTTCCGGCGCCCAAATTCCGTGGGCATTGGGCCCGGCTTTTGGCGGCGTCCAGACTACCTTGCTCGGGGCTTTATCGAGTTGGCTCAGGGACTTGGTTTTCCAGAGCGTGATATTGTTGCCGGTGGTGTGGGTGTAGTAATAGAAGCCCTGGTGGTACACGCTCCACGGGTCGGCGCCGGAAGGCAGCAGCGGGTTGGTGAAAGTGCCTGGGGTAGTAACGGTTGCAGGCACTGTTTGCCCTAGTCCTGGCACGGCCAGGCCACTAGCCAGCCCCAGCAGCGCAACCGTCAGCCACCGCCTGCTGGCGGCCCGCCCCTGATGAAGCCGATTCGCCATATTACTTGCCGTTCAGCTTCTTAATTAGCTCGGTCTCGTCGCGGTGGTATGGGGTACCATCTTGGCGGAACACCTCATGAAACCACTCGATAGGCTCACTGCCATCGGGCAAGGGCGTGTCCCACTGGTATTTAGTGTTGGTTTTGCCTTCTACCAGGCCCCAGTTAATGGCACCCACATTGTGCTGCTTCAGCAAAGGCATAATGTTGGAGAAACGGCTATTTCGCGTCCGGGCCATGTATTCGGTGCATATCATGGGCCGGCCGTGCGACTTCAGCAGTTCAATAATGCGCTGATGCGACGTTGCTTCGTCGTAGCTGTGGTAGGTGATAATGTCGGAGTGCAACGCCTGGTAGGCATTGAGCTCCGGGAAGTCCCAGGCCCACAGGCCCACGCTTAGGGGCTGCTCGGGGTTTACTTCGCGGGCCCAGGCAAATACGTTGCGCACCAGCGGCAGCGAGGTAGCTTTTTTGCCTGAGTTGCCGGGCTCGTTATACAGGTCCCAGAGCAAAATGCGCTTGTCAGATTTAAACGAGGTCAGCACATCCTGTACGTAGGGCTTGAGCTTACTGAACGTAGCCGAGTCGCGGGAGGCAGGGTCGCCGGGGTCCTGCATCCAGCCTGAGTTATGGATACCGGGCTTGGGAGCCGGCTGGGGGCCCGCCTTAGGATCTTTGTTCCAGCAGTCATCAAAAAACACGAACAACGTCTGAATGTGATGCTTGTCGGCCAGCGCCAGGTAGTCGTTCATGCGTTTCTTGAACCCGCTAGGGTCTTGCTGCCAGGCCAGGCTATGCAGAAACACGCGCATGGTATTAAACCCAATACTTTCGGCGTAGCCCAATTCTTTATCAATGGTGGCAGGGTCAAACGTGGCGGCCTGCCACATTTCCAGCTGGTTGATGGCCGTGCTTGGGGCAAAGTTGGCGCCGCTCATCCAGGGGTGCGCTTTGTACCAAGCCTGCGCTTTCTCTACCGACCACCGACGGTCCAGTACCGCTGCCGCGGCTGGGCCCTTCGTCTTTATTTTGGTTTTCTGAGCGTAGCTGCCACTAGCTGCCAGCAGCAGCCAAAGCAGGAGAATCAGTTGTTTCATAGGGGCGGGAATTGGGGTTGGTAGCGAGCGAAGACAGGCAGAGCCTGGCAGGACAGTGAAAGTATATTTACAATGATTTCGTGAAGCTGACCTTTATTTTCAACTGGAAGTCACTGATAACCTTAAATATTTCCTTGAGCGTGACCTGCTCTACCTGCGTGAGGGTCGTGGGGTCAAGGTAATTGGTGGGGGCTTCGCGGTCGTTGATGATCTGGCGGGCCTGTTTCTGGAGGCGCATACCCATCAGGTAATAGTATGCCTGCAGTAGCTCCTGGTATTCCTTTTCCTTGAACACGCCTTGCTCGCGCAGTTGGGCTAGTCGCTCACCGGTGTTGGTCTGGAACACCTGATGCTGCAGCGCATATACCCGCACCAGGTCCACAATCGGCGACATCGTCCGCTTCAAATCAAACACCTGCTGGCCCTCCTGCGTGAAGGTGCGGATGTTACGGAAGAAGGTTAGCGGCGGCTCATACTGCAACGCGTTTTTGGCCATAAAGAACAGAAAGCGCTCCAGGGGTTGCTCCAGCTCCTGATGCAGAAAGCTCTGCAGCTCATGCATCAGGCTGGCTTCACCGTAGAGGTAGCGGCAATCAAAGAAGGTAGCAAACTGCATCACCGTCTCCGCATTCGACTCGCTCATCCACTGGCGGTAGTTGCGCTTCCAGTGCGAGAGGGAGTGCGTCCATTTGGGGTTTTTGGCCATGAAGCCGCCCGTGCAATAGTGCAGGCCAATGTGGTTGAGTTGGTCGGAAACGGCCGTGGCAAAGCGCAGGAAATACTCGCGCACCAGCTCGCGCTGCTCGTTGGCTTTGTCTTCGTAGATAATGGCGTTGTCTTGGTCGGTGAGTAGGGTTTGCTCTTTGCGCCCCTCGCTGCCCAGCACCATAAACACAAACTTGGCCGGCGCTGGCCCCAGCTCAGCCAGCACGTTTTCTATCACCTTCAGGGCAATGGTATCGGCCACGGTCGAAATCACCTGGTTCACGATATCTGCTTTCACGCCCCGGCTCAGCAACTGGTTTACAATGTCGGGCACCATTTCCCAGCGGCGCTTCAGCTCGCGGGTGCTCTGGGCCAATTTTACGGCCTGAATAAACATAAACGGCGACTGGGCCAAGTCGCTAAGCAGCTTGTTTCGGCTCAGAAACCCCACATATTCGCCATTCTTCTCCACCAGCAGGTAGCGAGTTTTGGTCTGGAACATGAGCAGGATGGCCTCATACACATAGGCCTCGCTGCTGATAGAAACCAGTGGCGAAGCGGCCACTTCGGCAACCGGCTTGCGAGCATCCAGGCACCTAGCAATTACGGCGTCGCGCAGCGTGATATCGGTGCAATAGCCAATCACAGCACCTGATTCGGGGTTGGTCACGAACAAGCAGCTGACTTTGGCGGCCGCCATGCGCCTAGCGGCTTCAAAAATCGGCTCTGTACTGGGGCAGGTCACTAGCTCGCGCACCTCTACCCGGCTGATTCGGCGCGAAAACAGCTGATCGGCCACCAGAAAATTCTGCTCCGGCAGCGAGCTGGGCTTCACGAAATGGGCGTATTCCTCGTCGAGCATCCGCTCGCCGTAGCGCGCCGTGAAGTAATGAAAGAACGGTTCGTAGGCCTGGCATAAGGCCCGAAAGTCGCGGCGAGGCAACTGCAGCACACGGGTGCCTTTGTGCACGACTACGGTACGCAAGGAGCGCTTTTTGTTGAGCAGAATGGACATGCCGCCGTAGCAGGTGCCTGGGCCATATACTTCCGGCAGGCGCTTGTGCTGCTCGCTGTCGTAGAAGAAGGTTTCGTACTCGCCTTCCACAATAATATCGAGGCTACGCAGCTTGGATGTATCCTGCTGGTAGAGCAAGGTTTCGCGCGGGTGCTGCACTTCCTGCAGCAGGTCCACTACTCCTTCCAGCACATCTTCGGGCAGCAGCGTGAAGGGCGCCACGGTGCGGAGAAAAGCAAGACGATTATCCATAGAGAAACCAATATAGCAGCAGAAGAACGCATCCGAGGAGCGCCACCAAGAAAAGCCAGCGCTTGGCGGCCGGCGGGGATGTTACTACCGGCTCGGTAAGCGCTTCCTGGCTTGTGAGAAGATCAGCGGTGATAAAGCCCTGGCGCTGCATCTCAAAAAAGCAGCGGGCCGTAGCAGCCGCATCAAGGTAGGCATCGTGCAGGCGCTCCATGGGCTCGCCAAACAGCAGTTCGTGTAGCTCGTGCAGCCTCAAATGCCGGCGGAGCTGGGTAGTAGATACGGGCGGCCAGGTGGCCGTCATGGTGCAAAATTGCGGAAGCGTGAGCAGCGGGTTATTCAGCCCAGCTCGCAGGAACGCGGCCCCTAGTACATGAAAATCCAGCTGCAGAAAATGGCCAATTACCCTTGGCCGATACGTCGCCAGATCGGCCAGCAAGCGGCGCAACACCAGCTCAGGCGGCTGGCCCTGCTCCCGCAGAAACTGCTCCGTCAGGCCATGAATTTCAATGGCGGCGGCGGGCATACTCCCGGCCGGAATCTGCAGGTACGCTTGGTCTGCTTTTACTAGGTCTCCCTCTGAGGTATACACTACCCACCCCAGCTGCGCTATGTGGGGCCACTCCTTTTCCTCGGCGTAAGGCCGGGTCCAGCGGGCCGGCAGACCCGTGGTTTCGGTGTCCACGAACAGCAGATACTCCTGCGGCATAGCCCGAACCTAGTGCGCCCTTACGCCGACTTTTTTGGCCACAGACCTGGCTTGACCGACTACTTCCGCGCGGGCAGACGAGCCTCGCACCAGCAGCTCCGGCCGAAGCGAGACTTGCCGGGGCACAAACGCGCGGCCATCGGCTTCAATCACTTCTAGCAGCAAGCGTACCGCGGCCTGGCCCATTTCCTCGCAGCGCTGGTCAATGGTAGTAATAGAAGGCTCCGTGATAACGGTAAAGGTCTCGTTACTGAAGCCTGAAATGGCTACGTCCTCGGGTACTCGCAACCCCTGGCGGTGCGCTTCCTGCATGGCCCCCAGCGCGGCATAGTCGCCGGCGGCAAATACTCCGTCGGGCGGATTTGCGGAGGCCAGCAGCTGACGCATTCCTTCGGCGCCTTGGTCCTGACCCATATCTGAGCAAATAATCAGGCTTTCGTCTTCGGGCAGGCCGGCTTCGCGCAAGGCATCGAGGTAGCCTTGGCGGCGGTTTTTGTAGATGTTCAGGTGTTGGGGGCCAGCCAGGTGCGCAATGCGGTGGCAGCCCTGGCTGATCAGATGCTTGGTAGAAACGTAGCCGCCTTCCTGGTCATCCAGTACCACGGCATTTACGTTGTCGCCTTCCACAATCCGGTCAAAGAAAACCAGCGGCAGACCGCGGCTGCGTACTTTCTCAAAATGGCGAAAATCGTGGGTAGTGCGTGATAACGACACCAGAATACCCGCCACCTGGGCGCTCAGCAGAATATCGAGGTTACGACGCTCCTGGGCCACATCTTCATTCGACTGACAGATGATAACATTGTAACCGGCCTTGCTGGCAGCGGTTTCAATGCCGTGCACTACCGAAGGGAAAAAGCGCCCCTCGATATAGGGCACCACAATGCCTAGCAACTGGCTTTTGCCTTTGCGCAACGCCGAAGCCAGCCGGTTGGGCTGATAGTTATATTTCTTGGCCAGCTTCAGCACTTTCTGCTTCATGGCCGGCCCAATGCTGTGGTGGTCACTCAGGGCCCGCGAAATGGTTGTCATGGACACGCCTAGCTCCCGGGCCAGGTCGGCCATGGAAACAGGGCTAGTAGTATTTGAGTCCGGGACTTGTTTTTTTCGAAGGGACATAAGGGAGTGGGCTACACAATGCTTTGTGTAAAGATAGAATGATTTCGAATCTTAGATGTATACTCCCCTTTGCAAACATCGATTTTAGCTTATTTTCTGAATTAAAATGCCCTACAAAGCCTATTTACTATGCTCTTATGGCAAATGAAATCTGGTTCTTTTTAAAGAAAACAACCATCATGTTGCGTTTTTCTTATTACTTTACACAATCGATTGTGCCTTGTGTTCTAGACAAAAGCACCTATCGTTCAGATTACACATGAAAAAAAGTGGGGACTCACTAGCCCTTCCCTAGGCTGCAACCCCACTGATAGCCTACACGCGTTTCGCTCATTTCATCTACCACATGCTCACATCTTCTCCCACCCGATTTGCGCAGCTGGCCACTGGTCTAGGCCTGCTCAGTACTCTCGGCCTAGGCACTGCCTTTGCCCAAACCAAGCCCACCGCTGCCAACACCATTACGGTGCAGGTAAACAAGCCCGGCGCCCCCATCGCCAAAACCATGTATGGCCTCTTCTTCGAGGACATCAACTTTGCTGCCGATGGCGGCCTGTATCCGGAGCTGGTTAAAAACAAGTCGTTTGAGCTGGATGAGCACCTGCTAGGCTGGCGCGGCATTCGGGGCGCAGCGGCTTTATCGACTTACACGGTATCAAGCCAGCAGCCCATCAGCGCTCAGAACAACCACTTCCTGCGCATGACGGCCGCCACGGCCAGCCCCGATGCCGGCTTCATCAATGAAGGCTTCCGGGGAATGGGCGTAAAGCAGGGCGGTGAATACACCTTCTCAGTATACCTGCGCAAGGGTGCCGGCAACGCCAGCGGCCTGAACGTGACCCTGGAAGAAGGTGGACCCGGCGCGGGCCCGGAAGCTGGCCCCTCGGGCAAAGTGCTGGCCCAGACCAAGATTACTGGCCTGACCAACGAATGGAAGAAGTACAGCGTGGTGCTGAAATCGTCGGGTACGGCTGAGAAAGCGCGCCTGAAGCTCACGATGGAAGGCGCCGGCACGCTGGATATTGATGTGGTTTCGCTGTTCCCGAAGGATACGTATAAAAACCGCGAGAACGGCCTACGCACTGATTTGGTGCAGCTGCTCAAGGACATGAACCCCGGCTTCCTGCGCTTCCCCGGTGGCTGCATCGTGGAAGGCCGCAACCTGACGGAGCGCTATCAGTGGAAAGAAACCATTGGCGACGTGGCTAGCCGCGTGCCGCTGGTAAACCGCTGGAACATGGAGTTCAAGCACCGCTCCACGCCCGACTACTACCAGTCCTTCGGGTTGGGCTTCTTTGAATACTTCCAGCTTTCCGAGGATATTGGAGCCGAGCCCGTTCCAATCCTGAACGTAGGCATGGCCTGCCAGTTCAACTCCGCTGAGTTGGCCCCAGTTTCGGGGGTAGCGGCGGGCGGCCCAAATGCCGGCTCCTCGCATAACCACGAAGACGACGACCCGACGCTGGAGACCTTCATTCAGGACGCGTTGGATTTGATTGAGTTTGCCAACGGCCCCGCTAGTAGCCCTTGGGGCGCCAAGCGCGTAGCCATGGGCCACGCAGCACCGTTTAACCTGAAGTACATCGGTATCGGTAACGAGCAGTGGGGTCCGCAGTACCTGGAGCGCTACGAGCCGTTTATGAAAGCCGTAAAAGCCAAGTATCCCAACATGAACATCGTATCCAGCGCGGGACCAAGCCCCGATGGGGAGCTGTTCGACAAAGCCAGCAAGCGCCTGCGGGAGCTGAAGGCCGAGGTAATTGATGAACACTACTACGCCAAGCCGGAGTGGTTCCGCCAGAATGTGGGCCGCTACGACAACTATCCCACTACCGGCACCAAAATCTTCGCCGGCGAGTACGCTGCGCAAAGTGTAGCCATCGGCAGCCCCGACAACAAGAACAGTTGGGACTGTGCCATCTCGGAAGCAGCCTTCATGACTGGCCTAGAGCGCAACGCCGATAAGGTAATTATGGCCTCCTATGCGCCGCTTTTCGCACACGTAGACGCTTGGCAGTGGACGCCTGATATGATCTGGTTTGATAACCTGAAAGCCTACGGCACGCCAAACTACTATGTGCAGAAGATGTACAGCACCAACCCCGGCACCACTATGCTGCCGGTGCAGCGTGCTGGCAATGCCAAGAATGGTGATGACAACTTGTTCAGCAGCGCCACCGCCGACGACAAAACCGGCGAAATCATTGTGAAGCTGGTGAACTACTCTACTTCGGCTCGCCCCGTAACGGTTAACCTACAGGGTGTCAAGAAGCTGGGCAAAGCCGGCAAAGCCATTGTATTGGCCAGCAATGACTTGAACGCCGTGAACAGCCTGGAGCAGCCCATGAACGTGGCACCTAAGGAGGAACCCTTCAAGGTATCGTCGACGAATGTGACCTACACGCTGGCCCCGAACTCGTTCACGGTGCTGCGTATTCCTGGCAAGCGCTAAGCGGTGATTTCTGACGTATGAAAAACCTGCTTTTCACTTCCCGCTCGTTGCTCACTGGTCTGCTGCTGGCAGCGGCCGCTCCTACCCTGGCGCCCACCGCGGCGCTAGGGCAGGCAGCGCCCGAAGCCGTGGCCGGCAACCCCATCATCAAAGACAAGTACACCGCCGACCCCGCTGCCTTCGTGCATAAAGGCACGGTTTACCTCTATGCCGGCCACGATGAAGCCCCCGCCCGGCAGGAGCGCTACGTGATGAACGAATGGCTCTGCTATTCCTCCACCGACATGGTGAACTGGAAAGAGCATCCGTCGCCGCTGAACGTGAAGGCATTTGCGTGGGCCAAAGCCGATGCCTGGGCCTCCCAGGTAATTGAGCGCAACGGCAAGTTCTACTGGTACGTGGCCGTGGAGCACGGCACCATTCCCGGCAAAGCCATCGGAGTAGCCGTGTCGGATAGCCCGACGGGTCCTTTCAAGGATGCGCGCGGTTCGGCCATCATCACCAACAACATGACCGAAAGTCCCATCTCCTGGGACGACATCGACCCAACGGTGTTCATTGACGATAAGGGACAGGCCTACCTCTACTGGGGCAACACCAACTGCTACTGGGCCAAGCTGAAGCCCAACATGACCGAGCTGGACGGCCCGATTAACAAGGTGACTACCCTGCCCAAGTTCACGGAAGCCCCCTGGATTCATAAGCACAATGGCTGGTACTACCTCAGCTACGCCTACCAATTCCCTGAGAAGATTGCCTACGCCATGAGCCGCAGCATTGAGGGACCCTGGGAATTCAAGGGTATTCTAAACGAGGTGGCGGGTAATTCCAACACCAACCACCAGTCTATCATCGACTTCAAAGGCAAGTCGTATTTCATCTACCACAACGGCAGCATCCCCACAGATGGCGGTTCCTTCCGCCGCTCCGTCTGCATCGATGAGTTGTATTACAATAAAGACGGAACGATGAAGCGGGTTGTCATGACGACCGAAGGCGTGAAGCCAGCCAAGTAACTGGCCTAGGCCTCTTGCCACCCCGAACCGTCACGCTGAGCGTAGCCAAAGCATTTCGCGTGCTGCTGTTGCCACAGTACCCGTCATGCTGAGCGGAGTCGAAGTATCTCTACCTCTGGCTACTCAAGGAAGCCTGCAACGAAGCGGTAGAGATGCTTCGACTCCGCTCAGCATGACGATCTGTTTTTGAATACGTTATAGGCCCTTTCCTGCTCTGCTCCTTCCCACCTCTCCCACCCTGCTCATGCTGAAACGCGTACTTAGTAGTTGCCTGCTGCTCCTTGGCGGTATGGCGTCTGCCATGGCTCAGCCTACCCCGCCCATCGTTATAGAAACTGAGCACGTGAGCATGGTGCTGGCCGTGGGCGAAAACCAGAAGTTGTACCAAACATACCTGGGCACGAAGCTGGCTAATACCGCGGAATATCAGCAGCTCCAACACCGCCACGAAGCCTACGTACCGGCTGGCACCGATAACTTATTTGAGCCCGCCATTCGGGTGGTGCATCCGGATGGTAACCCGTCGTTGGCCTTAACCTTTGCCGATCAGAAGACCACGAAGTCGGGCGATGATGTAACGGAAACCGTGATTCGGCTGCGCGACCCGCAGTATCCGGTGGAAGTGCTGCTGCATTTTGCGGCGTATTTTCAAGAAGACGTAATCAAGACCTGGACTGAGATTCGGCACCGGGAAAAGAAGCCGGTGGTGCTGACCAGCTACGCTTCGGCCATGCTGCATTTCGATGCCCACCAGTACTGGCTCACTCAGTTTCACGGCGACTGGGCCGAGGAAGCGCAACAGCAGGAAAGCCAGCTCACTAGCGGCATTAAGGTCATCGACACCAAGCTGGGCACCCGCGCTAACTGGTACCAGACGCCCGCGTTTTTCCTAGGCCTTGATCAGCCCGCAACCGAAACCAGCGGCCAGGTACTAGCCGGCACGCTGGCCTGGACCGGCAACTTCCGGTTTGCCTTTGAGTTGGACAACGTGAACTCCCTGCGTATTTCGGCGGGCATCAACCCCTACGCCTCCGAGTACACGCTGCCCGCCAACCAGACGTTTACTACCCCCGAATTCATCTTCACCTACAGCGCTGCCGGCAAAGGGCAGGCGTCGCGCAACCTGCACCGCTGGGCCCGCCACTTCGGTGTGCTCGATGGCACGAAGCCGCGCGTAACCCTGCTCAACAACTGGGAATCGACGTTTTTTGATTTCGATGAGCCCAAGCTAGATCGTATCATCGGCGACGCGGCCAAGCTCGGTGTAGATGTGTTCTTGCTCGATGACGGTTGGTTTGGCAACAAATACCCACGCAGCAGCGACCAGACAGGCCTAGGCGACTGGCAGCCCACCAAAACGAAGCTCCCGAACGGGGTAAGCCACCTCGTGCAAACGGCCAGCAAGGAAGGCGTAAAGTTTGGCATTTGGCTGGAGCCCGAAATGGTAAACCCCAAGAGCGAACTGTACGAGAAGCACCCCGACTGGATTCTGAAGCTGCCCAACCGCCCCGAAGACTATTACCGCAACCAGTTGGTACTCGACCTGACCAACCCCAAGGTGCAGGACTTCGTGTACAACATTGTGGATGAGCAGCTAAGTCAGGGAGTGGCCTACGTGAAGTGGGACTGCAACCGCATGATCACCAACGGCTACTCGCAGCACCTCAAGAAAAACCAGAGCCATTTGTATGTCGACTATGTGCGCGGCCTCTACAAAGTACTGAGCCGCGTGCGCCAAAAGTACCCGCACGTGCCCATGATGCTGTGCTCCGGTGGTGGCGCCCGCACCGATTATGGCGGCCTTAAGTACTTCACGGAGTTCTGGACCTCCGATAACACCGACGCCTTGGAGCGCATTTATATCCAGTGGGGCTATTCCAACTTTTTCCCCTCCAACACACTCGCTAGCCACGTCACGAATTGGAACCGCCAGCAAAGCCTCAAGTTCCGGACGGATGTAGCCATGATGGGAAAACTGGGGTACGACATTGAGGTGGAGAAGATGACGCCTGAAGAGCTGCAATACAGCCAGCAGGCCGTAAAAGACTACAAACGCCTCAGCGAGGTCATCTGGCAGGGCGACCAATATCGCCTCCGCTCTCCCTACGAAGGCAACCAAGCCGCCCTCATGTATGTAGCTGAACACAAAGCAAAAGCGGTTCTCTATGGCTATAACCTGCGCACCCGCTTCAACGAAACTGTGCTGCCTGTGCGTCTGCAGGGCCTCGACCCAGCTAAACGCTACCGTATCACGGAAATCAGCCTAATGCCCGGCGCTACATCCAGCTTGCCGGCCAACAGCCAAACTTACTCCGGCGATTATCTGATGCAGGTAGGCATCGTGGTTTCATCTCCTAATGCTCCTGCCCTCACGAGCCACGTGCTGGAGCTGTCTGCAGAGTAAACACTACTTGTGGTGCTGGTTCACTAGGCACACGGTAGCGGTAAAGTTGCCCTCCATAAACCCGACAATTTTAACACAATCGTTTATGTATTCTCGCTTAATAAAGCCTCTCGTTACCTTGTCCATTGTACTAGGTAGCTTGGGAGCGCAAGCCCAAACAGCTCCTGCCCTGATTCCGGCGCACGACCCGGTGATGGCGCAGCAGAACGGTACATACTACATGTTCTGCACGGGGCCGGGCATTGCGGTGTGGTCATCGAAGGACCGTAAGAATTGGACGCGGGAAAAGCCAATTTTCGCCACGGCTCCTACTTGGGCTACGAAGGCAGTGCCAGGCTTTAAAGGCAACCACATCTGGGCGCCCGATATTTCCTACCACAACGGGGTATACTCGCTGTTTTATTCCATTTCGGCGTTCGGCAAGAACACATCCTGCATAGGTCTTGCCACCAACAAAACCCTTGATCCTACTTCCAAAGATTTCAAGTGGGTTGATCATGGCCGCGTGATTCAGTCCGTACCAGGACGTGATATGTGGAATGCCATTGACCCCAACCTGGTCCGAGACGAAGCCGGAAGCCCTTGGCTATCATTTGGTTCTTTCTGGGATGGCATCAAGCTCGTGAAGCTCACTCCAGATCTGAAAGCACCTGCCCAACCGGAGCAATGGCGCACCATTGCCAAGCGCCCCCGCAGCCCGCAGCTCAACGACTCCCTGCCTGGCGACGGGGCCATTGAGGCGCCATTCATTTTTAAGAAGGATGGCTTCTATTACTTATTCACCTCCTTCGACTATTGCTGCCGCGGCCCGCAGAGTACTTATAAGATTATGGTGGGCCGCTCGAAAGACGTAAAAGGTCCCTACGTGGATAAGGCTGGCGTAGCGCTCGATCAGGGCGGAGGTACCGAAGTATTGGCTGGCGACAAGAACTGGTTTGGCCTAGGTCATAACTCGGTGTATACCTTCGACAAAGTCGATTACTTGGTCTTCCACGGCTACGATGCCGCGGATAAAGGACACTCCAAATTGCGTATTGAGAAGCTGAGCTGGGATGCTGCCGGTTGGCCCGTTGTACAGCCCTAGAGAAGTAAGGCGGAGCATAAAGTTCACACAATCGTTTGTGTATCCTAATACAAAAGAGTACTTTCGGCTTTAGCGCGGCCAATTGCTCATCCGCCTCGCTTTGGTACTGATGGCAAACAGCTTTCTTAGGTACAGCACCCTAGTACATCTGTTGCTTTGTTACCGCAAGCCGTAGAATCTTCCCACCATTTTTATCGTCATTCCGTGACCAAGTCGACTTTCTCTCCTGCTGAACTAAGCGTTAACACCATCCGCCTGTTGTCGGTGGATATGGTGCAGGCGGCTAACTCGGGCCATCCGGGCCTACCGATGGGCGCTGCTCCCATGGCGTACGTGCTGTTTTCGCGCTTTCTGCGTTTTAACCCGAAGGATCCGAAGTGGCCTAACCGCGACCGGTTTGTGCTGTCGGCGGGTCACGGCTCGGCATTGCTGTATAGCCTGCTGCACCTCTATGGCTACGACCTGACCCTGGATGATGTGAAGAGCTTCCGGCAGATGCACTCCAAAACGCCCGGCCACCCCGAGTCGAACCTGACACCCGGCGTGGAAGTAACCACGGGCCCGCTAGGCCAGGGTTTCGCTAATGGCGTGGGAATGGCCATGGCGGAAGCGCACTTGGCCGCCGTGTACAACAAACCTGGCCACGAGCTAATGGGCCACTACACCTACGCTATTGTCAGCGACGGTGACCTGATGGAAGGCATTGCGGCTGAAGCGGCTTCGCTGGCTGGCCACTTGAAGCTCGGCAAGCTCATCTATCTCTACGACGACAACGATATCAGCCTCGACGGACCAACCAACCTCTCCTACACAGAGGATGCCTTGGCACGTTTTGAAGCCTATGGCTGGCACACCCAGCGCGTGATGGATGGCAACGACCTCGATGGCATTGAGGCTGCCATTAAAGCCGCTCAGCAGGAAACCGAGCGCCCTTCTATTATCTCCGTGAAGACCATCATCGGCTACGGCAGCCCGCAGGAAGGTACGAGCAAGGTGCACGGCTCCCCACTAGGCCCCGACAATGTCAAGAAGGCGAAAGAGTTTTTTGGCTTCGACCCCGAGGCCACGTTTGTAGTGCCCGAAGAAGTACGCACGCATCTGGCTGAAGCCGGCCAGCGCGGTGCTCAACTTCAGGCAGAATGGCAGCAGAAATCAGAGGCGTACCAGCAGGAGTTTGGCACAGAGTGGGAACTGTTCCGGGCTTCGTTTGCGGGAGAGCTCCCCGCAGGCTGGGACGCCTCGCTGCCCGTTTTCACCCCCGCCGATGGCGCCATGGCTACTCGTCAGGCGTCCGGCAAAGCACTTAATGCGCTGAAGAAAAGCGTGCCCTTCCTGTTCGGGGGCTCCGCCGACCTGGCCAGCTCCAACGAGATGCCTACCGGCGGCGACGCCAGCTTCCAGCCAGGCTCTTATGAGCACAGCAACATCTGGTTTGGCGTGCGCGAGCATGCCATGGGCGGTGCCATGAACGGTATGGCCCACCACGGTGGCGTACGCACTTACGGCGGCACGTTCCTCACCTTCTCCGACTACATGCGCGGCGCCATCCGCCTCACGGCCCTAGCTGAGTCGGCTGCTACATTCGTGTTCACGCACGACAGCATAGGCCTGGGCGAAGATGGCCCCACGCATCAGCCCGTTGAGCACGTAGCCGCGCTGCGCACCATCCCGAACATTGTGGTGCTGCGCCCTGCCGATGCCAACGAAACCGTAGAAGCATGGCGCATTGCCATGACCACGCCCAAGTCGCCGGTGGTCCTGATTTTGTCGCGCCAGAAGCTTCCCACGCTGGACCAAGAGAAGTACGGCTCGGCCCGCGAAGGTGTAGCGAAAGGCGCCTACATTCTCAGCGAAGCCGAAGGGGGCAAACCTGAGCTGATTCTGCTAGCAACCGGCTCAGAAGTAGCCTTAGTCATGCAAGCGCAGGAGAAACTGCAGCAGCAAGGCGTACCGACCCGCGTGGTTAGCATGCCTTCGTGGGAGCTGTTTGAAAAGCAAGACAAGGCCTACCGCCAGCAGGTGCTCCCCTCCGACGTGCGCAAGCGCGTAGCAGTAGAGGCCGGCTCGCCCATGGGCTGGCATAAATATGCCACCGATGAAGGCACTGTCATTGCCATGAACCGCTTCGGCGAATCGGGCCCCGGCGAGGCCGTAATGGAGTACTTCGGGTTCAGTGTGGAGAATGTGGTGAAGCAGGCCAACTGGGTGCTGCAAGGCCAGCCCGCTGAAATTGAGAAGAAGGAAGTTTTATCGTAAACACTTGATGCTTTCAAAAGGAACGTCATGCTGCGCTTGCCGAAGCATCTCTACCGATTCATCTAGGCCAGTTGAGTTAGCCAGCGGTAGAGATGCTTCGGCAAGCGCAGCATGACGTTCCTTTTTACTCCCTTTAAAAAAACACCCATTGATATGAACCCACTCGTTGCCATTCACGATTTCGGCCAGAGCATTTGGCTCGACTATATTCGCCGCAATATTCTGCACAACGGCGAGCTGCAGCGCCTCATCACCGAAGACGGCCTGCGGGGCGTAACCTCTAACCCGGCCATCTTCGAGAAAGCTATTGCCGGCTCCGACGACTACGCCGCCGACATTCGTCAGTTTGCCCAGGAAGGTCTTTCGGCCGATGAGATTTACGCCAAGCTGGCCGTAGCTGATGTGCAACAAGCCTGCGACCTGCTGCGCCCCCTCTACGACCACCCTGAAAAGGGCGGCGACGGCTACGTGAGCTTGGAGGTTTCGCCGGAGCTAGTGAACGATACGGAGGGCACGGTGGCAGAAGGCCTCCACTTCTGGAAAGAAGTGAACCGCCCGAACGTGATGATTAAAGTGCCCGCCACACTGGAGGGCCTACCTGCTATCCGGCAGCTGATTGCCGCTGGCGTAAACGTAAACGTGACGCTGATTTTCAGCGTGGAGCGTTACCGCTTAGTGGCCGAGGCATACCTAGCAGGCCTCGAAGACCGGGTGAAAGTGGGCGGCTCGGTGAAGCGGTTGGATTCCGTGGCTAGTTTCTTCCTCTCGCGGATTGATGTGCTGATCGACCCCATGCTGGAAAAGCTGGCAGCCGAAGGCAGTGATAAAGGCGAGTTAGCCCAAAGCCTCGTGGGCGAGGTGGCCATTGCCAGCGCCAAGCAAGCCTACCAGGTGTTCCACGAAATTTTTGCGGGCCCGCGTTGGGAGGCGCTGAAAGCGCAAGGAGCGCAACCGCAACGCCTGTTGTGGGCCAGCACCGGCAACAAAAACCCCAAGTACGACGACCTGAAGTACGTGGAGGCCCTTATTGGTCCGAACACGGTGAATACGATTCCGGTAGAAACCCTGGATTTTTACCGCGCTAAAGGCCAGCCTGCTAACCGCTTGGCCGATAAGCAGGAGGTAGAAGTTCTTTCCCGCCTGCCCGAGCTGGGTCTGGATCTGGAAGCCCTTACCAACCAGCTGGAGCAGGAAGGCGCAAAAAAATTCACGGAGCCCTTCGGCAAACTGATGCAGGTGCTGGAGCAGAAGCGCCAAGAGGCGCTAACTGGTGCTACTGCGTAACGAAGAAGCCAAAGAGCCCGTCATGCTGAGCCCCGCGGAACATCTCTACTTCTGGCTAACTCCAATCGTGAGTACGAAACGGTAGAGATGCTTCGGCAAGCGCAGCATGATGTTATTAATTATTGATGTTGAAGCTACTAACGGGGAGTCACGATGTGGCTCCCCGTTGGTTTACTAGGTACACGGATGGCTGAAACCTCCCCTGCGCAGCGGCGCGTAGCCGTTAGCGTGTTGTTCTTTGTGGCGGGGCTGTGCTTTGCTTCCTGGGCTTCGCGCATCCCCGACATCGGGCTGAAGCTGGGCCTGAGCGAAGGTGAATTGGGCCAGTTGCTGCTGGCGTTACCGGTGGGCTCCATGCTGGCGCTGCCCGTGGCGGGCTGGATGGTGCATACCTATGGCAGCCGCGTGGTAGTGCTGCTGGCAACGTGTATGTATGCGGGGTTTCTGCCGTTGCTGGGTTGGGCGGCAGGTTTCTGGAGCCTGGCGGGTTGCCTGGTGCTGTTTGGCTTTGCCGGCAACCTGCTCAATATTTCCGTTAATACCCAAGCCATTGGCGTGCAGGCAGCCTACGGCAAGCCCATTATGGCGAGCTTTCACGGACTATGGAGCCTAGCCGGTTTTCTGGGTGGTGCACTGGGTACTTTATTGATTCGGTGGCAGCAGACGCCGCTCTGGCACTTTACGCTCGTGATGGGCCTAGGGCTGGTGCTCACGGTGCTGGCGCATCAGCACACCTTACCGCAGGATACCGGCTCCGATGCCAGCGGCCCCAGCCTGCGCCGCCCCGAGCCGTACCTGCTCCGCATTGGCCTGATTGCGTTTTGCGGTATGCTCTGCGAAGGCTGCATGTTTGACTGGAGCGGCGTGTATTTCCAAAAAGTAGTGCGCCCCGATGCAACGCTGGTTACCGCTGGCTACGTGGCCTGCATGAGCACCATGGCTCTGGGCCGCTTCATCTCCGACTACTTTACGCACCGCTTCGGTACCAACCGCATGCTGCAAATCAGCAGTGCACTTATTACGGCTGGCCTCTTAACGGCGGTGGTGTGGCCGGCTTTTATACCATCGGTTATTGGGTTTCTGCTCGTGGGTTTTGGCATTGCGTCGGTTACGCCCCTAGCCTACAGCGCAGCTGGGCAGTCTACTACCGTGTCGCCGGGGGTAGCGCTGGCTATGGTATCCACCATTGGCTACCTCGGATTTCTGCTGGGGCCGCCTTTGATTGGGTTAGTAGCCGAGTTTTCCAGCCTACGGATATCGTTTACGCTGGTAGCAGGCCTAGGCGCCGCCATTGGCCTGCTCGCTGCCCTGCCCACGCCATCTGCAAAGCCAGCCAAGCAAATAGCCTAGCGCCTTTCTAGGCCTTTATTTTACCTAAAGCAGCCGCTTCAGCTCGCGCCTATTTCCGGTGTGAGCTGAAGCGGCTGCTTTACTTTTTACTAAGCCTAAATAACAAAGCAACCTCCCACGGCTCGTCGTTAAGCACGTGGCCTTCAACGCCCTGCTAGGCGCCACCGAAGCATCTTTAGCGCTTCGGTGCGGAGGTCTAAGTAGTTTGAATAGTCAGAGGCAGAGATGCTTCGGGGGTGCTCAGCAAGACGTGCTTTTGTAACAATGCCAGTCAGGCAAATACCTCTCTGCACACCGCTCGAAAAAATATTTCACAGGAAGCTGTAACCTTCGGGAAAAGGCGAAGTTTCCACCGCCGAATACGCTCCCACACCTCACCGACCAAACGCTTGAACTCGCTTACTGACAACTCGCTCATGCTGCAAGTGAAGGCCGGCCAGGTCGAGAAGATGGGCCTGCTGTTCGAGCGCTACCATAGGCCGCTGTTTGCGTTCTTCTACCATTCCAATGGGAACGCCACGGCCAGTGAAGACCTCGTGCAGAACGTGTTCTACCGGATGCTGAAGTACCGCCACACCTTCAATGGGGAGGGCGAGTTCAGAACCTGGATGTACCACTTGGCGCGCAACGTGCTAGCCGATGCCGCCAAGAAAGAAAAACCCTCGCTCCACCACAAAGATGTGGCCGACTGGAGCGAGAAGATTGCCGGGGGCACTACCGCCGATGGCCATCTGCAAAAAACGCAGGATGTGGAATTGCTCCACCGGGCTATGGCTTGCCTAAGTCCTGACCAGCGGGAAGTGCTCGTGCTGAGCCGCTTTCAGGAGCTGAAATACGAGCAGATAGCGCAGCTGCTCGATACTACGGTGGGGGCCGTGAAGGTGCGCGCGCACCGGGCCCTCTGCCAACTCAAGGATATTTATTTGAAACTCGAAAATGGAAGCAAAGTTGAACTGTGAGGGGGTACAAGAAGAGCTGATGGATTGGTTAGCGGGCACGTTACCGGCCGCCCAGCACCAATCCATAGAAGCTCATCTAACCCAATGCCCCGGCTGCCAGCAGGAACTGAGCACCGTGCAGGCCCTCTGGACCTCCATGGGCGAACTCCCCGTGCCAGCAACCAGCGAGCAGATGCGCCCGCGCTTCTACTCCATGCTGGCCGAGTTTCAAGTAGAAGAGCAGCGCAAGCAACGCTGGTCGGTGGCCGGCATTCTGGAGCGCATAAAAGAATGGTGGCAGCCTGCTTACGGCATGCGCGTAGCCTATAGCTTGGCCTTGCTGCTAGTAGGTCTGGTAGCCGGATATCTGTTGAAAGGTCGCCCGGAGACGTCCGAGCTAGCCGTTCAGCAGCCTACTACTACGCTACCCGCTGCCTCCTCATCCGATGTGCAGCAAACCCAAGTACTGGCCCTTCTGAATAACCCCTCGGCCGTGCAGCGCCTGCGGGCTGTGAGCTACGCTGAGGAAGTAGCCCCCACCAATGAGCGTGTGGTGGCAGCCTTGCTCAGCACGCTCAACCAAGATCCCAACGTGAACGTGCGGCTGGCTTCTCTGGAGGTACTAGCGGGCCTTAGCCAAGACCCCATGGTACGCCAGGGCCTCGTTCGGTCCCTTACCCTGCAGGATTCACCGTTGGTGCAATCGGCACTGGCAGATGTGATGGTGCAGCTGCAGGAGCGCCGCTCGGTGCGCCCCCTGCGCCGGCTGCTCAAGCAGGAAAACCTGAATGAGCAAGTGAAAGACAAAATCGAGCAAAGCATTGAGTCCCTGTCGAACGACAAAACTCCTCCACCCTCTACTTCATCGACTTCCTATGAAACCGACAACTATACTCAGTCTGGTCTGCCTACTCCTGTGGTTGCCTAGCTGCTCGCTGAAAGCGCAGACTCGCGAAGCCACTGAGAAAATCAACAAGGAGTTTACGCTCAGCGGCAACCCCGGCAGCACACTTGCCCTCTACAACATCTTCGGCTCCGTAACAGTGCAGGGCTACAGTGGCAAGACCGTGGTAGTGGAAATCACGAAGACCGTGAAGGCGCCCACCGCAGAGCTGCTGGCCCTAGGCCAGAAAGAAGCCCAACCCGGCTTTGAGCAGCACGGCGACAGTGTATTGCTCTACATTTCTGGCCCCCAGGACTCGCGGCCAAACCGCGAAAAACAGCAGAACGGCCGCTTCAAGGACAACTGGAAAAACAACGAAGGCCCGCGTTACTCCTACCAGTTTGACTACACGGTGAAAGTGCCGGCCAACATGGATGTGCGCGTCTCGACGGTGAACGGTGGCAAAGTGCTGGTGCAGGACGTAACCGGCCCGCTGCAAGCCCGCAATGTAAACGGCACCGTCACGATTAAAAACGCCCAGCAGGCTACGCTGGCTCATACCATAAATGGCGACGTGGACGTGACGTACGCCGTGGCTCCTACCAAAGGGGCCAGCTACCATACCATCAATGGCAACATTCAGGTAAGCTATCCGCCGAACGTATCCGGTGACCTCTACTTCAAGAGCATGCACGGTGAGATGTTCACGGATTTTCCTAAAACCGAAGTACTACCGGCCCGCGTGACGCAAAACCAGCAGCGCGACGGCCAGGGCACCAAATACAAAATCAGTAAAGAGACGGCCGTACGGCTGGGCAAAGGCGGCACCGATTTCCGCTTTGAAACCATCAACGGCAACGTCACCATCAAACAGCAAACCCGATGAACCAGCTCCTATTTCGCACCCTTCTGACCCTACTTGTACTGGCGTGGGTCCGGCCGCTTGCGGCGCAACAGGCAGGTAGAGAACAACTCACTGTCGCCCTTAGCTCGCCCGGCAAGCCTGGTGTGTTACACCTAAAATTGGTGGGCGGCTCCATTAAAGTGGAAGGCACCACCGGCAAAGATGTGGTGATTGACGTAGCCAACCGGGGCGGCGGCCGCTCTTCTGGCTCTTCAGATAATGACGCGCCGCCCGGTATGCGGCGCCTCTCGAAAGTGAATGGCCTGGATGTTACAGCCCAGGAGCGCGACAACCATGTGTACATCAAAACGCAGTCGTGGCAAAACCCGGTGGATTTCGTCATTAAAGTACCCCGTCAGTTTTCCCTCCAGATTGGGACCGTGAATGATGGTAACATTTCGGTGCAGAACGTGACCGGCGAGCTGGAAATTTCAAACGTCAACGGCTCCGTGCGCCTCGAAGATGTAGCGGGCTCGGCCGTAGTCAACACCGTGAATGGCGACATCTTCACGAGCTTCAAAGACATCACAAGCGGCGTGCCGATGGCTTTTTCCAGCGTGAACGGTAAGATTGACGTGAGCTTTCCGAGCAGAGCCAAAGCAAACCTGAAGCTGAAATCGGACCGCGGTGAAATCTACAGCGACTTCGACATGGCGGTGGACAATAGCGCTCCTAAAGTAACCCGCACTTCCAAAGATGGCACCTACCGCGTTAGCCAAGACAGCTGGACAAGCGGCAAAATTAACGGCGGTGGCCCGGAGTTTATGATGAAAACCTTGAACGGCAATATCTACATCCGCAAGGCAAAGTGAGTGGCCTAGCGAGCGGGGATTTGGCTGCAACCAAGTCCCCGCTTTTGGTGTAGCCCGGACAACAGCCCTGATAGAACAAAGCCGGTTCTCGCCATCATGAGAGCAACGGCAGGTTTAGTTAACAGGAATACTTAAATACAGAAGCAATATTTTATTTAACTTACTACTAAGCAGTTTATTACATCCACACACTATTAGTCTGAGCTACGCGTAGAGGGGCCTGTTACGTGCTCCGCCGGACGGTGAAACCAGATTTTGCTCTGACGCACAGAAGTCCCTGTAACGAATAGTTTTTTAGCCGGTACTCCTCCCATTCCTGACCCTTATGGCAAGCGCAGCTCAAGCTGCTGCAGCCACAGTATTGCCCAAACTTTCGGGGCCTTTCTTCCCTCCCGTTTGCACTCCCCTCACCCCCAAGACTATGTATCCTAGCTCTATTCTGCGTTTTTTCTTCCTGCTCCTGGGGTTCTGGGGCGGACTAGGGCTAGCATCGGCCCAAACCTCAACACCGGGCAGTGCCTCCACCGCTGCTTCCACCCCAGCGCCTAAGCGCCAACTACAGGCGGTGCGTATCGCGGAGCCCGTCAAGCTCGATGGGGTATTGGATGAAGCGGTGTGGCAGCAAGCCCCGATTGCCACCGATTTCATTCAGCAACGCCCTAATCCGGGAGTACCGGAAAAGCAGAAAACAGAAGTACGGGTACTTTACGATGATGCGAACCTCTACATCGGGGCCATCATGCACGATGTGGCCCAAGATTCCATTCTGCGCGAAATGACCCAGCGGGATGAGTTTGGCAACACCGATATTTTCTCGGTGTTTCTGGATACGTACCATGACCAGCTGAATGGCTACAACTTTACCGTTACTACCTCCGGCGTGCAGCTGGATGGCCGCTACTCCCCGGCCGGCGGCGAGGATTTCAATTGGAATGCGGTGTGGGATGCCCACACCACCCAAACCGGCACCGATTGGATTGCGGAAATGCGTATTCCCTATTCGGCCATCCGCTTTAGTAATGCGCAAGAGCAGCTCTGGGGCCTCAACTTTGCTAGGCAACGCAAGCGCGACAACGCGCAGTTTTTCTGGAACGAAGTGAAGCCCGCTGTGAACGGCTTTGTAAACCAGTGGGGCGAGCTGCGCGGCGTGCGCGATATTAAGCCGCCGCTGCGGCTGTCACTCACGCCCTACGTGTCAAGCTACGTGAATCACAATCCGCTGAATGCCGAAGGCACCAAGCGCACTACCACTAGCTTCAATGGGGGCGCCGACATCAAATGGGGCATCAATGAGAGCTTTACCCTAGACGCGACCCTAGTACCCGACTTCGGGCAGGTACAGAGCGACAACCAAGTACTCAACCTCTCCCCTTTCGAGGTACAATTCAATGAGAACCGCCAGTTCTTTACCGAAGGCACGGAGTTGTTCAACAAAGGCAACCTGTTTTATTCAAGGCGTGTGGGCGCCACGCCAATCGGCTTTTACGGGGTTCGGGCAGGTAGTAAAGAACGGTTGGTGCGCAACCCCGCTGAAACCCGCCTGCTGAACGCCACCAAGATTTCAGGCCGAACCAAACAAGGACTTGGCATCGGTTTTTTTAATGCGCTCAGCAACGATGTTTACGCCACACTGCGCGATACGGAAACCGGCGAGGAGCGCGAGGTGCTGACGCAGCCCTTCAGCAACTACAACATCATGGTGCTGGACCAGAGCCTGAAAAACAACTCGTACGTGTCGCTCATCAACACCAACGTCACGCGCTGGGGCAGCACCTACGATGCCAACGTGACCGGTGGCCTGTTTCGCTTTGCCAACAAGAAGAACTCCTACGCTATGGATGGCAGTATGGTGTACTCCAGGCGGCGCGGCACTGACTTCGGCTCGAATAAGGCCGTTGATGACCAAGATGGCTACAAGTACACGGTGGGCGTAGGCAAAATCAGCGGCAACTTCACCTGGGATGTAAACCACAAGATTGAGTCGGATACCTACAACCCCAATGACTTAGGCATTCTGTTTGGCAACAACAACATCACCCAGACAGCCAGCGTGGCCTACCGCAAGTACAAGCCCTTCTGGAAGGTGAATAACATGGCCTTTTTCAGCCAGGTAGGGCACGCGCTTCTGTACAGCCCCACGCGCTACCAAAGCCTGTATTTCTACAACGGTTTCAACACCACTTTCACCAAGAGCTTCCTGCAAATCGGCTACGACTTTGTATACAATGCCGTCACGCACGATTTCTTTGAGCCGCGCACCGACACGCTGGGCAAATACTTTGTGCGCGTTCCGGCTTACGCCGATTTTGTAGGCTTTATTAACTCCGATACGCGCAAGCCTTTTGCCGTGGGCCTAAATGCGGGCATTCAGCACTACGCTACGGATGAGCATCTTGACCGGCCCCGGCGCGTACGGTACAGCTTTGGTGCCTACCCTCGCTACCGCGTGAATGACCACCTTACGTTCCGCTACAGCCTCGATTGGAGCCTGAGTGAAAATCAGATTGGCTACGTAAACGGGGGCCTCAACGACGAGGAGCCGCTTGACCTGCCCTTCAAAAACCAGATTATGCTAGGCCGTCGCAACGTGAATACCGTCTCGAATGTGGTTTCGGTGGCGTACACGTTCACCAACCGCATGTCGTTTACGCTGCGCACGCGCCACTACACCAGCAACGTGCGCTACGCCGATTTTACTACCCTAGCCCCCGGCGGCACCGAAACCCTGGTCGACTACCAGCGCAACCGCGACAATACCTACAACGCCTTCAACGTGGATGCGGTGTACTCGTGGTGGTTTGCCCCTGGCTCGCAGGTGAGCATCGTCTGGAAAAATGCTGGCTCCACGTATCTGCTAGCCGAAGAGGCTACCCCCCAATACTTCAACAATTTCAATAACACCATTAATACACCGCACAACAACTCGCTTTCTATCAAAGTGTTGTACTACCTCGACTACCTGGCCTTCCGAAAGAAATAACTAGGTCAAGGAAAAAGCTAAACCGCTCAGTCCGGCCATCGGAGCATCACTAGTGTACCTGCAACTGGCAACTCCCTGATGCTATCTGACAGCCGGACTGAGCGGTTTACTCGTGTTACGGAGCTAGCGTTTACTTGCCCACGGTTACTTCTTTGGGCTGGCGCGAAATCAGGTCAACGTCGGTTAGCTGCTGCGGAAACCACACGGTCATTTCGCCTTTGCCGCGGTTGGCCCAGGCGTAATACGGAATGGCCGTCATGGTCTGGCGCGTGGTGCTGATGGAGTTATTGGCCGCATCTACCTGCACGGCGGGCACCGTGGCCTGTAGCTGCATCACACCATTGAGCACGTCGGGCTGGTAGGCGGTGGTAAAGGAGGTAGCAGCCGGCACGATGAGGTTGCTGGCTTTGCCGTTGTTGTCTTTCCACTCGGCGCAATACACCACGGGGCCGCGCTGCAGCGCTACTTTGCCGAGGTTGTCGTGCACGTTGGGGCTAGCCACCACCTGGCGCACTTCCATCGGTAGCTTCACTTCTACCACGTCGTTTTTGCGCCACTTACGGCTTAGCACCGCGTAGCCGTTGCGGGTGGTGTAGGTCACGGGTTTGCCATTCACGCTAATGCTTACTTTCTGGGCAGAAGGCATAGCAAAGCGGTACAAATCCGACGGCATAGCCTCGCCTTGGGCCCAACCCGGCAAGCGCACCAGCAAATTGAAATCGGTGGTAGCGGCTGGGCTGATGGTAAACTTCAGGTCGCCTTGCCAGGGGTAGTTGTTTTGCTGCGTGATGCGCAAGGGCTTCTTGTTCAGCGTCAGGTCCGTAGTGCCGCTGATAAACAGGTTAGCGTACACATCATTGCCTTTTTGGGCGTACACGTAGCCGGGCAGCGAGGGCATTAGGCGCGCCATGTTGGTGGGGCAGCACGAGCAGTCGAACCAGCCGGCGCGGGCGGGCTCCGTCTGCGGGAAGCTTGTGCTGTTTTTGATCTGCATGGCGTTCGAGTAGAAGAACGATTTGCCATCGAGGCCCACTCCTGAAATCAGGCCGTTGTAAAGCACTTTCTCCAGCACGTCCACGTACTTTGAGTCGCCGTGGAGCAAGAACATGCGCTGGTTCCAGTACACGTTGGCTACTGAGGCACACGTTTCGTTGTAGGCAGTGGTATTGGGCAGCTCGTAGTTGCCCCCAAACCGCTCACCACCCGGCACGGCACCCGTTCCGCCCGTCACGTACATTTTCTTCGACACCATATTCTGCCAGATGCTGTCCACTGCGGCCAGCATTTTCTGGTCGCCGGTGAGGGCTGCCACATCGGCCATGGCGGAGTACAGATACTCGGCGCGCACAGCGTGGCCTTCGGCTTCGCGCTGGTCTACCACGGGCTTGTCGTCTTGCCAATAGGAGCCATTGCGGAAGGGGTCGGGGCTCTTGGGGTCGTAGCCTTTGTACTTGCCCCGCTCCTCAATGAAGAATTTGGCCGTGCTCAGGTACTCCGGCTTACCCGTCACGCGGTAGAGCTTCACCAAACCCATTTCCACTATTTCGTGACCCGGCGCTACACCCCGCTTGCCTGGCCCAAATACCGAGCACACGAGGTCGGCGTTTTTCAGGGCGATGTTGAGTAAGCTTTTCTTGCCGGTAGCTTCATAATGCGCTACAGCAGCCTCATACAGATGCCCCGAGTTATAGAGCTCATGGCTCATTTCGCGCTCATTCACCCAGCGCTCCGGCCCCGACCACGCGTGTGGGTGAGCGGGGTCAATGGTGCGGGCGGTGTAGAGGTAGCCATCAGGCTCTTGGGCAGCGCCTACTTTCTTAATCAGCTCATCCATGTACTCATCCAGCTTTTCATCGGGGTAGAGCTTGAGCGAATACGAGGCGCCTTCAATGGTCTTGTAAATATCGGTATCGTCGAAGGGAAAGATGGTGGCAAATTTCCCCGACTTGGCGGCGGCCATCTCAAAGTTCTTCACGCGGTTGGTAGCCTCACAGCGCTGAAACGAAGCCGGAATCGTGACCTCCGTATTCGTCTTCAGGCGCGGCAGCCAGAAGTTATCAGCCAGCTTTACCTTGGTAAACGAAACCGCCTGAATAGGATAATCTGAGCGCTTAATCGATTGTGTAAAACCAGGCAAGGCAAGCGCGCCAGTCAGCAAAAGAGAAGGAAGAATACGTTTCATAAGCAAGTGGGAATTGCACCGCAAGAGTAACACACCCGTTTGGGTTGCGTGTTTGCGAATGCTAGGTAAACAAGATGCTCGAACTCAGTCGTTCAGTACAATGAGGTAAAATGCACGCCTCTGTTGCGCGACTATTTTTTGGCTTTTGAAATTCGATACAGTTTAGCGCCATGCCGCCGCACATACGGCGCAAATTCACCCGTAACGCTGCTGGTCGTTTTGCCCGTCCACATGTCCCGGACGGTGTAAGAGCCTGACAGGCCTAGTTGAGTAAGCGCTACTGGAATTTTAACCGAATCAGCGGGCATGGGCCGAAACGGGTTCTTTGTAAAGACTAGAAACTGTACGGTACCGCCGGTATTCTGGGCCGCGCCCGCATTATCGAGCCCGGCGGTAACCAGAAAGCGTGTGAAACCAGCTGGCAGCTCATACTCCACCATGGAGTTGGAATGCGTTCCAATGCCCTGCTCGTACTTTTTCCCAGCAACTATTAAGTCAGCGCCCGACACGCTTTTATTGGCCGTCACGTTGCCCCAGCCTGCTGAGGCCTTTTTCCAGGGAAGCGTGCTGAGCGCAACGGTTTTGCTGCCGTTGCTGAGCACAGGGTTTAGCCAATCGGCGTGGTCCCAGGCAATATCGTCGCCACCGTCGCGCACATTCAGGTACAGCTTGCTGGCGCCCGTAATGTCTACCTCAATGGACTGGCTCTGGCCGGGGGTTTGGCGTGTGATGATATTGCTGGACCACGCGGCTTCGCTGGCCGGGGCCAGCTCCTGATCTTGAGCGTTGAAGAGGGCCAGGAACTTGTCGCCGGTTTTGGGGTCATCGGCGGTCCAGGCTACTAGGTTGTCTTTCCGGAACAACTGCCGGTTGTTGGTGCTGCTTCGGTGCATGGCCAGCACCTCTTTATTGGTTAGCAACGAGAGCGTGAAGGCGTCGTTGCTGGGCAAGTCGCCCCCGAACATAAGCGGCGAGCGGAAAATGCTCCACAGGCTCATGAGCGTGTACTGCTCGTCGTGGGTGAAGCGGCTCATGCGGTCGTCGCCGCGCTCGGCTCGGATGCCCAACCGGCCTAGTGGCAGCATATCGGCATCGGGGAAAGCCCCGGGCTTGATGTAGGGCGACCACCGGTCGCAAACGTCAAAGTGTTCTTTGAGCTGCTCCCAGCTGTCCCAAAAGTCGCCCACGGTGCGCCACATGTTGGCGTTGGCCTGCACGTGCTTGGCCTCGACAATGGGGGTTTCGCCGGGCGAAGTGCTGAGCACAATTTTACGGCCCGTCAGGTCAATGGCTTTGCGAATCATCTCGACCTCTGCCTTGTGGTACGGCGACGACAGATCATCCACTTTCACAAAATCGACGCCCCACGAAGCATAGAGCTTAAAGAGGGAGTTGTAGTATTCCTGGGCACCCGGCTTGCCGGCTACTATGGTGTACATGTCGCGGAGCCAACCGGCCTGCCCTTCTTTGGAGTAGATATCGGCGGCCGTGGCCTTGCTGCCGAGGATGGGCAGTTTGCGCTGCACCGCCACCACCGGCACGCCCCGCATGATATGGATACCAAACTTCAGGCCCTTGGCGTGCATGTAATCAGCCAGCAGTTTAAAGCCCTTCCCTCCTGCTGCTGATGGAAATCGATTCGGGGCAGGCACAAACCGGCCGTACGCATCAATGTTCCAGTCGGGGTTGGTTTCGTTGTAGCCGTGGGCCGTATCGTTGCCTACATACCACCGGATGTCTACTACCACATAATCCCAGCCAAAGGGCAGCAGGTTTTTGGCCATATAATCGGCGTTGGCTTTCACCTCGGCTTCCGTTACGGTGGGGCCGTAGCAGTCCCAGCTATTCCAGCCCATGGGCGGGGTAAGAGCCCACTGGTGGAAGTCTGGTTTCGCCGGGGTTTTCTGGGCTAATGCCGGGGACAAGGAGAAGCCAAGCAGTCCGCTTAGCAGGGCGAGGTGTCGTTTTTTCATAGCCAATGTAGGAGCAAGCAATACTTAGAATGACAGTAGTTGACGGGTAGTAATACCTCTTGCCGTCTGTATCTGCACCACGTAGGTTCCCGGGTTCAGCCCCGCCCGAATCTCATGGCTGCTGCGGCTACTAGGTAGCTCGCGGCGGTAAACCACCCGGCCGCTGATGTCGGCCACCGTGATGGTAGCGGCAGTGCCAGCGGGCAGTTGCATCGAGAAATTGCCCTCGTGGGCGGGGTTTGGAAAAACCTGAATTAGAGCGTCTTGGGCTGAACGAGTACCCGTAGTGGTACCTACCGCGCTAATAGTCCAGCGCTGACTAGACCCACTGGTGTAGTCCAGGAGCTTAAGCGCAGCGCCTTCAGTAGTGGCTGCGTTGGGCACGCCAATAACCCGGTTACCGTAGATGGAAGCCAGCACAAAGGAGCCATCGGCGGCGCGTTCCACCCGGAATCGTTGGCAGTTAAGCGGCGAAGCGGCTTGTACATCCAGGGCGGTTCCGGCCGCTTCGTTGCACTCTACTACGTTGGCATTCAGATTACTCAGCACGTTGGTGGCCATGTAAACGCCATTGCCGTTTCCCTGCGGCGTGAGCTTCCACTGCTGGCACGTCTGGCCAGCCGAGGCAGTGGCTTGCACCAACGCTTGCCCGGCCGTGGTGGTGCAGCCTGCCGGGGCCCACACCTTGCTGCTGTTGGGGCTAGTGATGGTGTAGGTTCCGCTCGGGAGCCAATCCTGGGTAGCAGCGGGCCAGCCGGCGGCGTCCCAGGTCAGACTTCCGATGCCCAGGGTGGGCGTTCCGTTTCGGTTGGCATCGTAGTAATGATACGAGAGGAACGTAGCGCCATTTTCAGCCAGAAGGCCTACATGGCCCGGACCGTAGTAATTGTCTTTCCGAACCAGAAAATCGGAGCCTCCGCCGGCGAGCAAGTTCACGCCGTTTTTGTCAACAAACGGGCCGTCGGGACTGGTAGAGCGTCCCATCTGGATGTAGTAGGTGCTGTTGGTGCCGGCGCAGCATGTGCCCCGGTTATAGAACAGGTAATAGTAGCCGCCGTGTTGCTCCATATACGCGGCCTCATGCTCCGACTCAGCACTGCCGGCTAAGTTCTTCGCTACGTTGTTGAGCCGCTTGCCAGTTGTGGGGTCCAGCTCAATGCTCCAGATACCAGTCAGGTGCGAGCCAAATACCATCCAGAGCCGGCCGTTGGCATCGGTAAACACGGCGGGGTCGATGCTGCCATACACCGTGCTGTTGTCGGAGTACACTACCATGCCCTGGTCCGTCCAGTTTACTAGGTCGGTGCTGGTAGCCAACCCAATGGCGCAGGGCCGCTGCCCCATAGAGCAGGAATAGTACATATAGTACTTGCCGTTGCGGTAGATACATTCCGGCGCCCAGAAAAATCCTTTAAAGCCAGCCACATAGCTGTTAATCCAGCTGGGCCAGGTGCCAGCGGCAAATACTGGTGCCGCCGTCTTCCATGTAATCAGATCAGTAGAGGTAAGGTGGTAGATCTGGTCGCCGGTTCCCCAGGTATGATACACCCCATCGCGCTTAATGATAGTGGATGGGTCGTGAATACCTGTTGCGCCTTGCAGGGCCAAAGCAGAGTGCCCCCCCAGAACTAGTAACCCCAGCAGAAGCAGCAGGCTGACCTTATTTCGTAATTGTATTAGCATGGAAAAGAATGAATTAGTATAGAGCTACTAAAGCAGCTAAAGCTACGCCAAGTTAAACAAACGATTGTGTAAACTATCCGGATAAATAACTACCGGCTTTCTCCGATTTACTTACCCGGATAGACACACAATTCTAAAGTTTACTACGAAGCGCTAGTAAAAACGCGCCTGCACTTGCTGTAATCCGCATTACTGAATTACTATTTTTTCCATGTACGTTTTCTGTGCTCCACTTACTTGCAGCATGTACATGCCAGCGCGTACTTCGGCCGCTACTTCTATTGCTGCTTTACCAGTGCTCGTACGCGAGTATACCTGCCGGCCCTGCATATCTGTGAGCGTGGTGGTTACGGATTCGCCCTTCAGCTCAGGACCTAGCACAAGAGTGAAATGCCCACGAGCACTAGGGTTCGGAAAGACGCTAAACTGCGCAGTGGTGGCTGGCTGTACGGCTAACACTCGGGCAGCTGTTGTTGGAGCAATGGCCCACTGCTGGCAGGTATTGGCTAGGTAGTCATAAAGCGACAACTGCACGCCGGCCGTAGTGGAGCAGCCGGGTACTTCTACTACCCGGTTGCCGTTTACCGACGACAGCACATAGCGTCCGGTGTTGGCGCGCTCCAGTTTAAAGCGTTGGTTGGTGCCGCCGCTATAGGCATACAGCGCCAGCTTGGCGCCGTTGTTTGGGTCTTTATTCACTACATCGGCCGCTAGGCCTGCACCTACTGCGGAGGTTATTCTGTATTCGCCATTGCCTACCGGCGTCAGGTTCCATTGCTGGCAGAGCAGCCCGGGGCTGCTGGTTCCTTGCGCAATAGCCTGGCCCGATGCTCCTGTGCAGCCCCAGGCGTCCCACACCAATCCGCTGTTTTGGTTGGCAATGGTGTAGCGGCCACTCGCCACCCAGTCGCGGGTGATGAAGGGCCAGGCGGCGCCATCGTAGCCCATGTTGCTTACGCTGAGGCGGGCGCGGCCGTTCTCGTTGCTGTCGTAGTAATGGTGGGTTAAGTAGTTGGCGCCCCCTTCCTGATACAGGCCCACATGGCCAGGGCCAACGTAATTGCCGCTAGTAGCCAGGAGCGTAGTACCGCCATTCTTATTGAGGTCAACCCCGTTCTTGTCTAGGTAAGGTCCCGTGATGCTGGTAGAGCGCCCCACCTGAATGTAGTACGTACTGCTAGAGCCCTGGCAGCAACGGCCCTTGTTGATAAACAGGTAGTAGTAGCTGCCATTGCGCACCAGGTAGGGTGCTTCGCTGCCGCTGGTATTGCGCGTCACGCCATCGGCGGCTACGTTGCCGGCCAGCCAGCTGAAGCTAGTACCGGAGCGTTTGCCGGTAGTGCCATCGAGCCGGATAATGCCAAGTCCCTTGAAAAACGAGCCGAACGTCATCCAAAGCCCGCCACTGGCATCCGTCACAATTGCGGGGTCAATGGCATTGTAGGCGCTGCTGGCGTTGCTAGAAATAACCTCGCCTTGGTCAACCCACTGGTAGTTGGGGTTGGCGGGGTCGAGGGTCACGTTGGTGGCTAGCCCAATGGCCGAAATATTAGAGCCAAAGGCGTCGGTGAGCGAGTAATAGAGGTAGTACTTGCCGTTGCGGTAAATGCATTCCGGGGCCCAATAGTCGCCCTTAAAATTGGGGGCTTTGGCCGCAATCCAGGCCGGCCGAAACCCGTTGAACACCGTCCGCGGGCCCGATTCCCACTTCACTAGGTCGTAGGAGTACATGGCGTAGATGTCGGTACCCGTCGTGAAAACCCAGTACTTGTTGCCATCCTTCACAATGCTGGACGGGTCGTGGCAGTTGTCGTTGCCTTGCAGGGCGAAGGCGCGGGAGCTTAGCATCCCGCTTAGCCCTAGCAGCAACATGAGTGCGCGCAGGCAGCGGTTGGCCCGACGGATTGGGCTAGTAGTGGAGGAGGCCGCCAGCCTGAGGCTAGCGAAAGTAGAAGTGGGGTTCATGGGTTGTGGGTTTTGGTTGAGGTAATCAGAGCGGATAGAAACCAAAAACGGGGACGTGACCATCGTTCACGTCCCCGTTTTGGCGGTTTGGTGCTACCGGAGCAGCACCTCGTACAAGTGGCCAGTTGCAGCTAGCCGATTTGCCCGAAATCCAAGGATTCCAGACCTAGAACTGGCATTACCAGCGTAGTGCCGGCTAGTGCGGACTAGCCGGCGCCCATGCCTACCAGAACTTCACGTACAAAGCCGTTAGCATCAGCATCGTGATGACGATAAGCGACATAGTTTGGGTGCTCACACGGAACATGCCGGGGCTCAGCTCAATTGCCTTAGGGCTCACTACTGGGCCTGCCAAGCTCACGCCTACCATCAAAACCATCGTGAAGGCAAAGGACAGACCCATGCAAATCAGGAACGGGATTTCATAGCCGCCGTGTCCGTTAGGGAAAGCCGTATAAAACAGCGTTTCGGTGCCCAATACGGAAGGAGCGTAGTTGTTGAAGAACACCGACATGGCAAAACCTGCCAAGATGCCTACAATACCAGCGGTAGCGGTGGTTCGCTTCCAGAACATACCTAGCAGGAATACCGCCAAGATACCGGGCGAGATAAAGCCCGTGTACTTCTGAATAAACTGGAACCCACCCTCGCCGCCAATGCCGAGCAAATCCTGCCACGTCATGGCCACGCTGAGTACTACCGCCGCCAGAATAGTCAGGCGGCCTACCCACACTTGCTTCTTCTCGGTAGCATCCTTGTTGAGGTAGCGCTTGTAAATATCGAGAGTGAAGATGGTGGAAATGGAGTTTACCTTACCCGCCAGCGAAGCCACAATGGCTGCCGTGAGGGCCGCCATGCTCAAGCCCTTCAGGCCGTTGGGCAGGAAGGTTAGAATGGCGGAATACGCGTTGTCAGAGTTGAAGGAGCCCGTAGACGACATTTCTGCCTGCAGGCCACCGTTTTTGTAGAGCACATAGGCAGCAATGCCGGGCAGCATTACAATCACGGGCATCATCAGCTTGAGCAGACCTGCGAACAGAATACCCGTGCGGGCGGTGTGCAAATCGGCGCCCAGAGCGCGCTGCGTGATGTACTGGTTACAGCCCCAGTAGTTCAGGTTTACAATCCACTGGCCCGCGAAATACATGGCAATGCCGGGCAGCGCCAGGTACTTATCTATCTCGGGCTGCGGCGTGTCGGCTGTAGGTTTATCAAAGATCATCCGGAAGTGGTCGGGGGCTTTGTCCATGAGGGCCGTGAAGCCGCTGATGGCGCCGCCGCCGAGGCCAAACTGCTCACTTACCAGCGAGAGGGCAATGTAGGTGGTTACTAAGCCGCCCACTACCAGTACCACTACCTGAATTACGTCGGTGTAGCCCACCACCTTCATGCCGCCAATGGAGATGAGCAGCGAGAACAGCGCCAGCAACACGATGATAACGTGGAAACTGTCGCCGCCAATGAGGTTACTCAGGGCCAAGGCGCCTAGGTACAGAATGGAGGTCAAGTTCACGAGCACGTACAGGAACAGCCAGAAAATACTCATAATCAGGCTGAGCGTGGAGTTGTAGCGCTGCTCCAGAAACTGCGGCATCGTGAAGATTTTGTTCTTCAGATACACCGGCATAAAGAACACGGCCACAATAATGAGCACCACGGCGGCTACCCATTCATAGGCCGCTACGGCTACCCCTACCTTAAATCCGGAGCCCGACATGCCAATAAACTGCTCGGCTGAAATGTTGGAGGCAATCATACTCGCGCCAATGGCCCACCACGTCAGGGAGCCTTCCGCGAGGAAGTAGTCTTTGGTGCTTTGCTCAGCCTTTTGCTTGCTCTTGTAGATGTAAAACCCGTAGGCCGAAACCCCAATCAGGTAGAAAAAGAAGACAAGCAGGTCAAGCGTAGTAAGGTTATTACGCATGGAACGGGTAAGAAATGTATGAAAGGTGAGCGGGAAGATAAAGCCAGCCCGGTTGAGTTGCGCTATGATTTCAAAGATGACCCTATATCATTCTCTGCCTGATCTGAATTCGTTTGCCAAAACCTGCCCCCTTTGCGTTGGGCTAGGCTGCCCGGCGGCGCCCGGCAACGTATTCCGGGTGCTGATGCTGCGTAGGGTTTAGCCCAGAGGTTGGCCTAGCAACTCACCGCTTCACGGGGTTTCTGCTAGGTTTGCCCCCGGGCTAAACCGTTGCTGCACTAGCGCTGGCTGAAGGCCACGTCGTTGTAGCGCAGCTCGTTCTTGAACGTGCGCAGCTTGGTTTCGTCATCGATGATGAGGTATTCGATGCCGGCCATTTCGGCGAAGTCTTCCAGGTACTCGCTTGTTAGGTTCTGGCTGTAGCCGGTGTGGTGAGCACCGCCGGCATAAATCCAGGCAGCCGCACCTACGCTCAGGCTAGGCTTCACCTTCCAGAGCACGCGGGCCACGGGCAGCTTCGGCAGATCCTGCTCCGGCGCCACGGCTTCCACTTCATTCACAATCATGCGGAAGCGGTGACCCAGGTCCACGATGGTGGCGTTCAGAGCCGGGCCGGCGGGGCAGTTGAACACCAGACGAGCTGGATCAGCCTTGCCACCTATGCCCAAGGGGTGCACTTCTACCTTCACTTTGCCTTCGGCAATGGTAGGGCAGATTTCCAGCATGTGCGAACCGAGTACCTGCTCGTTGCCGGGCTGGAAGTGGTAGGTGTAGTCTTCCATGAACGAGTTGCCGCCTGGTAGGCCACTGCCCATCACTTTCATGGCACGCACCAGCGCCGAAGTTTTCCAGTCGCCTTCGCCGCCAAAGCCATAGCCTTCGGCCATCAGGCGCTGGGTAGCAATGCCGGGTAGTTGCGCCATGCCGTGCAAATCCTCGAAGGTATCGGTGAAACCGATAGCCTTGTTGTCCTGTAGGAACTTGCGCATGCCCACTTCAATCTTGGCTGCTTCGCGCAGAGAGTTGCGCTGGCTGCCGCCTTCTTTCAGGTCAGCCGCTAGCTCGTATTCCTGCTCGTACGTAACCAGCAGTTCGTTTACTTGCTCGTCGCTTACGGCGTTGATAACGGCTACCAAGTCGCCGATGCCGTAGGTGTTCACGCTGTAGCCAAACTTCAGCTCAGCCTCTACTTTGTCGCCTTCCGTTACGGCTACATAGCGCATGTTGTCGCCGAAGCGTACAATGCGGGCACCCTGCCAATCGGCCCAGGCGCAGGCAGCACGGCTCCAGATGCTCAGGCGCTCGTGCACATCAGCGCTCTGCCAGTGGCCTACTACTACCTTACGCTTAAGGCGCAACCGTGCCCCAATGAAGCCAAACTCCCGGTCGCCGTGCGCCGATTGGTTGGTGTTCATGAAGTCCATGTCGATGTCGCCCCACGGAATGTCGCGGTTAAACTGGGTGTGCAGGTGGGCCAGCGGCTTCTGCAGAATCTTCAGGCCGTTGATCCACATTTTGGCCGGCGAGAAGGTGTGCATCCAGGCAATAAGGCCTACGCAGTTGGGCGTGGTGTTGGCTTCCTGCACCAGCTTGGTAATGCCATCAGGGCCGGTCAGCACGTCCTTATACACTACCTTGATAGGCAGCGCCTGGCCTAGGGCCTCCGCAATCTGCTGGGAGTGCTGGGCTACTTGCTCCAGGGTTTCGGGGCCGTAGAGGTGCTGGCTGCCCGTGATAAACCAGGCTTCGTAGTGGGAAATGTCGATCATGATATCGGAGGTAAAAAACCTTGTGAAGGTTTAGAAAATCGATTGTGAAATGTTGAAAAGAAGAAGCTGAAATGAGGCCCTTCTATCACGTGTGAAGTGCCCAAGTCAATTGAAGTAGCCAGAAAAGACACCACCAAATGGTCAAACACAGCAGGACGTTTTGGATGCTGGCTCAGGATTATCAACCACCACTAACCGCCGCCGCTTGATGCGCGGAGTCACTTAAGGTGGGAACTGGCTGCTAACTCTAGTTCTGGCCGTAGTACGAATGCAGGCCGTGCTTGCGCTCGTAGTGCTTCTGAATCAGGGCTTCTTTGAGGCGTGGCACATCGGGGCGCAGGGTGCAGCTGAGGTAGGCCATGCGGGCTACTTCTTCCAGCACCGCGCTATGGTACACCGCCTTCTCCACCGTTTTGCCCCAGGTAAAGGGCGCATGGTTGCTGAGCAGCACCATTTCCACTTCTTCCGCCGAAAGGCCGCGGCGCTGGAACTCATTGATGATCTGCCAGCCGGTCTGGTGCTCGTAGTCGCCGGCAATCATGGCGTCGTCCATGGGCGGCGCGCACGGAATGTCGGCCGTGAGGTGGTCGGCGTGCGTGGTTCCCAGAATCGGGATGTCCAGTTGCGCTTGCGCCCAGGCGGTGGCATACGTAGAGTGCGTGTGCACAATGCCACCAATGTGCTCCCAGTGGCTGTAAAGCACCGCATGCGTTTTGGTATCCGAAGAAGGGCGCTTCGTGCCTTCCACAATGTTATTGGCGAAGTCGACGATGACGATGTCCTCTGCCTTCAAGGTGGCGTAAGGCACGCCGCTGGGCTTGATGGCAAACACGCGCTTTTCGCGGTCTACCACGCTGGCGTTACCGAAGGTGAAGAGCACCAACCCAAGCGCGGGCAGTTGCATGTTGGCCTCGTAGCAGGCCTGCTTTAACTCCTGGAACTGGCTCATGCTTGATCTACGAGTTCGGTTTCGGCTACTTCGCCGGCACGTTGCTCGGTTGCTTGTTCTACATACTGCCCGAAGGCCTGATATTGCTCGTAGCGGCGCTGGTAATCGGCTACCCGCTCGGGGTTGGGCGTGTAGGTTTCGGCAAAGCCGTTGCCCATGGCCTTCTGCGCCGTTACCACATCCGGATGGATGCCGGCAGCTACCGCGGCGTACATGGCCGAACCCAGCGCGGGTGCCTGGTCCGACTCGGCTACCTTAATGGGGCGGTTGAGCACATCAGCCAGGGTCTGCATCATGAAGCCCGATTTCTTGGCGACACCGCCTAGGCCTATCACCTGCTTAATCGGAATGCCTTCCTGCTCGAAGCGCTCCACAATTTGTTTGGAGCCGTAGCAGATAGACTCTACCAGTGCCCGGAAAATCTGGGGGGCAGAAGTGCCCATCGTGAGGTTCATGATGGCGCCTTTCAGGGCCTGATTGGCATCGGGCGTGCGGCGGCCATTCACCCAATCCAGGGCCAGTACTGCTGACTCATCAGGATTTACGGCGGCCGCCGCAATGTTCAACTCGGCCATCATGTTGTCGCTGAGTTCCGCAAGCAAGGCTTCCCGCTGTTCCGACGTCAGGACCGATGACTTTGGCAGCAGCGTGCGCAACGGCCACTCAATCACGCCCCGGAACCAGGCTAGTAAGTCTCCTACGGCAGATTGCCCCGCTTCGAGGCCTAGCATGCCCGGAATTACAGAGCCATCTACCTGGCCGCAAATGCCGGGCACCAACTTCCCTCCTACTTCATCCATGGGCGCTACCACGATGTCGCAGGTAGAGGTGCCCATTACCTTCACCATCGAATAGGCTTCGATTTCACCGGCTACGGCGCCAGCGTGGGCATCAAAAGAGCCCACTGCTACCACTGTGTTCGTGGTCAGGCCGAGGCGCTGGGCCCACTCTTCGGAAAGGTGGCCGGCTACTTCATCGGCGGTGTAGGTTTCCTCGAACAGCCGCTCGCGTAGGCCAGCTAGCTTGGGCTCCAGCAGGGTCAGGAACTCTTCGGAGGGTAGGCCGCCCCAGCTCTCATGCCACATGGCTTTGTGGCCGGCGGCGCAGCGGCTGCGCTTAAACGTTTTCAGGTCGCCGCCCGTGAGCAGCAGCGTCAGCCAGTCGCAGTGCTCCATCCAGGAGTAGGCGGCTTTGGCTACGCTGTCATCTTCACGCACTACGTGCGCAATCTTGGCCCAAAACCACTCCGAGGAGTAAATACCGCCCTCAAACTGGGTAAAATCCTCACCACCCCAGGTGCGGGCTTTGTGGTTGATTTCGGCGGCTTCGGGCAGGGCCGTATGGTCCTTCCAAAGCACGAACATGGCGTTCGGATTTTCTTCGAAGCCAGGCTTCAGGGCCAACGCGACGCCGTGCTCATCTACCGGGCCGGGTGTAGAGCCGGTAGTGTCGATGGCCAGGCCTACAATCTGCTCAGCGGGCACTTTTTGGGCCACGCGGCGCACTGTAGCCTCTAGGCCCTCAATGTGGTCGAGGGGGTGCTGGCGGAACTGGTTTTTAGTGGCATTGCAGTAACGCTGCTCTTTCCAGCGGGCGTAGGGGTGCACGGCCTGGGCAATTTCCTGGCCGGTATGGGCATTCACCAGTACGGCCCGCACGGAGTCAGAGCCGTAGTCGATGCCGATAACGTAAGTTGGATTCATGGCGGGAATAGTTCGTCGTGAGACAGCGCGCAATTACTGGCGCACGCCGAATTTGTAAGTAGTAGTTGATTGCAGCGTTTTGCCGGGCTGCAGAATGGTGGTCGGGAACTTGGGCTGGTTCGGCGAATCGGGAAAGTGCTGGGTTTCCAGGCAGAACCCGGCATGCTGGCCGTACACCTGGCCGCCTTTGCCCTTCAGGGTGCCATCGAGGAAGTTGCCGGTGTAGAATTGCAGGCCCGGCTCGGTGGTCCGGACTTCCATGGTGCGGCCGGTAGTCGGCTCATACACCGTAGCCGCCGCGTGCAGGCCCCTGGTTTCATTCAGCACCCAGTTGTGGTCGTAGCCGCCGGGCACCTGCCCGATTCGCTCGCCAATTGTGTGGGGCGTAGTGAAGTCGAAGGGCGTGCCTTTCACCGGGCGCAGCTCGCCGGTCGGAATCAGGCCCGCATCGACCACGGTGTAGCGGTCGGCCGGAATAGTGACCTGGTGGCCGAGCACGTCGTTGCCCCCGCTCAGGTTGAAGTAGGCGTGGTTGGTGAGGTTAACGGGCGTAGCCTTATCGGTGGTGGCGGAGTAGTCGATTTTGAGCGCGTCGTCGGCAGTAAGGGTATAGACCACCGTTACGTTGAGGTTGCCGGGGTAGCCTTCCTCGCCGTCCTTGCTCAGGTAGGTGAGCGTAAGCGTCTGGCCCTCAGCAGAGGTACCGGGCTCGGCTTGCCACACGACTTTGTCGAAGCCTTTTTTACCGCCGTGCAGCGTGTTCTCGCCGTTGTTCTTGGCCAGCGTGTACTGCTTACCATCGAGCGTGAACTGGCCTTTGGCAATGCGGTTGCCGTAGCGGCCGATAAGCGCGCCGAAGTACGGACCCGACTTCAGAAACTCCGGGCTCTGGTAGCCGCTCACCTGATCAAAGCCCAGCACTACATCCCCAAGTTTGCCGGCTTTGTCCGGCACCATCAGGCTGGTGATGGTGCCCCCGTAGTTGGTGATGCTCACCTTCAGGCCATGGGCGTTGGTGAGGGTATAGAGCTGTACTTCGGTACCTTCAGTGGTTTTGCCGAAGGAAGCACTGGCCGGAGCCGTAGTGCTGGCAGCAGTTTGGGTAGTGTCGGTCATGGTTGGAGAGGAGCCTGCCGTTTGCTCAGAGCTTGACGACTGGTTGCAGCTTGCTAGGGCCAGCAAGCCGGCCAACCCAGCTACACTCTTGGTCAGTAATCCGGCGCGGGAAGAATGTGTCATGGTCAAGAGAATTGAACTGGGAATTTTATCAGGAAAAGAACAGAATACGCTTGCCTAACAGGTAGAAGCAACGAAGCAGTACGCAGCTGCCAGCACCACCTTGTGAATGCTTAGGTGTTGGCAATCAATTGTGTACTCACTCACTACCTCCCGAAATCATAGAAACCTTCATGTAAGATGTCGCTATCTGGTGTGTAAAGTAAAAAAACCTTTTCAATTTACACAATCGTTTGTGTATTGTGTTGATAAAAAGGAGGTGAATGAGCTCTCTTATAGGCTCACTCACCTCCCTCCTTGGTGGGCTTATTGAATGGTTACTTTCTGAGTTGCAGAACCACTGTTGCGCCGGATATGAACCAGGTACACGCCGGGTAGTAAGGCTGCTGCCACGCTAAGCGTAGTTTGCTGTTTGGCAAACGTTTGCTGATGTACGCGCTTGCCCTGCAAATCAAACACTTCTACTAGGGTAGTTTCCACGGCCAACTGGCGACCAAGCTCGATGGTGAAACCATGCCCAGTTGCAGGCACAGGGTAAACCGTCACTCCCTTCAGCTTTTGGCTGGCGGAAGTAGCTAGTGGCCCGCTGGTAGCCGCCAACGTCCAGCGCTGGCAGGGGCAGCCGTTATAATCCCAGAGGCCCAGCTGCTGGCCCGCCGTGGTGGCGGCATTGGGCACTTCTACTACCCTATTGCCATTCACGGAAGCGAAAACCAAGCTGCCATCGGCGGCCCGATCAAGGCGGAAGCGCTGGCAGGGCAAGGCCGTGTAAGCAGAAAGCTGCAGCTTGGCGCCAGCATCCGATGAACACCCGGCTACATCAGCGGCTAGGCCGCCCATGGCATTCGTAATTTTATATTCTCCGTTGCCGAGGGCCGTAAAATCCCAGCGCTGACAGTTCAGGCCGCTGGAGGTTCCTTGGGCAATCATCTGACCGGCTACGCCGGTGCAGCCCCAGGCATCCCATACCAACCCACTGTTTTGGTTCTTGATTTCGTAGCGGCCCGGCGCTACCCAGTCGCGGGTTACGGTGGGCCAGCCAGTGGCGCTCCAGGTGAGTTTAGCTAGCCCCAGCTTCGGCGCGCCGTTCTGGTCGCCATCGTAGTAATGATGCGAGAAGTAACTCGCACCGTTTTCTTCCAAAATACCCGCGTGGCCCGGCCCAATGTACCGGCCGGCGCTGTTCAGAACGATGGTGCCGCCGTTGCTATTCAGGTCCACTCCGTTCTGATCAAGGAACGGGCCCCTAGGTGATGCGGAACGCCCCACCAGAATATGGTAGGTGCTGTTGATGCCGTTGCAGCAGGATCCCCGATTGATGAACAAGTAGTACCAGTTGTCGTGCTTGGTTAGGAAGGCGGCTTCTACGTCGCCGGTTGCCACACCGTAGCTGGTGGTGCTGAGCGGCTTGCCGGTGGTAGCGTTCAGCTGTAGCGTACGCAGGCCGCCAAAAAACGAGCCGTAGGTAAACCATACGTCGCCGTTGGTATCCTTGAACACAGCCGGATCGATGGCGTTGGCAATGCTGCTTTGGTTTGATGATACCACCTCTCCCTGGTCAACCCACCGGTAGTCGGGGCTGGCCGGGTCCAGCGTAACGTTGGTAGCTAGGCCAATAGCCGACACCTTCTCGCCAAACGAGGAACAGGAGTAGTACAGGTGATACTTGCCGTTCATAAAAATGCACTCCGGCGCCCAGAAATCGCCCTGGAACTTTGGCACTTTTGAGTTGATCCAGCCCGGATAAGCGTTGTTCACGAACACGGCCCTAGGCCCTGGGGTCCAGTTAACCAGATCCGTGGAGTACATGCTGTAGATACCCCTTCCGGTAGCAAAAATCCAGTATTTGTCGCCTTGCTTCACAATAGTGGAAGGATCGTGCACGCCCACCAACCCTTGCAGGGCATAGGCGTTGGGTACCCCAAAATAACCTAGCATCAGGAGGAGCACCGTGGCCAGCTGCAGCCCGCGGCGCAGGCGCTGGCCCAAGGATGGGTTTAAGACGGCAGCAGGCCTAGTGAAAGTAGAAGTGGAAGCCATATTGGATGGGAATTTTGAGTAGGAAGCGGAAAGCCGGGAAGCTACTCCCCGCTCGGCTTGGTTAAGGGTGTGCTGATAGAAGCCGGAATACCGAAATTGGGTGTACCATCGGCATTCCAGGTGAACTTCTGCATACGTGGGTTGCGCTTTTCCACGCAGCCCTCATTGGGGTTAGAGTTTGCGTGGTAGATAATCCAATCCTCCTGCCCGTCTTTCGACTTGAAAAAGGAGTTGTGCCCCGTAGCGTATGCGCGGCCGGCCGGGTTTTGTGAGAAAACCGGCTTGTCTGACTTCTTCCAGGAGCTAAGCTGCATCGGGTCGGCGGTGCTGGTGGTGGTGAGCATGCCAAGCGCGTATTGGTCGGTGCCGCAGAAGCTGGCTGAGTACACCAGAAAGGTTTTGCCGTTGTGCTTCAGAATTTCCGGACCTTCGTTCACGTACGGCGGGCCCACGTTTTCCCAGCTATACTCGGGGCGCGAAAGCTCCACGCGTGGCCCCACTAGGGTCCAGGGGTTGCTCATCTCCGAAATGTAAATGCGCTGAATGCCGTCGATACCGTTATGGCCCGACCAGATGAAGTAGCGCTTGTCGTTCTGCTCCAGCACCGTTCCATCAATGGCCCAGAAATCCTCGGTGGGGTTATAAATCCGGCCCTTATCTACCCATGCTCCGGTAGTAGGGTCGGCGGCTTCGTTTTCCAACACCCAGGTTCGTTGGCGGCCTAAATCGGGGCCGGGAGGGCCAGCAGTATAGTAGATATACCATTTGCCATCCAGGAAATGAAGCTCGGGCGCCCACAGGTTGCCCGAGGCAGGCCCGGTAGGCGGCGGTGTCCAGGCTACCACACTGGAGGTGTTACCTAGGTCCGACATCTTACTGGTTTTCCAGATTCGAAGGTTGGTATAGGTGGTGTGCATGTAGTAGTAGGTACCATTCTTCTGGTACACCCACGGGTCAGGCCCCGAGGCCAGCAAGGGGTTGCTGAACGTGTTAGTTGTAACGGGCGGAGTAACTACCGGCGGCGGCGCCGGCGCGGCCGTTTGCTCGCTGCCACCGCACCCCAGCAGCACGGCCAGCACCAGCACTGATAGCAGCCGAAACCCGGCTTGAATCCTATACTTCATTGACTTACAAATTGGTAAACCTGGGGTTTGTCTTTGTTCCGACCCTAGTAAAACACAACAGCCGCTCCAAGCGGTGGCCCGGAGCGGCTGTTTTACACGGGTTTCAGGATTTCAACAGCCTAGTAACCAGGGTTCTGCTTGATGTTCGGATCGATGTCGATATCGCGCTGCGGAATAGGTAGCAGCTTCGACACGCCCAGGCGGAAGTTGGTGAAGTCGGAGTCGCGGCTTTTCAGCTCATCGATGCCGGCCTGGTCATCCATCAGGCCCCAGCGCAGGATATCAAACCAGCGGGTTCCTTCGCCTGCCAGCTCTTTGGCCCGCTCCATGCGGTTAATCTGACGGAGCTGTGCCTGCGAATACGTGCCGGTAAGCGGCGCCAGGTTAACTGACTGACGCGTACGCACCTGGTTGATCAGAGGCAGCGCATCAGCTGGCTGCCCCATTTCAATGAGGGCTTCGGCCTGCATCAGCAGCACATCGGCATAGCGGATTACGCGGTGGTTGATGCCGGACGTGAAGTTCTCATTGACGCGGGTACGGTCGTTGAGATACTTGCGCCAGTACTGCTGATTGGGGTTCCAGTTCCACTCAGCAAAGGTTTTGCCGTAGAACTTATCGGGGTTGCCCGCATGAATAATGCTGATGTCGCGGCGGGGGTCAATGCGGTGACGCGTGGTGCTGCCGGGAACAAATGCCACCGTCGAGTCTTTGTACTCATCCAGCAGCCAGCGGCGGGGCTGTACGTCGGCAAACGTGGGGCCGGGAGGGCCGAAGAAGTTCGGACGGTCGTGACTTTCCGAAGCGGAGGCATTGTCCTGCCCCTGCCCTACTTCCAGCACCGCACCCGTAAACTGCACTTCAAACACCGACTCCGAGTTGTTCTCGTTATTGTCGGTGAAGTTATCGAGGTAGTTGCTTACCAGCGAGTACTGGCCTGAGCCAATGATTTGCGTGAACAGCGCCGAGGCATCGGCCCACTTACGCTGCTGCATGTACACTTTAGCCAGCAAAGCCTGCGCCGCACCTTTCGTAGCCCGGCCTTTTTCCGCGTCGCCATAGGAAAGCGGCAGGTCCGGAATAGCGGCTACTAGGTCAGCAATAATCTGGGCTTCGCCCTGGGCAACAGTTGCCTGGGGCGCCCGGGTGGCTACCGTAGGCTCTACCGTAATCAGGGGCACGTTGCCGAAAAAGTATACCAGGTCGAAGTACGACAGCGCCCGTACAAACCGAGCTTCCGCTACCAAACGCTTCCGGATGGTTTCGTCCATCTGAATGTTGGGTACGTTGGTAATTACCTGGTTCGTACGGTAGATGGTGCGGTAATAGTCGTTCCAGGCGAAGGAAGAGATAAAGAAGTTATTGTCGGGGGTGACGAAGCGCGTGAAGTTGGCCAATTCCACGAAGGGGCTCTGGCTGTACGACTCATCGGAGCGGTGCGCCATAAAGTGCCAGCTGCGGTAGTAGCAGGCAAACTGCTGCAGGCCGGAGTAGCAGGCATATACGCCCTTAATGGCATCATCCTGGGTTTTCCAGAATGAGTCGGTAGTCGGAGCGTTGGGGTTGGTTTGATCGAGCAAATCTTTTTCGCAGCCGGTAGCTACTAAAAGGCTTCCTGCCAGCAGCAGGGTTGCTATCTTATTTGATTTCATGTCAGAGAAGAGAAGACGTTTTGAGTTAGAGCGGCTTACCGAAGTCCGTCGCTCAGTCCTGATCTAGAAGTTTACCTGCAGGCCGCCAGTGAAGCTGCGCACGTTGGGGTAAGAGCTTACATCGACGCCGCGGCTATAGAAGCCGGTTCCTGTGATTTCCGGATCGAAGCCCGTGTAATCGGTGATGGTAAACACGTTGCGGCCCGTAACGTACAGGCGCACAGCCCCCAGGCCCGACATGCGGTTGGTCAGGGATTTGGGCAGCGTGTAGCCTAGCTGAATGTTGCGCAACCGCATGTAGGAGCCGTCCTCGAGCCAGCGCGTGGTGTTGAACATGGCGTTGGAAGACGCGGCCAAACCCAAATCTCCGAGGCCCCCACCCTGCAACAGGCGCGGCGTGGTAGTAGAAGGATTTTCAGGCGTCCAGGGCGTTACGTCGGCATTGTAGTTGTTGGGGCCGTTGTAGCTTTCCAGGTCGCGGCGGGCTTGGTTATAGACTTTGTTGCCGCTGGCCGAGTTCAGGAACACCGACAGATCGAAGCCTTTGTAGGCCGCCGTCAGGTTCAGGCCCATTACCAAGTTCGGGATGGATTTGCCGGCAAACACGCGGTCGGCGTTGTCGATGCGACCGTCGTCGTTTACGTCGCGGTAGCGCACATCACCAGCCGAGGCGTAGGGCTGAATAATGGTACCATTGGAGCTCTTGTAGTTCTCGGCTTCACTATCCGACTGGAAAATACCGTCGAACGGAATCAGGAAGAACTCACCCAGCGAAGTACCCAGCTGCGAGCGGGTTACGCCTTCGCCACCACCAAAAGTCTGACCTTCCACGGGCACGGCCGTAATCTTGTTTTTTACGGTTGTCAGCGTGAAATCAGCGCCGTAGGTGAAGGCGTTGCGGTTTTCGTGGTAGCCCAGGGCTAGTTCAAAACCCCGGTTTTCAATGTCGCCAGCGTTCTGGAACAGATCCCGCCCGAAGTGACCTAGGTAGGTTAGTACCTGCACGGGGGCTAGGGCATTACGGGTTTGCGAGATGTAGTAGTCAGTCGACAGGCTGAATCGGTTTTCAAGCAGACCCAGGTCGAGACCGATGTTCTTGGTGTAGCGTTCTTCCCACTTTATATTAGGGCTGTTCAGTGCCAACTGCGTAGCGCCGTTCACAATGGTTTGGCCCGTACCAATGACATAGTTCACGTTCTGGCCAATTGTTGCCGCCGTGAGGTAGTTATCGTTCAAGGCATCATTGCCATTAGCCCCATAGCTGGCGCGCAGCTTCAGATTGTTAACCGCGGGCAACGCATCCTTGAAGAAGTCTTCCTCACTGATCCGCCATCCTACGGAAGCGGCGGCAAAATTACCCCACCGGTTTTGCTCCGTGAACCGAGATGAGCCATCGCGCCGGCCGCTGATAGAGAGCAGATAACGGTTTTTGTAGTCGTAAGTAGCCTGTGCGAAGAATGAGCGCTTGGTGTAGCGAGCACTACCGCCCCCAATAATGCCCTTCTCGGAACCAGCGCCTAGTTCAAAATAGTACTGAGGCGAACTGGTAAAGCCTTGAGCTCCAGCTTGTATGTTGTGCTGTCGATAGCTTTGCTCGGAGTAGCCACCTAGGGCATTGATGGTGTGGTCGCCGAAGGTTTTGTTGAAGTTCAGCGTGTTCTCCGCCAGCAAGAACACATCGTAGCCCAGGAACTCGTTGAGCGAGGAAGTATTGATTTCGGTGTTCTGACGCAGAATACCAGACTTTTGGGCATCGGCGTTGCTGTACGTGTGGCCATCCATGGCCAGATTCAGGCGGTACGTCAGGAAATCGAAGATGGAGAAGTCGGCACTTACGTTACCGGCCAGGCGGTTGTCGTTCTGGGTGCGGCGCAGCAGCTGCTGGGCCCCGATGGGGTTGGTAGCAAACGTATTCAGGATAGGCGAGCCCGTACCAAATCCGCCTTTGTTGGCCGGATCGTACACCGGAATGCTCGGAATCATGATCAGCACGTCAATGAACGGCGCGCCATTGAGCAGAGTCGTATTCAGGTGCGTAAACTGCACGTTTTCCTGAAACTTCAACCGGCCCCGGGTCAGGCCCGAGTTCACGCGCAGGCTATAGCGCTTGAAATCAGGACCTTTTACAATGCCTTCCTGGTGGAAGTATTCGCCCGAAACCAAGAAGTTGGTAGCCGTTTTCTCGCCCGTTGAGCCGCCCGAAAACGAGAGGTTGTAATCTTCGATTACGCCGGTCTGGAAGAACTCTTTCTGCCAGTCGGTGTCCACGTTAGGGTTGAACGCTCCGCCCGGGCCTTTCACGGCGCCGGCCAAGCTGTTCTGGCCCGCGTTTAGGGGGTCGAGGCCGGCGTTGGCATAGGCGCCCACTGCCCGGTCAGCCCACTCGCTGGCGTTGGTGAGGTTATACTGTTTGTATACCTGGTCGAAGCCGCGGTAGCCGTTGAAGCTGATGGAAGGCGTACCGGCACGGCCTTTTTTTGTGGTAATCTGCACTACCCCGTTGGCACCCCGCGAGCCGTACACGGCCGTTGAGGAAGCGTCTTTCAGGATAGTGAGGCTCTCGATGTCGTTCGGGTTCAGGTCGCGGATGTTATCCGTCCACAACCCGTCAATCACGTACAGCGGGGCGCTGCTGGCGTTGCCGAGCGTACCAATGCCCCGGATGTTGATGATAGGAGCAGCACCAGGACCGCCGGAACCCGTTACCTGCACGCCCGGCAGGCGGCCCTGCAGGGCCTGGGTAGCGGTAGCTACCGGAGCTTTATTGGCTTCCTTTACATCGAGGCTGCTTACGGCGCTACTTACGTTCTGGCGGTTTTCGGTCAGGTAACCTACTACCACTACCTCTGACAGCGCGCGGCTATCGGGGGCCAACGACACGTTTACAGAAGTACGGCCGCTTACGGGCACTTCCTGTGCCGTGTAGCCTACAAAAGAGAAGAGCAGCGTAGCATTATCAGGAGCCGTCAGGGAGTAACGCCCGTCGGCATCTGTTTGGGTGCCGGTGGTAGTGCCTTTTACAATGACGTTGACGCCGGGAATACCAGCGCCCTTTTCATCTACTACCCGGCCCGTTACGGTAACGTCGGGCTGGGCTACTTCAGTGGCCCGAACGGCTACAGGCGTCCCCGCAATTTCTGCCAAAGCAGGCTGCAGAGGAAGGCAGCAAAGCAGAGCCGGAACAGTTAGCCGGCGCATTCTGGGTACAGGCTTTTTCATGAATAGTGTGGGAATTGAGGTGAGATTAACACAATCGTTTGTGTGTAGTAAAAATTCCACAATCGTTTGTGTACAGATTCAAAAAAAAAGGCGTTGTGAAAAAGGTGATGAATTACTCAGGGAATGGTGAACCGGGTTTTTAAGCAGGAAATGCGGTTTTTTGTTTTCGACCTGAGAATCGGTTAGTAAGGTTGGTAAAATCACAACAAATACCAAACAAATTATTCTGTTATCTGCTCGGCAAGGTGCTGCTCTCCCGGCATTACACAAACCTGAGGTAGAGCTTGTGAGTAACCACTTCATTACCGGAGGTAGCTGCCTTTACCTCCGAAAGGTTTGTGCATTCCGGCAGGGCTGTTCCGCGGTGCTGCCACCGCTAGGCACTAGGGTAGCTATGGCAAGAAACCGAGCCCGGACCGAGTGCCGCGTCGAGGGAATGGGCCGGTTGGCAGATGTTTTGGGGACCTTCCCGCAGGCAGGAACTACGTTTGCACGAGTACTTGCTGCCGATGAGCCAACAGCCTCTATACCTTTCTACTATTTTTCCTGCCTGATGGAAAAGCTCTTAGCAACTTCCTTTTTACTAGGCCTCACAGGAGCGCAAACCCGTTTTCTTCGGGGCGCGGCCCATAGCATTTCGATTTCATGAATCTTTCTCAGCCCCGAACCCGCTGGCGGCAGGTGCTCCATGTGATTGTGCACGTTACCGCCTGGATAGCAGTGGCCACCCTGCCACGCTTGCTTTCCAGCAACCCTCCCCCCTTTCGGTTGGGCAGCTTGCTGTTGCCACTCACGCTGGCCGGGTACTTCTACCTGAATTATTACGTTCTGATACCGCGCCTTTTTGCCCGGAAGCGGTTTGCGTTGTATTTCCTGGTAGCGCTAGGCCTGCTCGGGCTGGTGTATCTGCCGATGCTGCTGCATATGACCGGCCTGCTGCACCCAACGGGGCCCCACCACCTAGGGCCGCCGCCCGGGCCTCCTCCTTCGGGCGAGCATTTCTCTCGCCCGCCGCGGGGACTGTGGCTGATTGGGGTGCTGGCCTGGATTGTGAGCAGCGGCATGCGCATTACCAGCGAATGGTTTGAAACAGAGAGGGCCCGGCGCGAACTGGAGAACAAGCACCTTACAGCTGAGCTGGCGTTCCTGAAGTCGCAGGTTAGCCCGCACTTTCTGTTCAATACCCTCAACAACATTTACACCCTAGCGCACCTGAAATCCGACGACACGCCCGAAGCCATTATGCAGCTCTCGCACCTGATGCGCTACATGCTCTATGAGTCAGAGGCGGCGCGCGTACCGCTGGGGCGCGAGGTAGACTACCTGCGCAACTATATGGACCTGCAGCGCCTGCGCCTCGACCCCGACCAGGTGAATATTCAGCTAACCATAGATGGCCCGCTGGAGGGCCACCTGATTGAGCCCATGCTGCTGATTCCGTTCGTGGAAAACGCATTTAAGCACGGCATCAGCTCCCAGCATTTCTCTCGTATTGCCGTACACTTGGCAGTGCAAAATCAGCAGCTCTTGTTTACCGTCCAGAACTCCTTATTTCCGGTTTCCGGCACCCACGATCCAAACTCGGGCATAGGATTGCCGAATGTGCGCCAGCGCCTAAACCTGCTGTACCCTGACGGGCGCCACCACCTGACCATTGCACAAACCTCCACTGAATTTATGGTAGAACTGATCTTAACCTTGGCCTATGCTCCGGTGCCTGCTAGTTGATGATGAACCCTTAGCCCTGCGCCTGCTAACCAGTTATGTGGAGCGTGTGCCCTTTTTGGAACTGGCAGGCACCTGCCGCAGCGCCCTAGAAGCCATGACGGTACTGCAGCAAGAACCCGTAGATGTGTTGTTTCTGGACATCCAGATGCCTGACCTGACGGGAATAGAGTTTGTGCGCAGTATGCAGCCCCAGGCCCTGGTTATTTTCACAACGGCCTATGAGTCATACGCGCTGGAAGGCTTTAACCTGAATGCCGTTGACTACCTAGTAAAGCCCATTGCGTTTGAGCGGTTTGTGAAGGCAGCCCAGAAGGCCCAAGACCGACTAGCCCCTAAACCTGCCGAACCGGCGGCCAGCCTGCCCGCTCCGCCGGCTCCGGCTCCACCAGCCGAAGACTACATCTTCGTGAAGGCCGACTATCACACACAGCGCCTGAATCTGCGCGATATTCGCTATCTGGAAGGTTTAAAAGACTATATCAAGATATACGCCAGCGGCAAGCCCATTCTCACGCTCAATTCCCTGAAGGCGTTCGAGGACCGCTTACCGTCGCAGGATTTTGTGCGCGTGCACCGCTCCTATATCGTGGCGCTGGCCCACATCGACTCCATCCGCAAAAACCGCATCTACATGGGCGAAACCATTATTCCCATTGGCGACTCGTATGCCGATGCGTTTCATAAGCTGATCGAGGAACGCAACATGCACTAGCCCCTCACTGAGGCTCAACCCACCAAGCACTTCCGCCGACAGAGGGAAAGTAGGCTTACAGGCACCTGCTTTTCCTCTGTCGGCGGAAGTTGTGTGTGCTTGCTACTGTACTCGCGTTAGGTAGAGCCCCAGGCGAATAGGATTGGTGGCATGACCAGAGCAGCCGAGCACCACGCGTTCAGGCGTGTCGAGGGAGTTGGGGGCTAGCAGAATGCCTTCGTTGGCTACTTCTCGTTTCAATAAGGCCTCGAGGTACGGCTGAAGCGCGAAGGTATAGCTGCCCTGCTCCAGATTGGTGCGCGGTGAGGTTCCGACTGAATAGGACCCTAGTAACTGCGTGCCATCTGGCCCAGCCAGGTACATGCCGGGTTGGTTGGCGCGGTTGGTGGTTTGGGCAGTTAAGGTGCTGGGCGCAGGTAGCAGGTGGTTTTCGCTGCCGTTTACCGTTTCCAGCGTGAGGGTAGCACCATTGATTACCCAAGTACGGCCCAGCATATTAAGGTTGAGCAGGTATGGAATTTCAACTTTGGTTTGCAGCCCCAGCCCGCCTTGCACGTAGGTTTCCGCGGCCGTTAGGGTACTAGGTATGCTTTGGCGGGAAGCCGAAAGCGTGCTCAGCAGCGTACTGCGGCGGTCAGCCTGCAACTGGTAGAAATGTCGCTCACCGCTCAGGGCCGTGAAGCTATAACTCACGGCCTCTGTGGGCGCTGCCGGAAGATGGTAGTGCAGTTGCAACACCAAGTCAGTGGAGGTAGCCAGAAAGCGCACCAAAGCAGCATTATCAGCTGAGGCGGGGGCCAGCACCAGCCCCGGCAACAAGGCTTCCAGCTCAGCATCGCTAGAAATCTGCCTTCGGATTCCGGCTTGCAACAGTTGTTGCCCTAGGGCATTGGAGAGGCGAAACCGCAAGGAGCCAAGCCCCGATTTCGGCAAAAACGCGTGCATACCCAGTGGCGTAGCATTATAAGGCAGCGCGCTGATGCTGTAATATTTTTGAGCCGGCCGGATGGCATCCTTAAGTTGATGTACCTGCACATGCTGCAGGTGGGTAGTATCGCCGTAGCGGTACGTATCGGTGGGAAGCGTTAGGGTTAGTGAGTCGTACTGCGCCGTTACATCGGGCATGAAAGCACCGCTACCTAGCCCTAGCCGCACATAGCTGCGGGCCGTAATGGTGCCTAGTCGCGCATCGGTGTACTGGCCCACCAGCAGGTAGTTGCTGGAGGAAGTCTCCACCGAATCGATGAGTACCGTGGATGTCCGGACCGTGAACGTATCCACGTAGACCGTGCCCGAAACGGGGTCTACTGACAATTCAGCGCCCAGGTCAGAAGTGGTTTCGCAGCTACTCAGCAAACTCGGCAGCAGTAGCAGCGCAACCAAGCGGGCGGCTGCCCCGAAGAGCCACCGCTCCGGTTCTTGGCGTCCGTTACTCATCGGTGGCGGTGGGGTCTAGCTCCCAAAAGTCATCGAGGCGGGTACTGCCGGTGGTGCCTAGGCCCACATAGCCTTTGCTGCCCAGCCCAAAGCCCACCGATTGCATACGCGCCGAGCCGCTAAAGCCTGTTTTCAGGGCCCAGGTGTCCGCCGTTGGGTCATATACCCAGCACGAGGTCAGGTAGCCGCCGCTGTTGCCCAAGGCCACGTAGCCCAGGTTATGGATGACAAAGCTCACGGCGTTGGTGCGGGGCACGTTGCTGTAGTCGTAGTCCTCGTCGGTGTTGGCCGTGAGGGTACGATGCTCCGTCCATTGCTCCGTGGCGGGGGTATACGACCATACATCCGACAGGGTCAGGCCATTATCGGAGCCCGTCAGGATGTAGCCCTTGTCTGAGAGCGTGAAAGCCACGGCTCCAATGCGTTTGTTTCCTCCAAAGCTGGGCTTTTGCGTCCATTGGTCGGTGGCGGGGTCGTACTGCCAGAAGTCCTTTTTGAAGTTGCCATCGTAGCCAGTACCCACGTAGCCTTTCTCCTGAATGGTGAGTGCCACGGCGCCATAGCGGGCTGAGCCGGCAAAGTCAGCCTTTTGCGTCCATTTGTTGGTAGCGGGGTTATACTCCCAAAAGTCTTTGAGCTTGTTCACGCCATCGGTGCCAGTGCCCACGTAGCCTTTGCCGCCGGCCGTAAAAGCCACCGCCTGAAACCGCGCTACCCCCGGAAAATCAGCAATCTGGCGCCAGGTGTTGGTGGCCGGAGTGTACTCCCAAAAGTCCTGGAACTTCTCCACGCCATCGGTGCCCAGGCCCACGTAGGCCTTGCCATCAAGGGTGAAGCTAACGGCCGAGTTGCGGGCTAGCCCCTCAAACTGCGAGCGGCTGGTCCAGGTGCCCAGCACTTCATCGGTGGGGTCCTCATCATCGGAGGAGCAAGAGGTTAGATTCCAGGTGAGCGCCAGCAGCAGCCAGAGCAGGACACGGGGATAGTTCATACGTATGGTAGTTGTTGTTTGCGGGGTAGAGCACTAAGCACCCGCAGCAGGTTGCAGCCGAAAAGGCCCTCCCGGCCCTACAAACGTATTTCAGGCGGGCTGCTCCCCTCGCCTTACCTCTACCAATTGCCGGTTAATCCAGACGACTCTCCTCTTTTCATCGGCTGTTTCCGTTTGAGAAAAAAATGCGTTTTGGGTGAAAAAAAGTTGAAGAACCCCGGCTCATCTTATCTGTTTCTGTGCTTTCTCCCGCATGCCCTGCCTCGCTACTTCCGACCGTTATAGTATTCAGCTGCCCGCCGGCCACCGCTTCCCCATTGCCAAATACGCCCTGATTCGGGAACAGCTGTTGTGGCAGGGCATTGCCCCCATTGAGGATTTTTATGACCCCGGCCTCTGTCCCGAAGACGATATTCTGCGAGTGCATGCAGTGGAGTATTGGCACCGGGTGCGCGACTTGCAACTGTCTGCAGCAGAAGTGCGCCGACTGGGGTTGCCGCAAAGTACCGAGCTAGTGCGCCGTTCCCTGAGCAGCTCGGCCGGCACGCTGGAATCGGCAAGGCGGGCGCTGCAGGATGGCATTGGCCTGAGCTTAGCGGGCGGCACACACCATGCTTTCCGAGACCGGGGCGAGGGGTTTTGCGTGCTCAACGACATTGCCATTGCGGCGGCCCACTTGCTCCACCACGGCTTGGCCCGCCAAGTGCTGGTAGTAGACCTGGACGTGCACCAAGGCGATGGAACCGCCAGCATTTTCCAGGGCGAGCCACGTGTGTTCACCTTTTCCATGCACGCGGGCGCCAATTACCCCTTGCGCAAAGAACAGTCGGACCTGGATGTGGCGCTGGACCTCGGCACCGATGATGCAACGTATCTGGGTATTTTGCAGGAAACGCTGCCTAGGCTGCTAGAGCAGGTAAAGCCTGATTTTGTCTTTTTTCAGGCCGGTGTAGATGTGCTGGCAACCGACAAGCTGGGCAAGCTGGCCCTAACACAAGCCGGCTGCCAAGCGCGCGATGCCTACGTACTAGGCCTCTGCCGCCAGCAAAGCCTACCCGTAGCCGTGAGCATGGGCGGCGGCTACTCCGAGCAGCTCCGCGACATTGTAGATGCTCACTGCAATACTTTTCGGGTGGCCTATGAGCTGTATGGCTAACGGCCCCCTAGCAGCAGGCACCGCGCCAGGCTCGTACCTTTGCCGCATGGATTTGCACAACCCCTTCACTGACCTACCTGCCGCTAACTCCCTCCCCGTTCCGGCCGCCGCCCCCGCGCCTGGCAGTCCGGCCCAGCAAGCCTTTCGGGCGGCGGTAGAGCAGGTTGAAGGCTTACGGCAGCGGCTGCAGGAACTACAGGCCGAGCAAGCGGAAGCCCGCCGCCGCTACTGGCAGCAGGTAGGCCCGGCGGCCGCAATGGTCGTTGAGGCCCGTCGTGCGTTGTTCGGCCCGCTGGAGGAAGCGCTCCTTTTCGACTTCTTCAGCCGCCTGGAGCACCGCCAGATTCAGGACGTTATTGTTGGGAATGCGCGGGCCTTGCAAAACCGGTTTGGCGAAGACGCCGCCGATATTTTGCGCAAATACGCGCCGCGGCGCCGCGTAGAGGAAGATGATGATGCCGAAGAGCTCGCCGCGCCTAGCCCTAGCCCCGACATCGACCCCAACCTGCCGCCCCACGAGCAGGCTGCTGCAGCGGCCCGAGCCCGCCGCAAAAGCAAAGCCCAAAAAGCCCAGGATAGCGCCGCAGAGCAAGCCAAAGCCCAAGAGCAGCAGCTGCTCTCAAACACCAAAACCCTGTACCGGCAGCTGGCCCGCATTCACCACCCCGATCTGGTTCGCGACACGGCCGTGCAGCAACAGAAAACCGTATTGATGCAGCGCATCACGGAAGCCTACGAAACTAACGACCTCTATACGCTGCTGCAATTGCTCTCCGAATCGGGCCCGGCCAACGCCGCCGATGACGACGTGCTGACCCGCTACACGCTAGCCCTGCTGCAGCAACAAACCGACCTTAAAAAGCAGTTGAATGAGCTGAAGTTCGGGGATAATGGCTTCTTCGGGAGTACCGGCAAAAAGCGGGAGCAGGAAATTCGCCAGCTGAAGCGCCACCTGCGCGCCGAAGCCGACTACCTGGCCCACGTGCACCAATTGATTCAGGAACCCCAAGGCTTGCGCGAAGTACTGCGCGGCCTGGCCGCCGAGGGCCACGAAACGATTTAGACCACTAGCAACCCTAGCCAGGGCTTGCGCCTAGGTGCTAAGTTGCCTCAAACCGGTTCTGCCTGATCACCGACCTTTGTACAAGGGCGAAGCTGCTAGCCCGAACACGTCACGCAACGCGCGGCGGGCGGCGTGATAGCCGCACATACCATGTACGCCGCCACCGGGAGGCGTGGACGAGGAACAGAGGTACAGCCCCGGCTTGGAGGTACGATAAGGCGAAGCGCGCAAAGCCGGCCGCGTGAAAAGCTGCGTAATATCCAGCAGCCCCCCGTTAATATCGCCGCCCACGTAATTGGGGTTGTGGGCCTGCATTTGTGCCGTATCGAAAGTATGGCGGCCAATAATTCGTTCCCGGAAACCAGGGGCGAAACGCTCTACCTGCTGCTCAATTGCTGCCGTCATGTTCTGGCGGGAGCCATTCGGAACGTGGCAGTAGGCCCAGGCGGTATGCTTACCCGCCGGGGCGCGGCTCGCATCTAGGAGGCTTTGCTGGGCCAGCAGTACAAATGGCTTTTCTGGGTGCTGGCCCTGCGCAGCAGCTTTTTCGCTGGCCGCAATTTCTTCCAGCGTATTGCCTAGATGCACCGTGCCCGCTTGCCGGCATTCAGGCGCCGTAAACGGAATTGGGCCATCCAGGGCCCAATCAATTTTATACACGCCCATGCCGTAGCGGTAGCGCCGCAACTGCCACTGATAGATGGTAGAAAGGCTATGCCCGGCAATCTGCAGCAGCTGGGCCGGCGTCACGTCTAGGAGCACGGCGCGCGCTTTGGGTAGCTGGCTCAGGGAAGTAATGAAGGTGCCGGTTTCAATGTGGCCGCCCAGGGCCGTAAAGTGAGCCACCAGCGCATCAGCAATGCGCTGCGAGCCACCTTTGGGCAGCGGCCAGCCCTGGCGGTGGGCGGCAATCAGGAGCACCAGCCCAATGGCGGAAGTGGTAAGGTTGGAAAGCGGCTGGATGGCGTGAGCCGCCATGCCGGCAAACAATCCGCGCGCCTCCTTCGTCTGGAAATAGTGGGTAAGCGCTGTGGCAGGCAGTAGGGCGGGCAAGCCAAACCGGGCCATATGTAGCGGATGCTTCGGAAACTGTAGCGGCGCCAGCACGTCGTTCGCAATGCTGGGCCACTGTGCCACCAGGGGCGCCAGCAACTGCTCGTACGCACGCGCATCCATTCCAAGTCGCCGCGCCGTATCGGGCAGCGACATAGTAACTGCCGCGGCAGTGCCATCATCGAAGGGATGCGCGGCGGCTACTAGGGGCGTGAGGTACTCCAGGCCATACTGAGCTAAGGGCAGCGTCTGAAAAAAAGGCGAGGCGGCGGCCAGCGGATGAATGGCCGAACAGATGTCGTGGTGAAAGCCGGGCAACGTGAGCTCGGCCGTACGCAGTCCTCCGCCCAGCGTATCTTTCCCCTCAATCAACAGCACCGATAACCCCGCCTGCCGCAAGACAATGGCTGCGGCCAGCCCATTTGGTCCGGAGCCTACTACCACGGCATCGTATTCAGGGTTGGTCATGCAGGCAGCTTGTGTGAGGGAGTGGTGCTGCTAATTAGGCTAAAAAATCGGTTACCTGCTTAATTATATCCGGGTCGCGCATGATGCGGTTGTGGCCGTGGCCGGAGGTAGCACGAAAGTCGAGCCCGGGCCAGCTGGCGGCTAGCTCCTGCGCTTCGGTGAACGGGATGCTCTCGTCGTCGGTGTCATGAATGAGCAGCGCGCGGTCGGCGGGGAAGTTGCGGCCAGTTTGCACAAGGCTGAAGCTCTCGGCGTCGCGGCCGTTCTGCTCCTGCACATAGCGGTTCATGCGGCGCACTACAGCCGCTGGCAGCTGCAATAGCTGCGCAAAGCGTTGGGCTACTGCGGTAGTGCTGGCCGGCACACTCAGCAGCACCAGCCGCTCCAGGCGCCCGGAAGTAGCTTTGTTGAACCGAACCGGAATACCCGCCGTAGCGGCCCCGCCCAGCGAATGCGCTACTACCCCATACACTTCGCCTAAAGTATCGGCCACCGCCTCTACGGCATACGCAAAGGAAGGCAGGGTAGTGCGCGAACCATACGAAGCGCCGTGGGCCGGCCCATCCAGGGCTACCACCCGAAAGCCGCTCGCTACCAGCCCGCGCGCCATAAAGCCCCAAAAGCTGGCCCGGTGCTCCCAGCCGTGCACCAGCAGCACGGTGCGCGTACCAGTGGGGTTCCACTCGTAGGCCGCTATATTACCCCGCTTGGTGGGCACCCAAAACTGACGGGCATCAGCAAGCGCCGCCGCTTCCCATTTTTTTTCGGGCAAGCGGCGCGGCGTCGTAAACAGCTTCCAGGCCGCCCCGAATGCCCACTCTGTTGATACCGCCGCCTGCACCCGCAGTTTCAGGCGCAGCAAGCGAATTCCGGTGGGTGCTGAGGGGTAGCGGTTTACAGGGGCAAGAGGTTCGGCAAGGTTCGTCATCAGCTGCAAATATCCTTCGCCAGATCTTAAGATGCCCTTTTATCAAGCGGCAGTCCAACCACTTTGGCCTTTCCGGGAGCCTAGTACTGCTGCTCTTGCCAACGCCCAATCCCTAATCCAGACCAGCAGTTACAGCTAAAACGAGGCAATTTTGGCTACTTTTCTACCTTTGCCCGGCAGCACAGCTTTAGCTGTTGGCTGCTGTGCCGTTTTCTTTTCGGCGGGGCCGTATGTAAGTTGCCCCCCTGAAAACTGCATTTCTACTGACACCTCGCGAACTATACCCGCATGAGCCAACCTACTTTGAACATCCCCGCCATGACCCTGCAACTGGGCTCGTACCAGGCCGATATCACCGCTAAACTGCAGGAGTTCAACGCCCGCAACTTCACCGCCGGATTCTGGCAAAAGCAAGCCGACCTGTGGGTGCAGGACGCCGAAGCCCAGCAGAGCCTGCGCAGCTTTATGGGCTGGCTCCGGGTAGCCGAAACCATGCTGCCCCGCGTTTCTGAAATCGAGGAGTTTGCCCAGGAGGTGAAGGCAGCCGGCTTCAAGCACGTGGTAGTAATGGGAATGGGCGGCAGCACCATGACCCCGATTGTGTTCAAGCAGGCGTTTGAGAAAGGCGCCAACGGCCTCCCCCTCTCGGTGCTGGATACCACCAACCCGGGCTCGGTGCGCGAGATTGAAGAAGCAGTACCCCTGTCCGAAACGCTGTTTGTGGTAGCCAGCAAATCGGGCACTACGGCCGAGCCGCTGGCCTTCGGCGATTATTTCTATGCCCGCCTGAAAGAGCTGAAAGGCGACAAAGCCGGCGAAAACTTCGTGGCTATCACGGACCCCGGCTCCAAGTTCGTGACCCAGGCCACGGCCGAAGGTTACCGCCGCATCTTCCTGAACTTTGCTGAGGTAGGCGGCCGCTTCTCGGCTCTCTCCTACTTCGGGCTGGTTCCCGCCGCACTCTATGGCATCGACATCAAAACCCTGCTGGAGCGCTCTATTAACATGATGCGCGCCTGCGGCGCCGATGGCGAGGTGGAGCATAACCCCGGCTTAGAGCTTGGGGTGGCCCTAGGCGTACTGGCCCAGCAAGGCCGCGACAAGCTCACGCTGGTAGTACCCGATAACCTCACCGACCTGGGCCTGTGGCTGGAGCAGCTGATTGCCGAAAGCACTGGCAAAGAAAACAAAGGCATTCTGCCCCTGGCCGGCGACCCGCTCAACGGCCCCGAGGTGTACGGCTCCGACCGCGTGTTTGTGTACATCGGGTACACTAGCCAGCCCGACGAAGCCAACCGTAGCAAAGTAGCCGCCCTGCAAGCCGCCGGCCACCCCGTGATTACCATCCTGATGAACAACCCGCTGGACTTGGGCCAGGAGTTTTTCCGCTGGGAAGTAGCTACGGCCGTAGCTAGCGCCGTGCTCGAAATCAACCCCTTCGACCAGCCCAACGTGCAGGCCGCCAAAACCGCTACCGACCAGCTGATGAAAGTGGTAGTAGAGAAAGGCGCCTTGCCCGAAGGCACCGCTCCGGTGCTGGAGGAAAACGGCATTGCCTACTATACCAGCGTTTCGGGCGGCTCGGCGACCGAGGTGCTGCGCGCCTTCTTTAACCAGTCGGAGCCCGGCAATTTCCTGTGCATTCAAGCCTACCTGCAGGAAACTCCGGCACTAAACGAGGAGTTGCAAGACCTGCGCAGCCTAGTACAGCAGCAGTTGCACATTGCCACGGCCTCTGGCTACGGCCCCCGCTTCCTGCACTCCACGGGCCAGTACCACAAAGGCGGGCCCGATGCTGGCCTGTTCCTGCAGCTCACCACCGACCACGCCCAAGACCTGCCCCTGCCCGGCCGCCCCTATACCTTCGGCACCTTCCAGAACGCCCAAGCTGCCGGCGACCTGCAGGCCCTGCACAACTACAACCGCCGCACCCTGCGCGTGCACCTCGGCTCCGCTGGCGCTGAAGCTGGGGTAGCCACCGTGTTGCAGGCTTTGCGTGAAGCGCTGGCCTAGTAAACCAGGTACTAGTCTATTCAGATTTAAAAAGCCCCAGCCGATTCGTCGGCTGGGGCTTTTTGTTTTTATGACGCTGTAATGTAGTAGCTGAACAGTAGAATTCAGGCATTTGAGCCATTACCCGGCCGTTTCCGCTACCTAATTGCTGTGGTGCCCGTATTGCTGTAGTATCGTTTCACCTACTCTTGAACTTATGGAAAAGGTTGCTGCTGGGGTTCACCAGCTCTCGATCCAACGATTTGTTAACGTATACTTTGTGGAAACCGGCTCGGCCGGCGGCTGGGTGTTGGTTGATACCGGTTTGCCCGGCTCCGAAAAGGATATTATTGCCGCCGCCGACAAGATTTTCTATCCTGGCACGCACCCTGAGGCCATCATCCTCACGCACGGCCACATGGACCACTCGGGCTCGGTGCAGGCGCTGGCTGAGCACTGGAAAGTTCCGGTGCTGGCTCACCCTCTTGAAATGCCCTTCCTGACGGCCCGCGCCGTATACCCACCCGCCGACCCAACCGTGGCTGGTGGCGGCTCCTTGGCGTTTGTAAGCCGGTTTTTCCCGCCCCAGTCTTTCCAGTTCAGCGACTTTGTACAGCCGCTGCCCACAGCTGATACCGAGCCACCCTTCCTGCCCGACTGGCAGATTCTGCACGTGCCAGGCCACGCGCCAGGCCAGATTGCACTGTTCCGGGAAAACGACCGCACGCTACTAGGGGCCGATGCCTTTGCAACCGCCAACCACGAGTCGGTACCCCAGCTGCTCCTTCAGATTCCGAGCATTAGCATTGCTGGCGCTCCGTTCAACTACAACTGGCAGCAGGTGCAGGAGTCGGTGCAGAAACTGGCCGCGCTTCAGCCTGAAGGTATTGGCTGCGGACACGGCCCCGTTATTAAGGGCCCACAAGCCGCTGCCGGCCTGCAGAAGTTAGCCGATGAGTTTAAGATTCCGGCCAAAGGACGCTATGTGCAGGACCCTGCCCGCCTCGATGAAAACGGTGTGGCCTACCTGCCGCCCGCTCCCCACGACCCGATCCGGACCAAGTTTGCCATTACGGCCGCTGGTTTAGGCGCTTTGGTAGGAGCCGCGCTGCTCGTGAAGCGTTACCAGAAGCACAAGCAAAACGACTACCCTCAGAAAACCTCTCCCCTGCCCAAGCGCGAACGGACCGAGGAAGTAATTCGCTACGAAGAAGAATACTAGGTCTGCTTCAGGCCTAGAGTCAACCGCCGCACCTTTCTCGCTTTAAGCTGGAGAGGTGCGGCGGTCTCTATTTGCCTCTGTATTCTGTTTGATAGGGTCTTTCGGCAATTGTGTTGGCAGCATCTTCCCGGCTTTCTTAGGGTTAGCAGTAACGCGGTTCAACAAGTCACGAAAGAATGCTCTACTGAGCGCAACCGAACGTCATGCTAAAAACAGAACCGACATACTAAGCAAGTGGCGCGTCAAGCCAGTGACCGAAGCATCTTACTTGGCTAACCTTACCAAAGTAACTGTCATTCCGAGCGCAGTCGAGGAATTTCGCGTGCTGGCGTTGTAATGGTAACTCAACGTCAGCACGCGAGATTCCTCGACTGCGCTCGGAATGACGTTCTGTATAATTATGATAAGTATTGCGCCTTCCGGAAATGCTGAATTACTAGGCCCTACGCTACAGCAAACCAGTAGATACTTACCTAAAGTGGCTTGGCGGAACCAACAGAAAATGTACGCCTAAAAGGGATGCTGCTTACGTGCTCAGGCCGGCAGCAACGCCCGTCAGATACGCTGTTATAATGGTAGCGGCCAGGCGGGCAGTTTGGTTGTCGCGGTCGAAGACGGGGTTGAATTCTACTACTTCAAACAGCAACACCTCCGGCTCCTTACCGGCCAGAAAAGCCGCTTCTGTGGCCTGGCGGGGCGTAAAGCCATCGGCACTGGGGGCCGATACGGCGGGCGCGTACGCTTCGGCGCAGCCATCTATATCAAAGCTCACGAAGGCAGGGCCAGCACTAGTGGCGCGGCGCAGGGCCCGGCGCATATACTCGGGCATGCCGTCTTGCTGCACGTGGGCCAGCGGCACAATAGTGGCCTGCTGCTGGTGCAGGAAGTCGATATCCTCTTTGGTATTGAGGTTGGAGTGCAGCCCGATTTCCGTGAATCGCTCCCCACTCAGCACTTCTTCGCGCAGCAGCTTCCCGAATGGAGTACCGCTGCTAATGATGCCGGGGCGGTCTTTCACGTCGGCGTGGGCATCGAGATTGATGCCGCCTACGGGCTGGCCATCGGTGGCGTCGCGGAGGGCGCGCACGGTGCTGTAGGTTCCGTCGTGCGAGCCCCCTAGTACTACCACGCGGGGGTACTGGTTCAGCAGGCGCGTTAACTCGGCCCGAATAGTCTGGTGGTTGGCTTCGTGGTCGGTGGAGTGGCGCAGGGGTAGGTTGCCTGCATCGGCAATGCGCAGCGCATCCAGGCTCACATTGTGTTCTAGGTTGTAGGTTTTGTGGTAGCGGCGCAGCTCCCGCCGGATGGCATCGGGGGCGCCGGCGGCACCGGCGCGGCCGCCTTCCAGTACGGTTCCAAAATCAAGGGGCAGTCCCACTAGGCACACATCGGCCTGGGGCAGCTCGGCGGCGGGGCGAATAAGGTCACGAAGAAAGGTGGGCATGCCCCAAATGTAGGAGGAAACCGGAGCTTCGCTAGCCGCCCGAACGGCCAAATATGCAGCGGCTTGGCCATGCTGTACTACATCTGCCGCCTACCAGCTACCTTGCAGCATGTTGTATCGTTTGCTTTTATTAGGAGCCCTGAGCCTGAGCAGTTTCACAAGCCTGGCTCAGCGTACGCCCACCGCCGTACCCCGGCTGGCGCCTTCGTTCTTTACTACCTATACCTACCTCACGTACGCTATCCTCGATAAAGGCACCAGCCCCACACCCATGCCGGCTAAAGGCGTCGGCGGTACGCTTACGCTTCGCCCCGATGGCACCTACCAAAAACGCCTGACTCTGGCCGTAAACGGTGGCACCATGCCCTTCGACCAGGACGGCCGCTTTACCTTTAGCGGTAACCGCATCAGCTTTACCTATACTGATAAAAAGGGCCAGCCGCGCACCGATGAAGGCACTTTTCAGCTCCGCAACGGCCTATTGAGTCTTACCATTCTGGGGTACCCGGCCGGCAATCAGAGCCTGTACACGCTCCGCCAACAGTAACCGGTTGGGCCTCAGGCAGGGGGTAGTGAAATTCTGCTAGCTTGCACCCCATGCAATCTACCCTCCCAGCCCTGCTGATTACAGGCGTATCAAGTGGCGTGGGGCTTGCCGCCACCCGGGCTTTTCTGGAGCGGGGCTACCGCGTTTTTGGCAGCGTCCGGACTGCTGCCGATGCAGAGCGCTTGCGCACCGAGCTGGGCGAGGCCTTCGTGCCCCTGCTTTTCGACGTCACAGATGCCGAGGCTATTGCCCAAGCTGTGCAGGAAGTTGAGCGCCAACTGGAGGGAGAACCTTTGCGAGGGCTCATCAACAATGCCGGGGTAGCGTTTGGTGGTCCCTTGCTGTACCAACCCATTGCCGTGGTGCGGCAGCATTTTGAGGTAAACGTGCTGGGGCTGATTCAGGTAACGCAGGCCTTTCTGCCCTTGCTCGGTGCCCGTCCTGGCTTTCGGGGTCAGCCGGGGCGCGTCATCAACATTGGCTCGGTGAGTGGGCAGGTAGCCGCTCCCTTTATGGGGGCATATGTGGGCACTAAACACGCGCTGGAAGGCCTGAACGCCTCTTGGCGCCGCGAACTGCAGCTGTTTGGCATCCCCATGATTCTGATTGGGCTGGGCGTAACTCAAACTCCCATCTGGGAAAAGGGTATTGATTTGGAGCCGTATCACAACACCCCATATTTTGGGGCAGCCCAACGCTTCGTGCAGCTTATTAACCGCACACGGGCCCACGGCCTTACGCCCGAATACGTAGCCGGGCGCCTCGTCAGGATTCTGGAAACGCCGCGACCGCGCCTCCGTTATACTATTGCTGCTGACATAGTTCGGGCCTGGATTGTACCTAGGCTGGTGCCCGCGCGCCTGCTCGACTGGCTAATCGGACGAGGCATAGGGCTGTTTCCTCGGGTTCGCTGAGAGCAGTGCAGCTACTTACCGGGTGCCCCGCATACCAATATGGCGGCCTCATTGCGCCCCGCCGGGCTTTCTGCTAACTTGCAGCCCCTTCCGGCCCTACCCGTGCTGGCTAGGCAGTCATTATTTCACAACTCCACAAATTCACAGATAGATGGGACGCGCGTTTGAATTCCGCAAAGGCCGCAAAATGAAGCGCTGGGACCGGATGTCCAAAGACTTTACCCGCATCGGCCGGGAAATCGTGATGGCCGTGAAAGAATCCGGCTCCAACCCCGATACCAACTCCCGTCTGCGCACGGCCATGCAGAATGCCAAGGGCGTAAACATGCCCAAGGACCGCGTGGAAGCCGCCATTAAGCGCGCCAGCTCCCGCGAGGAAAAGGATTATCAGGAAGTAGTATACGAAGGCTATGCGCCTCACGGGGTGGCTGTGGTAATTGAAACCGCTACCGACAACCCCACCCGCACGGTAGCCAACGTGCGCATGTACTTCAACCGCGGCAATGGTGCCTTGGGTACCGCGGGCTCCTCTGACTACACTTTCACCCGCAAAGGTGTGTTTAAGCTGGCCGCCGAAGGCCTTGAGCTCGATGAGCTGGAACTGGAGCTGATTGATGCCGGCGCCGAAGACGTGTACGCCGACCAGGAGGAAGACGAGCACGGCCACGTGACGGAGTACATTGTAGTAGAAACTGCCTTCACCGACTTCGGCCAGATGCAGAAAGCCTTGGAGGAAAAAGCCCTGAACGTCGTTTCGGCTCAGCTCCAGCGCATACCCAACACCACCGTGCACCTGGAAGGCGAGCAGCTGGAAGAGGTTATGAACCTCATTGAGAAGTTTGAGGACGATGACGACGTGCAGGCCGTATACCACACGCTCGGGTAGGTCTGCTAGCCCCTGGACAAAAAGAAAGCGGGCTGCTCTAGTTTAGAGCAGCCCGCTTTCTTTTTGTCCAGGGGCTACTAAATCGGCCTTTGTTGCGCAGCAACCGCTACTATTGTGCTTTCCTTATTTCAGTCCTCTTATACTTTTAACCGCTTATGAAACATCTTTTTACCTTAGCACTATTACTATTCTCGTTTGCCGCTATGGCTCAGCAGGCAGAGCTGGTTGCCTTGCTCAAAAAGGAAAATGTAGCGGGGCTGCAACTCGTGTACAGCCGCAAGAGCGAGACAATGCGGTTCAGCATGGGCACGCGCAAGGCTGGCACCACACAAACCGTTAATGCTAACACCATTTTTCAGGCAGCCTCTTTGGGCAAGGTGGTACTGGCGTATACCGCCCTGCGCCTCCATGATCAAGGCAAGCTCGATCTGGACAAGCCGCTGCTGAGCTACTACCCCTACCCCCGCCTGCAAGCCGAGCCCCGCGCCAACCGCATTACGGCGCGCATGGTGCTGGGGCACACCACGGGCCTGCCCAACTGGGCCGGATACCCACTGGCGGAGAGCTGGAAAACTTCAGAGCTGCGCCTCCAGTTTGTGCCCGACAGTTGCTGGAGCTACTCGGGTGAGGGCTACGTGTTTCTGCAGAAAACCCTGGAGCACCTGACCGGAAAAACGCTCGAGCAGTTGGCGCAGCAGGAAGTGTTTGAACCGCTGAAAATGAAAAACAGCAGCTTCATTTGGCACACCCGTTTCGATAAAAACGCTGCTTTCGGCCACGATAAGGCAGGACAGCCCACCGAAATCAAGCGGTTTGCGGAGCCGAATGGCGGCTTTAGCTTGCTTACCACCGCTTCTGACTATAGTCGGTTTCTGCAGGCCATTCTGGCGGGTAAAGGGCTGCAACCTGCCACAGCTAAGATGCTTACTACCCCTACAAATGCTGCTAACCGGTGCACTACCCCCCTCAGCCCCACCGATGCCAGTATTGCCTGGGCATGTGGTGTGGGCCTGGCCACCACCAGCCACGGCCCCGCCCTCTGGCACTGGGGCGACAACGGCGACTTCCGGGGCTTCTTTATGCTCTTCCCCGATACTCAGGAAACCCTACTGTTCATTACCAATAGCGCCAACGGCCTGCGCCTCACCGACGACATATTACGCTTGTTTGTAGGCGCCGGCCAGTACTACGCCATGCAGTGGCTGGCCGAGGAGAAATAGCATTTAGTACACAGCGTATTGCTCTGATGCTAAGATTGCAAAATCGGATACGTTAACCCTTTCTGTATCAATAGGCCGCCTTTATCAGAAATTCAGCTCGTTGTAACTATTCAGTGGTAATCTAACTAACTTCCATTACTATGAATTTTGACTTTGCCGAAGAGATTAATCCTTACCTTGAGCGTGGGCATTTCGCAGAGGCTGTTGTTATTGCTGAGGACAAGCTCTCAGCACTTCCTGAGTCGCCTTTTCATGCAATTATTGGGAATTCATTGCTCAGCCAAGCAGCCAGCTTATGCTCATGGATTGATGAGTTTCACGCAGCTGTAGTAGAGCATCAGGAGCCGGTTGCAGCCCTTTATTTCGAACTCACCGAATTCGACATCAATACAGATGAATGGTGTATTGAAGGCTTCGCTTACGCAACAGACCTAGGCCTCGAAGACCCAGAATGGTTGTCTGGTTCCAGTATAGCCGATACAGCTGACAGCTCTTTTGTAGTGACTAGATATGAAAGTCTGCAACGGGCATTCGAGGAAATTGAGTTAGATTCGGATGAGCTGGAAAATGCTCGAGATTGGTGCGAGCAACTTATCATAGTCAGATACATGGAGCTCGTGTATGCAGCTCACAAATTGGCCCAACAGGAGGGCCTGACGTGGAGCACACTTCCGCTGTATTGCACAGAACACGGTTACGACTTCATCACCCGGTCCAGTAATAGCTAGCCACTTACCGCTTCCTACTATGCCTTTCGCTTACAAAACCCTCTTCCTGCTCGAAGCCGACGCGTTTTCGCTGCTTGAAATAAAAGCCCTGGATGTGCAGAGCGACGACCCCGCTGAAGTGTACTTCTGGTTCCGGTTCGACAAAAGCAGCCACACGCTGGAAAAGCTCGAGTTTGTGTCTATGAACAAGGATGGGGCAGAGCAGCAGCGGGAGTTCCGGCAGGGCAAACTGCAGTTCAACCAGAGCAGTGGGGTTTATGCTCCGACAGGGGCTAGTGAAACAGTAGCACTGCAGCCTAAAGACGGGACCGAACTTCCTGCAGAATTGGATGATGCCATCCAGCGGTATTTTATCGGGGCCTAACCCTTCTTATGCCATTATATCTATTCATATTTGTGGGAGTGCCTCAACTCTGCTTTCAATAAGACGGAACTAGCTGCACCATTTTATACCTCATACCGTGGAAGCAGTAGAAACTACTAAACTGCCTTTGTATTCAGCACTGGCTATCCGTATTTTTTCATTCTTGTTTAGTCCTATAGCTGGCGGGCTTATGCTCGCACAGAACTTTAGAGATGTGGGGCGCCCCGATGCAGCGCGCAAAGTAATATGGGGGACTATCGGAATTGTGGCAGTTGCTATAGTGCTCTTATCGGCTTTGCCTGGCCGTCAGGTTGGTGGTTCGGGTTTCAATGTAGCGTTCGGCATAGGTGGTGGTATTGCTTTAAATGCCTATTTCGACAGAATAGTAGAAAACAAGGAGCTTTTCCCGGCCAAAAAGATCTGGAAGCCCCTGCTTATTTGCTTAGCTGTATTTACTCCACTTCTCATCGGGCTTTTCTATGCTTTATCTGTCGATTAACCGCCTCGTGTTAGTATTGCAATTACCCCGATAAACGAGCTGCGTGTTAGCCGCTATGGCCACCTAGTACTTCTCCTCTTGTTCTGCCGTATCTTTGCGGCCCGCCGGCACTTGCTGCTTTGGCGGGCCGTTGTTTTTTACCCTTCGCTTAGCATTTTTACCTCATGGCCACTCGTCTCAATAAATACATCAGCGAAAGCGGCGTCTGCTCCCGGCGGGAGGCCGACCGCTTTATCGAGCAGGGCAACGTGCTGGTTAATGGCAAGCGCGCCAGCATCGGCGACCAGGTAACCAGCAAGGACCGCGTGAGTGTGAACGGCAACATCATTGAGCCGCGCGCCGAGGAAGATGCTGTGTACATTGCCTACAACAAGCCGCCGGGCATCATCTCCACCACCGATACCGGCATCAAGGATAACATCATCCGGGCTATTAAACACTCGGTGCGCATCTTCCCCATCGGCCGCCTCGACAAGGAGTCGCAGGGCCTGATTTTGCTCACCAGCAATGGCGACATTGTGAACAAGATTCTGCGGGCCGGCAACAAGCACGAGAAGGAGTACATCGTGATGGTGGATAAGCCCATCAACGACCTGTTCATTGAAGGCATGGCCAACGGCGTGCCCCTCGGCGGTGTCATGACGCAGCCGTGCAAAGTCACCAAGGAAACGCCCTACATCTTCCGCATTATTCTGGTGCAGGGCCTCAATCGCCAGATCCGGCGCATGTGCGAGTACTTTGGCTACGAGGTGGTGCAGTTGGAGCGCATTCGCGTGATGAACATCAACGTGAAAGGCCTGGGCGTGGGTGAGTGGCGCGAGCTAAAGGAAAAGGAGCTGAAGGTACTATTTGAGATGATCAAAGACTCTGATGGCACCGATAACGGCTCCAGCCCGCGCCGCCGCAAGCGCGCCTCTTCCGCCGAGTTTTGGGCCGACCGCCCGGGCCGCCAGTCTTCGGCGCCAAGGCCCAAGGAGGACGAAGGCACTTCGGCTCGCGCATCGAAGCCCAAGCCGGCTGGCTCCTGGATTGAAAAACCAACCAATAAGCGCGCTGCTGCCCGTTCCGCCACGAAGAAAGCAGCCCCTAGCCCCTCTGATACGCCGGAGTGGCCATCCGGCCCCGGTCGCCAAGCCGGCCCCCCCACGGGCGTCCGGCCGGATGGCCCGGGGTTTGGGAAAGCAAGCCGGCCAGCGGGCACCCGCCCACGAGGCGCGGCCGCTGGCAAAGGCCCGAAAGCACCCGCTGGTCCGCCGAAGGGCAAAACCAGCACCCGTGGTACCCGCGGCGCCAGCCGCCCCGGCAAACGTTAACACCAAAACGGGCCGCTCCTATAGGAGCGGCCCGTTTTGGTTTAAGGCATCTCACAAACACGGCAAGTATGCCTTGTGAAAAGTCTGAAAATTCACGTAGCGTCCGTGTTTTTGCCAACCTACTTCATTCAGAATTACACGAGTAATATTGCTTTTCTTGCGTTTTAAAGCATTTTTTTCTGAATCAACACAACGCACTTGAAACTATCGAAAACAGTACTACTTGGCAAAAAGTAAAAGTCTAATATCGGTTAAAGTTTGGATACGACCTAGCCCGGGGTAGGCGCTATGTTTGGCTTGTCGGAGGACTAGTTCTCCGATGAGATTGTCAACCTTTTCCGACTACCCCCTTATGAACGCCAAACCCTCCAACGCCTTTATTGCCGCCTCTTGGGTTGCCCTGCTGGCGGGCATTTCCGCTTTCATCATTGGCCTTTGGAACGCGCAAATGCAGCTCAACGAGAAGGGCTACTACTTTACCATTCTGATGTATGGCTTGTTTGCGGCGGTTTCTCTGCAGAAAACAGTGCGCGACCAGATGGAAGGCATTCCAGTAACGGGCATCTACTACGGTCTGAGCTGGTTTTCCACTATTCTGGTTATCTGCCTGCTCACCGTAGGCCTCTGGAACGCTAGCCTCACGCTAAGCGAAAAAGGATTTTATGCCATGTCGTTTGTACTGAGCTTGTTTGCCGCCATTGCCGTGCAGAAAAACACCCGCGACGCCCGCAGCACTAGCCCAGCGCAGGAGGCTTCGGCCCTGTAAGTGGGGTAGTAACGGCGTATACAGGTAAGCCTGAGGCCGAGTATATTGCCCCGGCGCCTTACTTCTCCGCCGAGCCTTTATGCTATCCACCGACAAAGAAAAAATGCTGGCCGGCGAGCTGTACCAGGCCAACGACCCAGTGCTGGTAGCCGAACGATTGCGCGCCAAACAGCTGTGCTACCGCTACAACCAGGAGCCAGTGCAGCTCAACAAGCACGTGCTGGCCGAGCTGCTCGGCTACGAAACCGATGCGCACATTGAGGCCCCCTTCCGGTGTGACTATGGCTACAACATCCGACTAGGGCAGAATTTCTACGCAAACTACAACCTTACCATCCTAGACTGCGCACCCGTAAGCATTGACGACAACGTGTTTATGGCGCCGAATGTGCTGTTGACTACGGCCGGCCATCCGGTGGAGGTAGCGCCCCGCATTGCTGGGTGGGAGTTTGCAAAACCAATTACTATAGGCCACAACGTGTGGCTAGGCGCGGGCGTGCTAGTGATGCCCGGCGTGAGCATCGGCGACGGTACCACCATTGGGGCGGGCAGCGTGGTAACGCGCGATATTCCGGCCGGGGTAGTAGCCGTGGGCAATCCGTGCCGGGTGCTGCGCACTATATGAGGCGGTGTAAATCCACTTCTCATGTATCTTGCAGCCCGCGGCAGTAGCTTTACTGCGCGCGGGCTGTTCTTTGCAGCATTCTCCAACCAGAAACCTAGACACGACATCTTTCCCACCCATGATTCGGACTGACTGGACCCTCGACGAAGTAAAAGCTATTTATAACCTGCCCGTGCTGGAGCTGGTGACCAAGGCAGCGGCCATCCATGCCGAAACGCAGGCCACTGGTGAGGTACAGGTGTGCACCCTGCTGAGCGTAAAAACCGGCGGCTGCCCCGAAGATTGCGCCTACTGCCCTCAGGCAGCCCGCTACCATACCGGCGTGCAGGCCCACAAATTGCTCCCTGATGCTGAAGTGCTGGCCTCGGCGCAGCGCGCCAAAGACTCGGGCAGCACCCGTTTCTGCATGGGCGCCGCCTGGCGCGAAATTCGCGACAACCGCGACTTCGACCGCGTGCTAGGCATGGTAGAGCAAGTAAACGGCCTGGGCTTAGAGGTGTGCTGCACCCTGGGTATGCTGAACGAATACCAGGCCGAGCGCCTGAAGCAGGCGGGCCTCTACGCCTACAACCACAACCTCGATACCAGCGCCGAGCACTATTCTGAAATTATCACCACCCGCACTTACGACGACCGTCTCAACACCCTGGAGCACGTGCGCAAAGCGGGTATCTCAGTATGCTCGGGCGGCATCATTGGCCTCGGCGAAACCGACGAGGACCGCATTGCCATGCTGCACACGCTGGCTACCCTGCCTGCTCACCCCGAGTCGGTGCCCGTAAATGCCCTAGTACCGGTGGAAGGCACGCCCCTGGCCGACCAGCCTCGCGTGAGTGTGTGGGAAATGCTGCGCATGATTGGCACCGCCCGCATTCTGATGCCACACACCATGGTACGCCTCTCGGCCGGCCGCCAGGAAATGCCCGTTACGGAGCAGGCTCTGTGCTTCCTGGCCGGCGCCAACTCCATCTTCTCCGGCGAGAAGCTCCTCACGACTCCCAACCCTGACTTCGACGCCGATAAGCAGATGTTCGCGTTGCTAGGCCTCACCCCCCGCAAATCGTTCAAGGATGTTCCGGAAGGAGCTATGGTGCTGGGCAAAGAAGCCGCACCTGTAGTTGCCTAATTGAGTGTTAAAACCGGTTCCCCTGCTCAACTGAGGAGAGGCCAGGAGTGGTTGATGAATCGTTGAACAGGAAGTAGAATATAGTTCTAGTCATTGTTCTAGGTCAGTCAACCACCCCTAGCCCCTCCTCAGCTGAGCAGGGGAACCGGTTTTAGCTTGGTACTGAACAGCCTATGCCTTATTCTTCCTCTCTCCATCAGCGTCTTGCGCAGCATCTTGCTAAGCGGGACGCTGATGGTACCCAGCGCCGGCTCACGCTCTCCGCGTCGGGCTTAGTCGACTTTAGCTCCAACGACTACCTAGGCCTCAGTCGGCACCCAACCGTGCAGGCAGCCTTACAAGAGGCTCTGGCTGAACCGGCCGGCAGCACCGGTTCTCGCTTGCTTACCGGCAACTCCCAGGCGGCTGAAGAGCTGGAAACGGTGTTAGCGGCCTTTCATCGGGCGGAGGCGGCTTTACTGTTCAACTCCGGCTATGCAGCCAACCTGGGCTTCTTCAGCGCCCTGCCGCGCCGCGGCGACACCATTCTCTACGATGAAGCCTCGCACGCATCGGTGAAAGACGGCATCCGGGGCTCTTTCGCCACCGCTTGGAGTTTCCGCCACAACGATGTGCAGGACCTGGAGCGCAAGCTAGTCCGCGCTACCGGCGCCGTTTTTGTAGCCGTAGAGGCTCTGTATTCCATGGATGGCGACATGGCCCCGCTGGCGGAGTTGGCCGCTTTGTGTCAGGAAAAAGGCCTGCACTTGGTGGTAGATGAGGCGCATACCAATGGCATTTATGGCACCCAGGGCGAGGGGTTGGTTACGGCGTTGGGCCTAGAAGAACAGGTGTTTGCCCGCATTCTCACGTTCGGGAAGGCCCTTGGCAGCCAGGGTGCCGCCGTGGCTGGCTCCACCCTACTGCGCGACTATCTCCTGAATTTCAGTAGGCCATTCATTTATACTACAGCCCTGCCGCCGCTCACAGTGGCCGGCCTCAGGGCCGCATATGCGGTGCTCCCTACCCTCACTGCTGAGCGCAACCGCCTATTCGAGCTGTCGGATTACCTGACAGCTACCCTGAACGCCGTGCCGGGCCTACGAGTACCGCTGGAAAGCCACGTAATTCATCCCGTTTTCTTCACTGCCAGCCCCGGCCCAGCCAACGTGAGGGCCGTAGCGGCGGCGGCGCAGGCGGCCGGCTTCGATGTGCGGCCCATTGTATCGCCTACAGTACCGGTAGGCACCGAGCGTTTGCGGCTGATTGTGCATAGCTACAATACCGAGGCAGAAATTGATGAGCTGGCAGATGTGCTGAAACAAGCCCTGCAGCCCCTGGCGTAAGGCTCATCAAGTATTTACCCTAGATATACGTTAGCTACTACTGTACCCCTAGCCCTTCAAGTATGAGAATCCCAACCATCCACGGCATTATCGACAGAAGGATTCTAATCAACTTTACGGCTGATCCACAAGATGTTGCAACCATTCTACCTGCACCTTTTCGGCCGAAGGTGTACAAAGGCAAAGCCATCGTTGGTATTTGCCTGATCCGCCTGAAGAACATCAAACCGAAGGGCCTTCCTAATTGGCTGGGTGTTTCCTCTGAAAATGGTGCTCATCGGATTGCAGTAGAATGGGATGAGGCTGGAAAAACTCAAGAGAGCGTTTTCATCCCCCGGCGCGACACGTCCTTACGACTAAACGCGCTGGTGGGTGGACGCTTATTTCCTGGCAAACATCACGTAGCAACTTTCAACGTGCGTGAGACGGGCCCGAATTATCACGTTGGTTTCCTTAGCTCAGATCAAACGTACATTTCGATTGATGCGGCCGAAGTTGAGCACTTCAATTCCGAGTCTATTTTTCAAACGCTTGAAAATGCTTCCGACTTCTTCGAAAAGGGTGCCCTTGGCTACTCTCCAAACGGAAACAGCTTCGATGGTTTGCAGCTCCAGACCTATGATTGGCAGGTGAAACCATTGGCAGTAAGCGAAGTAAAATCGAGTTTTTTTGCTGATGACGCCATTTTCCCAAAGGGGTCCGTCAAATTCGATAATGCCTTGTTAATGACACGAGTTGAGCACGAATGGCACAGTGTAGCCATGAAATAAAGACAATAACGGCATGAAATCATGCTGCTTTTAAGCTGACTGCCAACTCTACCTTCCGTTTCATTTATACTTCACTTGGCAGCAGCCATTTCTCCCGAAAATCTCCCTACCCTTCTCTCCTTGGAACGACTTTTCATTACCGGTATTGGCACTGATGTAGGCAAAACTCTTGTCTCAGCCATCCTGACGGAAGCCTTGCAGGCCGATTACTGGAAGCCCGTGCAAGCAGGCCTCACCCCTACTACCGACGCGGCTACGGTGCGCAGCCTGGTTCAGAACACTCGGAGCCACTTCTGGCCAGAGCGCTACCGTCTGCAGCTACCCGCCTCGCCTCACGCCGCAGCCGCTGCAGAAGGAGTAACCCTGCACCCAGAAGATTTTCAACTGCCTGAAACTAACAACCATTTGCTGGTAGAAGGTGCCGGCGGCCTGTTGGTGCCGCTAGCCCCCGGTTTTCTGATAGCCGACCTGACTCAGCAGTTGGGACTGGAGGTGGTGGTAGTGTCGCGTAATTACTTAGGCAGCATCAACCACACGCTGCTCACTCTGGAAGCCCTGAAAGCGCGGAACATACCAGTGCGGGGCCTCATCTTCAACGGCGAGCCGACACCCGCTACGGAAGAGTTTATTGCCACGCACACCGCCGTGCCCATTATGCCCAGGGTGCTACCCGAACCAGAAGTTTCGGCCGCGGTGGTGAGCCGCTATGCAGCGGAATTCCGGGAGTGGTTTGGGCTGTAGCATGGGCTAGTGAAGTCAGGCTTTGTAGCCCTGGAGAGCACCATATCTGGCCTACTGGCAATTGGCAGCTACCTTTGCGGCCCTCGTTTGTTTACCACCCATGCCTACCCTAGCTGAACGGGACCACGCTGTACTGTGGCACCCTTACACCCAAATGCAGACTGCCCCGCTGCCCGTGCCCATCGTGCGCGGCGAAGGCAGCTGGCTGATTGCCGAAGACGGCACCCGTTACCTCGATGGTATTTCCTCGTGGTGGGTGAACCTGCACGGCCACAGCCATCCGCATATTGCAGCCCGCGTAAGCGAGCAGCTGCGCACCCTGGAGCACGTGCTGTTTGCCGGCTTCACGCACCCAAGCGCCGTAGAACTGGCTGAGCAACTGCTGGCGCTGCTGCCCAGCAACCAGGCTCGCGTATTTTACTCCGATAATGGCTCGACGGCCGTGGAAGTAGCCCTGAAAATGGTGCTGCAGTACTTTCACAACCTCGGCCAGCCCGAGCGCCGCACCTTCCTCTGCTTCCGCGACTCCTACCATGGCGACACGTTTGGGGCCATGGCCGTGAGCAGCCGCGGTGCCTTCACCCAGCCCTTCTGGCCCCTGCTGTTTGAGGTAGAGTTTATTGACGTGCCAGTGCCCGGCCGCGAAGCGGAAGGGTTGGCGCAGCTTGATGCCCTAGTAGCCCGGCCCGATGTGGCAGGGTTCATCTTTGAACCTCTGGTGCTAGGCACGGCGGGTATGGTCATGTACTCGCCTGAGGTACTCACGGAAATGGTGCGCCGCTGCCACCAACACGGTGTGCTCTGTATTGCCGATGAGGTAATGACCGGCTTTGGGCGCACTGGCCCCTTGTTTGCCAGCAGCTTACTTGAAGAGCAGCCTGATATTATGTGCTTTTCCAAGGGCCTAACCGGCGGCACGCTGGCTATGGGCCTGACCACCTGCGCAGCGCCCATCTACGAGGCGTTCCTCAGCGACGACAAGATGCGGGCTTTGTTTCATGGCCACTCCTACACTGCAAACCCCGTGGCTTGCGCCGCCGCGCTAGCTAGCCTAGAGCTTACCCGCGCCGAGGAATGCACCGAGCAGCGCCAGCGTATAGAAGCCGCCCACGCGGCTTTCCGCGAGGAAATAGAAGGCCTACCGGGCATACGGCAGGTGCGCCACCAAGGCACTATTCTGGCCGTGGAGTATGACCCTGGCGAGGGCACCAGCTACTTCAGCCGCCTCCGCGATGCCTTTTATCAGTTGGCCATTGATAACCAGGTAGTGCTGCGCCCACTGGGCAATGTGGTGTACCTGCTGCCGCCCTACTGCACTACCGATGCCGAGCTAGAGCTGCTCTACAAGGTGCTTCGTAAGATGCGCGAGCTCGTCCTCAACTTCCAGCCCGCGCCTACCCTGCCCGAATACCTGCATGACTAACGCAACGCATGGCGAGGAACTGATTATAATTCGGGGGCGCGGCCGGGTTTCGTCACTAGGTCTGCTGCCGGCCCCAACCGACGTAGCTACCTCTCCTTTCACTACCCACGCAAGCGGCCTGCCCGTAGCGGCCCTGCCTGCTACCGCTGATGCGGACGTGGCGGACCTGCGCCGCGCCCATCCTGCCTACCGTCAGCTCGACCGCACTGTGCTATTGGGCCTCTTGGCAGCTCGGCAGGCCACGGCGGCGGCCGGCTGGCAAACGGCAACCTCGCCACTAACTGTTAGCCTCGGGAGCAGCCGTGGCGCCACGGGCCGCTTAGAGCAATTTCACACGGAATTTCTCAAGGAAGGAGCTGTTTCGAACGCGGCCTCCCCGCTTACTACTCTCGGCAACGTGGCCAGTTGGGTTGCCTTTGATGCCGGCGCTAGGGATGGCGCTTCTTTAAGCCATTCCAGCACGTGCAGCAGCGCGTTTCAGGCCTTGGGCAACGCTACGGCCTGGCTGCGGGCAGGCATGGCCACGCGGTTTCTGGCGGGCGGCACCGAGGCTCCCCTCACGGGTTTCACGCTGGCTCAAATGCAGGCCATCGGCATATACTCACCTTTCGCCGCCGCCGACTGGCCCTGCCGACCAGGTGCTGGCAAGCCCTCTACGTTTGTGCTCGGCGAGGGCGCAGCGGTATTTGCCTTGGAGAAGGCTAATCGCCAGCAGCTTACTATTGAAAACTCCCCTTGCCCCGTTTTCGTGCTAGAGGGCGTGGGGTTTGGCTTTGAGGCCATAGGTAGTAAAACCGGGCTTTCGCCTGATGGGCAGCACTTTCAGCAAGCCATCCGGCAGGCACTACAACAGGCCCAGTGCGCGCCCGAAGCCGTGGATGCTGTGGTGCTGCACAGCCCCGGCACGCCCGCCGGCGACGCGGCTGAACGAGCGGCATTGCGAGCTATATTTGGTGAGGCGCTACCGCCACTGCTGTCTAATAAGTGGCTGGTGGGGCATACGCTAGGTGCCTCGGCCGCCCTAAGCCTCGATTTTGCCTTGCACGTGCTCGAAACCCAGCAGTGGCCCGCCCAACCTTTTGCTACGGATCTGGCGCAGTCACCAGCCGCTCCTGTCCGCCGGATTCTGGTGAATGCGGCCGGCTTTGGTGGCAACGCTGCCAGTGCCGTGGTAGCCATGCTATAAGTAGCGGAGCGGGGGCTGCCAGCAGTGCCAAATTTTACGTGTTGTGGCTGAGCTACAAAGTTCGCGCTACACTCCTACCTTGTGCCGCAACGCCAGGGCTCCGTTCTGCGTCTCTTGCCCACTCCATACCAGACTTTCTCCATCAACCATGCGCCGTTCTACCCTGCTGCTGCTTTCCCTGGGCCTCACCACCCAGGCGTTAGCCCAAACCAAGCCCACCACCACACCCGATCCGCTTATCACCAACATGGTGGAAGAAATATCGGAGAAAAACCTTCGCGAGGATATCGATAAGCTCGTGAGCTTTGGCACGCGCCACACGCTTTCGGATACCAAAAGCAAAAAACGTGGCATTGGCGCGGCCCGCAATTGGGTAGAAGCGGAGTTCAAGAAATACAGCAAAGCCAGCGGCGGCCGCCTGAAAGTAGAGCAGGATACCTTCACGATTAAGCCCGACGGCCGCCGCATCGACCGGCCCGTGCTGATGGCCAACGTGATGGCCACGCTGCCCGGCACCGACCCCACCGACAAGCGTATCTTCATCGTGAGTGGCCACATCGACTCGCGCGTGACTGACGTGATGAACGCCACCGCCGATGCGCCCGGCGCCAACGACGACGGCTCCGGCACGGTGGCCGTGATGGAGCTAGCCCGCGTAATGTCGAAGCAAAAGTTTCCGGCCACCATCATCTTCGTGGCAGTGCAGGGCGAAGAGCAGGGGTTGTACGGATCTACGCACCTAGCAAAGCGCGCCAAAAAAGAAGACTGGAACCTAGTGGCCATGCTCAACAACGACATCATGGGCAACTCCACGGGCCACGACCCGGAGATTAAGGACGATAAGCGCCTGCGCGTGTTCAGCGAAGGCGTACCCGCCACCGAAACCGCCGATGAGGCCAAGGTGCGCCGCACCCTTTCGTCGGAAAACGACTCACCTTCACGGCAGTTGGCCCGCTACACCCGTGAGGCCACCAAGCAGTACGTGGCTGGCCATGAGGTAGTGCTGGAATATCGGCCCGACCGGTTCTTGCGCGGCGGCGACCACACACCGTTCAACCAGCAGGGCTTCACGGCGGTGCGCTTCTCGGAAATGAACGAAGACTTCCGCCACCAACACCAGGACTTACGCAACGAAGGCGGCACCGAATACGGTGACCACGCCAAGTTCATGGACTTCGCGTATCTGCGCAAAAACACCGGCGTCAATCTGGCTACCCTAGCCAGCTTGGCCCTAGCCCCCGCCGCACCCGAAAACGTGGGCGTACTCACGGCCCAGCTCACTAACCGCACGGAGCTGAAATGGGAAGCCCCCAAAGCCGGCGAAAAACCCGCAGGCTACTACGTGCTGATGCGCGAAACCAGCGCCCCGGAGTGGCAGCAGAAGTTCTTTGTAACTGACACCAAAGCCGACCTACCGCACAGCAAAGACAACTACATTTTCGGGGTAGTATCCGTAGATGCGGAGGGCCACGAAAGCCTGCCGGTGCTGCCCAAGCCCGTGCGCTAGGCTTCCTCTCTTCCGCAGGCCTGAGCCTGAGAAACCAGCCCAAGTACGTTGCACATCTGCAACCGGCGCTGGTTTCTCAGGCTCTTGTCGTTGGGCCGCTAAGAGGTACTAGGTCCTGCGCGTGGCCCAACCCTGCTAATGCTGGTAATGTCTTCTGCAGTAGCACGCAAGCAACCAGCAAATAGCTTACCTTTTACACAAATTCACGTTACGTATCTGGCTTTCTCGCATCCTTTGTTATCCTATGAAAAACGTTGCGCTTCTGCTGGCCCTGACCCTGTTTTGCGGTGCTCCGGCCGCCCTGGCTCAGTCGACCTACAAACCGCCTACTGGCTATTCCTTGCAGGATCCCGACGACTATGCCGAATATGAGCCGCAGGTAGTGGCCACGGTGAACTGGCTGGAGGCTACCCCCATCGGGAAGGAAGCCGCAAAGCGCCAGGAGGCTACCCGTTTTTTGTTTCAGTGGATCAGCGGTACGCCCACCGTATCGGTGCAGCTGCAGAAGTTTGTGGCTGACCTCACGGGCCAGAATCCGGAGCTGCTGATGCTGTTTATGGGCGGCTGGGCCCGCTACCAGATTCAGCACCCCGAGGTGAAGGACGCGGCCATACTCAACACGGAGGGCATCAAAACCCTGCTGAAAGGTTACCAAATCGGCAACATGAAGCGTACAAAACCCCTAGATGAAGTAGCCAAGCTAGGCACTGGCGCCGCCCTAACCGAGTGGGTAAAAAAGCAGCTTGCCAACTAGGTTTAGCGCAAAGGCACACCTAGCAAATAGAAATTTTCTCATACAAGCTGCTGGAGTTTTTAGAAGAAACTCCGTACTTGCAGCCGCAAACGCGCCCTGTCTGCTGTAGCTCGTCGCGTTTTCTTTTTGTACATGGCACAAGCATCCGCTGTATTTCTTGCTATTACATCCCGGGCTTCGGCTGGGATAGTAGCCGTGTGTGCAGGCCGGAAGCAGGGTAAACAGGTGGCTTCGCCGATGGCGATGGGCCTGATGATGGTCAAGAAATCGAAGAAACGTAACCCGACCTGACCGTCGCACCTGTTCGTTGTAGCCACCTACCACTGAACCTTCAAGCGCCGGTCCTACCTAGGGCCGGCGCTTTTTTCATTTGGCCCGCAACCAATCGGGCATTTCTGCGCCACTTATCTCCCGTTTTTCACCGTTTATGAAAGTTCTAAAGTTTGGCGGTACGTCCGTTGGGTCGCCGCAGCGGATGCGCGAAGTTGCCGAGTTGATTCATGCCCCGCACCTGGAGCGCCGCATTGTGGTGCTGTCGGCCATGAGCGGCACCACCAACGCGCTGGTCGAAATTGCCAGCCTGCTGTATGCCGCCGATACCACCACGGCCACGGCCCGCCTAGAAGCCTTGCGCCAGCGCTACCACGAGGTGGCCCGCGAACTGCTCCCGGAGTCAGCCATAGCCGAAGCCGCCATCCAAACGCTTAACCAGAACTTCGATACCATTCTGGGTTTGACGGCCGCGCCACTTTCCGCTGATGGTGAGCGGGTAATTCTGGCCCAGGGCGAATTGCTGAGCACGCTGCTAGTGCACCGCTATGTAACGCAGGTGCTGGGCCGCCCGGCGGTGCTTCTGCCTGCCCTCGACTTTATGCGCCTGGATGTGGACGAAGAGCCTGACGCAGCCTACATTCAGGAGCACTTGGCTAGCACCCTAGCACCCTACGCCACCGAGCAGTTGTTTATCACGCAGGGCTACATTTGCCGGAGCGTCCAAGGTCACATTGACAACCTCAAACGCGGTGGCTCCGATTACTCCGCTTCCCTTATTGGAGCAGCAGTAAAAGCCGAGGAAATCCAAATCTGGACTGACATCGACGGCCTGCACAACAACGACCCGCGCATCGTGCAAGGCACCTACCCCATCCGGGAAATGTCGTTTGATGAGGCGGCGGAGCTAGCCTATTTCGGGGCGAAGATTCTGCACCCTAGTTCGGTGCTGCCCGCCCGCCAGCACGGTATTCCGGTGCGCCTGCTCAATACCATGCAGCCCGATGCGCCCGGCACGCTTATTTCAGCTAAAACCGGCGCCGAAGCCATCAAGGCCGTAGCGGCAAAAGATGGCATCACGGCCATCAACGTGAAGTCGAGCCGGATGCTGCTGGCCCACGGTTTCCTGCGCAGCCTGTTCGAGATTTTCGAGCGCTACCGCACCTCCATCGACATGATTACGACCTCGGAAGTAGCCGTGTCCTTGACCATTGACGATGCCGGCCGCCTGCCCCAAATTCTGGAGGAGCTGCGCCGTTTCTGCACCGTGGAAGTGGACGAAAACCAAACCATCATCTGCCTCGTCGGCAACCTAGAGCAGGATGCACATGGCGCTGCCAACCAAGCCTTTGCCGCGCTGAAAGACATTCCGGTGCGCATGATCAGCTACGGCGGCTCGCCGAACAACATCAGCATTCTGGTGCACACCAACGACAAAGTACGCGCCCTCCAAGCACTAAACGCCGGTCTGTTTCAGCGGTAATTTTTTCTCATTCCGATGCCCTTTCAACTTCCTGCGGAGCTAGTCTCCCAGCCGACGCCCTTTTACTACTACGACCTAGCCCTGCTGGACCGAACGCTGGCGGCTCTGACAGCGGCGGCCCGCCCCGGCAACTTTCAGGTGCATTATGCCCTCAAGGCTAACTCCAACCTTCCCATTCTACAGCGCATCCAACAGGCTGGCCTGGGGGCCGACTGCGTAAGCGGCGGCGAAGTGCAGCGGGCCCTGGAGGCCGGTTTCTCCGCCGACCACGTGGTGTTTGCCGGGGTCGGAAAATCAGACGCCGAAATCAACCGCGCCCTGGCCGCTGACATCTTCTGCTTTAATGCGGAGTCGGTGCCGGAACTACAGGTGCTCAATGAGCTGGCCGGCGCGCAGGGCCGCACCGCTAGGGTAGCATTGCGCATCAACCCGAACGTAGATGCCTATACGCACGCCTATATTACCACCGGACTGGAAGCCAACAAGTTCGGTATAAGCCTTCCTGATTTGGCGGGGGTAGTAGATGGGCTTGAGAGCTTGCCGAACGTGGAATTGATTGGCCTGCACGCCCACATTGGTTCTCAGATTACGGAGCTGTCGGCGTTTGCCAACCTGAGCCGCAAGCTGAATGAGCTGCAAACCTGGCTCGAAGACCGTGGCCACCACCTGCCCCACCTCAATGTGGGCGGCGGCCTCGGCATCGATTATCAGCAGCCCGACCAGAACCCGATTCCGGATTTCGGGGCGTACTTTGGCATGTTTGAGCAGCACCTGGTACGCCGCCCACAGCAGCAGGTGCATGTGGAGCTGGGCCGGGCCGTGGTAGCGCAGTGCGGCACACTCATGAGCCGCGTGCTGTACGTGAAGGAAAGCCAGCAGACGCGCTTTGCTATTCTTGATGCGGGCATGACGGAGCTGATTCGGCCGGCCTTGTACGGCAGCTTTCACCTCATTCAGAACCTGAGCAGCCAGCGCCCGGAGCTTGCCTACGATATTGTGGGGCCCATCTGCGAGTCGTCGGATACGTTTGGCAAAGCAGTATTGCTTCCGGAAACCCAGCGCGGCGACTTGGTGGCTATCCGTTCGGCCGGCGCCTATGGCGAGGTGATGTCCTCGGCGTACAACTTGCGTGAGAAGGCGGAGGCAGTGTACCGGTAGGCAACCACTACCGCTCCCACTCTGCTGACTCTGATGATGACTTCATCGGCTATAGGTTGCTGTTGGCCGGGCACAAGCTTCATTTGGTCAAAACTTTCAGCAGACCGGTATGGGCTTACCCTATCTTTGATTCAATAACAAACGGCACACGAAGAGTTTATTGGAAAGGAGGCTCTCCGCGTGTAGTGTTGTGGTTGGGAAGGGAGTAGGGTGGACATTATGAATTGCCAACCACAGCCCGTAGATAAAAAGCCGCTGCTTTTAGCAGCGGCTTTTTCTATTTCTGCAAGTGTAGTTATCTGCTACACATTGGTAGCACACTACCCATCTACTTACCTGGGCTAGGATGTTACCACCACACCGTCCACTTTCCTAGGGTCTGGTGCTGGCTAAAGTGGCGCAGCATCCAGAGGCGCTCGGGTTTCAGCTCGCCTTTCACCAGCAGCACGGGGCGCTGATTTAGCAAGGCATTGAGCGCCGGCTCCTGCTCGGGTTGCTGCAGATACAGTAGGTAGCGGTGCCAGCTGGTGCCGGGCTCAAACTGGGTTTCGCGGTTGAGGTTGTGGTTGCCATCGTTCAGAAAGATTGGTAGCTGCCCTAATTCGAAAGCCAAGGACGGCAGCAACTGGTCATAGACGACTACCTGACGAGTGGCAAGTTTTTTCTCGCGGATGAACTCGGCTAGGGGCCGGCTGCCATTAAAGGCCAGCTCGTTCTGCTGCATAATAGGCTTGGCCGAAAGCAACAGAAACACCGTGAACAGCGTGGTAGCCACCAACAACCGCGGGGCAATCCGGACTTGGTTCCAGAGCGTGAGCACCAATACCAGCGTAATAACACCCGCCGCCGGCCAGATAGCTGTGAATGGTTTCACCTCAAACCCTAGGTCTACGACTGTGGTCAGGATGGGCAACAGGCACAGGGCACCTAGCAGAAATCCATAAAAGGCCACAATGCCCACGTACCAGCGGTGCAGGGCGGCCTCGGTGCAGCGGCCCAGGTAATACACCGTGAGCAGCACTACCCCCGGAAAAATGGGCAACACATACAGCAGTAGCTTTGACTTCGAAAGTGAGAAGAACAGCAGCGGCACCAGTACCCAAAAGATCAGCACGTTGCGCCACTCCCGCGACACCGAGTTCCAGGGCGTACGCACGGCCCGCATTACTAAGGCTACGGCCCACTGCAGGCTAGTTGCCGGCGCCAGCACGATATAAAACCACCACGGCTTGGCGCGGTTGAACGTAGCCGCATTGGCAAAGCGCTCCACGGTATGCTCATACAGAAAGTAGCGCACAAAGGCCGGATTCTCGGCAATCAGGTACAGATACCAGCTCAGCCCTACCAGCAGAAACAGCCCAAACCCTAGGCCATGATGCACTGTAAACGGCCGCTTGGGCTGGCCCTGCTTAAAGTAATGACTGATTACTACCATCAAAGGCAGCACAAACCCCACCGGACCTTTGGTCAGGAAAGCCAGCCCCAGCCCTACCCAAAACAAATACAGCCAGCGGGCCCCACCGCCGTGGTAGTAGCGCAAAATGCCGTAGGCCGCCGCCAGTTCCAGCGTGGCCAGGTACACATCAGTAGTCACGTTGAGGGCCGAAATCAGGACGACGGGCAAAGTGCCGTAGATGACAGCGGCGGCCAGGGCGCGGGCACGGTCTTGCTTGAACAGCAACAACCCCAGCCCATACATCAGCCCGGCTTGTAGCAGCAGCGCCAGCACCGGCAGTATGCGCACCCCAACGGTATTTGCGCCGAATAGCCCTAGCCCGGCCGCCGTGAGCCAGTAGGTAAGCGGCGGCTTATGAAAGTGCTGAATACCTAGCAACCGTGGGTGTAGCCAATCTTGGTTAGCCAGCATCTCCCGGCCTATTTCGGAGTACCGGGCCTCGCTGCTTTCCAGAGGCCCCCAGCTACCGAGCTGCCACAAAAACGCTGCACCAAGCACCAGAAGAAAAAGCCAGAGCCAGCGGCGAGACGTCATGGGGAAGGGCATAGCTAAATTCGCAGGGTTGAATGAGGCTGCAAAGGTAGAACGAACCAGCAGCCGACCCGCAGTACCCGTGCAGATTTGCGTGGGCGGTTTTGACTTTCACCTACCCTAGTAACCTTCTGCTAGCTGTTCTGCCTAGAAGCTAAATCAGAAGCGCTTTCATCCTACACATTCTCGTTGGTACTTTGCGAACGGTTAGCTATTATTTGCCTGCAACCGGTAACCACCTGGGAGGTGACCATGATAAGGCAGTAAATCCACATAGTTCATTCGAACTAAGCGAATACTTTGATCAAGTGAGTGCAACTCCAGCAAAACTGTTTGATATAATGCTGCAATACTCGATTGGAAGCAACAAGCATGTTCCTTTGCTTAAATAAATTATTCGTTTGTTTTACAAATAAATCATAGCATTCAATAATAATTACATGAATTCTTCATTAATAAAAAAATCCCTAGCCATATGCATAATTACAGGGGCAATACTAGGCATATATACAAGTGTAAATTTTATACTATCTGCTAATGATTATCCTAACCTCATCTGGGCAGGTTATTTTTTGGAATAGTTTATATACTTATCGGATTATCAGGATACATGCTTTTCAAGCTAAATAAATATTTATGGCACACTGTTTTATTCCAATCAATTCAGGTTATAGGTTTCTGTATATTAGGAATTAAATATATATTTTGTGCTGGCTCATTATTTGTAATAGGATACAATTTTCCTTTTAACAATATATATAGCGCAATTAAACCAATAGGCATAGAATTTACAGTTGGCAAAAATATTGAAAATTCATTTATTTATATCAACATCATCCCAATCATTATTATCATATTAATTATCAAGTTGTAAAATAACAAAACATAAAACTTATATCTAAATTTGAATAACATATATGTTACTAAAATTTCAAAAATCTCACTACAGCATTTTTGTGAACGATATATCCTGCTACCCATGAACGACCCCGACATCCGTGTGCTGCTATACCCGCTCCTGGAGGGCGGCGTGTACGTAGATGAGCTGCCTACCGGCACCACGCGCGCCGATGTCGTGCACATCACGGAGCAGTTTATGCACGGCTACGAGCTGAAAGGCGACGGCGACACGTTGCAGCGCGTGGCTAAGCAGCTGCCCTGCTACAGCAAAGCCTACGATTTCGTCACGTTTGTCGTCACGGAAAAGCATCTGCCCAAGCTCCTGCCCCAGCTACCCGAGTGGGTGGGCGTGCTGGTAGCTTCAGCTGAGGGCTTACAAACGCATCGGCCGGCTTTGTATAACGCCACTGTGGAGCGGCCTGCCGTAGCCGCGCTATTGCGGCTAGAGGAAATCAAACAGTTTCTGCTGGCTCAGGGCCTAGTGGGTGTGAGTACGCTACGCCGCCGCGACGTGCTAAACTTCCTGCGCACCACCCAACTCGTCACGCTCTCGGCGCTGGCCCACCACGTACGGCGCCAGCTGATGGGCCGTATGGAAGAGCGCCTGGCGTTTCGGGCCGAGCGGAAGGCTGAGCGGGAACGAGTAGCCGCCCGCCGGCGCAAGCGCCCAAAGCGCAAGTAAGAGGAGTTCGACGGGGCTCTGGCAACAACACATTGCCTAGAATCACAACCTGTTGAGCTGCTAAGTGGTTAGACAAGTAAACGTCTGCTGCTGCCATGAACATTCTGCTTACCGGCGCCAATGGCTACATTGGTCAGCGGCTGCTCCCGCTTCTCGTGGATGCCGGCCACCACATCATCTGCCTCGTGCGCGACGCCCGCCGCTTTGAACTGCCAGAGCGGTTGCGCGCCAACGTGACCGTAGCGCAAGCCGATTTGCTTAAGCCCGATACGCTGGCCTCTCTGCCCACTGATATTGACGCGGCCTACTACCTGGTGCACTCCATGAGCGGGCACGACAAAGATTTTTTCCGGCTGGAGCAAGAGTCGGCTCAGAACTTTACTAGCTACCTCAATAGCACCAACTGCCAGCAGGTCATCTACTTATCAGGCATCGCCAACGACCGGGCCCTAAGTGTGCACCTTCGCTCCCGCAAGGCCGTGGAGAAAGTGTTAAAGAAGGCCCACAAAGCGGCGCTTACGGTGTTGCGGGCCAGCATTATCATCGGCTCGGGTTCGGCATCGTTTGAGATAATTCGGGACCTAGTAGATAAGCTACCCGTGATGGTTACGCCGCGCTGGCTAAACTCCCGCTGCCAGCCCATTGGTATCCGCGACGTGATGCACTACCTGCTGGCCGTGCTCGAAAACCCCAAGTGCCTGGGCCAGTCGTTTGATATTGGCGGGCCCGATGTGCTCACGTATCGCCAAATGCTGCTGGGCCTGGCCGAAGCGCGCGGGCTGAAGCGTTACATTATTACGGTGCCTGTGCTCACGCCGCGGCTCTCCTCGTGGTGGCTGTATCTGGTAACCAGCACTACTTTCTCCCTAGCCCAAAGCCTAGTCGAAAGCCTGCGCAACGACACCGTAGCCGACCCCAAACGCAGCATCCGAGAAGTTGTGCCGCATGAATGCATGAACTACCGGGCCGCCGTAGAGCTGGCCTTCCAGCGCATTGAGCAGAATGAAGTGGTCAGCAGCTGGAGCGATGCGCTGAGCAGCGGCGTGATGCCGCGCAACTACATGGACCACATCCAGATTCCGCAGCACGGCCTGCTGCAGGACCGCCAAACGCTGCGCTTCACCCGCCCGGCGCAGGAAGTGCTGCGCAATGTGTGGAGCATAGGCGGGCAGCGGGGCTGGTACAAAGTAGATTGGCTGTGGCGCATTCGGGGGCTGATGGACAAGCTGGTGGGCGGCGTAGGCCTGCGCCGCGGCCGCCGCTCTCCTACCCGCTTGCGCGCCGGCGACCCGCTCGACTTTTGGCGGGTGCTGGTAGCCGACCGCACCAACCGCCGGCTGCTGCTCTACGCCGAAATGAAGCTCCCCGGGGAGGCCTGGCTGCAGTTTCGCATTCTGGATAATGATGATGGCTCTCATACCTTGGAGCAGCTAGCCGCATTTCGGCCACACGGCCTAGCCGGGCGCTTATACTGGTATTCCTTGGTACCGTTTCACTTCATCATCTTCAAGGGCATGATTGAAAATATTGTGAACTACGGTGCATCTGTACCCGTGCCGCTTCCTGCAGCCACTTCAGTAGCAACCAGCTCCTAGGGCGCTCAGCCCCAGAAGACAAAAGCCCCATTCCCGTACGCAGGAATGGGGCTTTCTCGTAAAAACCACTAGGCTCCGTGAAGCGAGCAACCGGTCGGCAGGGCTGATTTAAGGTTACCTTGCTGGACGCATCAGGCGCCTACGTTTTGCCTAGATTTTTTCAGGTAGTAAGGTGGCATCCTCGAAGTTGCCCAGAATGGCTTTTTCGCCTTCCGTTACAGCTTCCACCAGCAGCGCGCCACCTACAAAGGCACCCTTCCAAGATTCGCCTAGGCCACCGAACACTTCTTCCCGGTCGCCGCGCGAGCGAAGCTTGTTGATGCCCATTTTGAAGGCTCGTACTTCCTTAGCCGTGCGTTGGGCCCACTTTTCGTCGTCGGACGCCAGGGCGCCTACCAGGGCGCCGTTCGAGATATTCATCTCGCCTACCAGTTCCTCTACGCGGTCAACCAGCACAATGGAGTCAATCGGGCCGAAGGGCTCTTTGAAGTACAGCTCACTTTGGCGCGGCAGATTCACGAGGGCCCGTGGGGCACGGTAGGCACTCATATCCTGGCCGGGCAGGAACAAGCTCTCGTCAAGTTTGCCCTCGTAGATGGGGGTAGCACCGGTTTTTAGCGCATCCGCGTATAGTCGGTCGAGGTCTTCGGCCTGGCGTGCGTTAATTACCGGGCCGAAAGCCAGGTCTGGCAGCTTGTCGTCGGCGTTATCTACCAGCGTGGGGTTGCCTACTTTTAGGTCCTTGATGGTGTTCCAGTAGGTTTCCACAAACTGCGGAAACAAGCGGCGCTCCACCACAAAGCGCACATAGGCGGTACAGCGCTGCTTGCCATAGTCATAGCCTTTCTTGAGTTGGTCGGAAAGCCCGGCCCAGTCGGAGAAGTTCCAGATGCCGTAGGTGTTCACGCCTTCCATTTCCAGCATATAGCGTTTATGCACGGAGCTCAGGGCATCGGCGATGTTGCGGCCGTTGTAGCGCCCGCCCACAAAGCTGAGGCAATCTACGGCCTCGTTTTTCACCAGCACGTCGCTGAGCTCACCACCCGAACCGCTCACCAATGTAACCGGCAGGCCGCAGCGGCGGGCAATAGCGAAGGTCAGGCTAAGGGAAATAAAGCCGCCATCGGTAGGGGTTTTGGCGATAACCGAGTTGCCGCACAGTACCTGCACCAACACGGCGTGCAGCAGCACCGACATGGGATAGTTCCAGGAGGCAATGTTACTCACCAGGCCCAGGGGTTTGCGCTGGCCCAGCATCCCTTCAATGTTGTCTATGTACCACTGCACGCCCTCAATGGCACGGTCAATGTCGGTGAAGCCGAGCTTGTAAGTTTTGCCAATCTCCCAGATCAGGAGCTTGCCAATGAGGTCGACCTGGGGGCGCAGTTGGTCTAGGCAGTCTTGCACGCGGCGCTTGCGCTCATCGAGGTCAACAGCGGCCCAAGCAGCGGCCTCCTGCTTGGCGGCGGCCACGGCCCGCAGCGCAGTAGCATGATCCAGCATGGGCAATGAGCCGATTTCGAAGCCATCAACGGGCGAAACAAACGGACGGGGCTTGCCAGGTTCCTGCCACCGGCCTTCCAGCAGGTTTAGGTAGCCGTTGCCATCGGGGGTGAAGATTTCGGGAGTTACGGTTTTGGTTTGTTGCAGCAGGTATCCAAACTCAACCTGCGGAGAAATCAGTTTTGCCATGAGGGAGAAAGTGTAGGGTTGCGACATGCAGCAAGGCTGGCGTCGCGCAAAGGATACGCCAGCCCAAGGCCGGCAAGGTACACGGTTCCGGCTGCATCTGGGCAGCCGCGCTATATAAGAAGGCAAGGCATTGTTTTGTTCAACGCTTTCCTTTTGCAATACTATTCAGGAGCTAGCCAACCTCTATCTTACTAAGCTGTTTAAGCTTCGTTTTGCAACTGAAATCCGGAGCCAACAAGCTAAGGTGGTGCACAACCTGCTCGTAGTGGCAGCTAGCCGAGGCGCCGCACCAGCCACAGGATGGCGCTGATAAGCAGACTTACCAACAGCATTGAGACGAGGGGCGCATAGAAACGAAAGCCAGGCCGCTCAATCCGGATGTCGCCGGGCAGGCGGCCAAACCAGCTGAGCAAACTGCCGCCCCCGAGCCACAAAAAAGCCCCCAACGCCACGATAACGAAGCCAAGTACTACGATGGTTTTACCGAGTTGAGGAGTCATGACAGGCTAGTAAGTTGCAGTATTGTTTACGCATGCTGGCTGGCTATGATGCAGGCGCAGCAGCACATGCGGGGCCTGAATACGAAGCCGACTCCTCTAAAATCAGTTTATATATATAGTAAGCCTCTTATTACCAAGCCACTATACCTCTCGCATCAGGGAGCAAGAAGTCTGATGCGAGAGGTATAGTGGCTTGGTGGTTTGCAGTCGGATTCCGACCTAGTAGCCGATTCCTTACTCGTGCTCATGTCCTTTTGACTTCTATGCCTGTAGTACTCCCCCCTTCTTCCTCCCAAACCGATTACTATCTATTCTTTTATGTGGTGGGCTTCGGGGTTGCGGGGGCCTTGCTATTGCGTGCGGGCCATATGCGCCGCTATCCGTGGCGGCAATGGCTGCCGTTGCTGGCGGCCACCTTGCTCAGCCTGATTCTGGGCACGCGCCTGGTTGCCGGCACTGCCTCTGATTGGTACCACCTGCTGACCCACGCGGCCTGGAGCGGCCCCGACACGCGCTCTATTTTAGGCGGTATACTAGGTGCTAGTCTGGCCTTAACCGTTCTGCGGCGGTTTCTGGGCTTTGGCCGCGAGGTGTACGATGCCTTTGCGCTGCCCTTGCTGGTGGGGCTAGCGGTGCAGGGAGTAGGGTGCCTGCTGACTGGCTGCTGCTTCGGGACTCCTACTTCCGGGCCGCTTGGCATCTGCTACGCTCCGGGCACGCTCCCGTTTCTAGCCCACGCGGCTCAGGGCCTGGTGCCGGCTACGGCCGCCCACTCCGCCCCGGTGCACCCGGCGCAGCTGTACCAGATTGGCCTCTGCCTGCTGATTAGCGCGTTTCTGTGCCTACCAGCCTGCCGCCGACAAGCGCCAGGTCAACAGTTTCTGCAGGCTATTCTGTTGTATGCGGCGGGCCGGTTGGGCCTGGAGTTTCTGCGCGATACTGCCGGCGACGGGCTGGGCAGCTCCTACTGGCACGGGCTGAAACAGGTGCAGTGGATGTTGCTGCTGGCTGTAGCAGGCGTACTTGGCTTAATGTACTACCGGGCGCGCCTAGGCCGTGCACTAAGCCAAACCCGCCTTGCCGCCTTCAGCCACTGGCGGGCACGGCTATTGCTCGGGGCGCTGCTAGCTACTACGGCGGTGCTGAGCCCGAATTGGCTAACGTTACCGGAGCAATTTATCATCAAAGCAATATTACTTGCCAGCCTGGGCCTGGAAGCGGTGTTGTGGGTACGCGGGCAGTTTGAGCGCCCCCGGCACCTAGCAGGTGGGCCCGTCTTGCTCGGCAGCCTCATCATGCTGCTCACCAGCCAGGCGCCCACCCCTACTGATGACAGACGCTACACCACTGTAAGCGCCGGCGGCCTGGTGGGAGCTTCGGAACAGTACTTTGATTACCCGTATGGCTGCTCCGGCTCCCGATACCCGGTTTCTGCTTACCAGCAACGGTATGCAGCTGGCTCTCTTGGAGTTGCCCACACGCTGCCTTTTAGGCGCTCCGGCACCGTTACGCTAGGAATAAATGTGGGTCTGGGTCGCAGCAACTTTCGGTTACCACAAGACACCATTTACTACGGAAATATCTCCGGCTCCATCAACCCGAAGCCTTTCGAGCAAGGCCATGCCCAACTGTACAGCGTCAATCCATATGTTGAGCTTAGCAACCCAAAATACTTCCGGTTTGGCCTGGGAGCTCACCTAGGCGATGTTGCGTACGACTTTGCTCATCGTCCGGGCCAATTAGGCCGATTACGGCCTCAGCTGCTAATTGAAGCAGGAATACTACGGGTGCTGTACTATCATGCTAGCATGAACCACGGCCTCCTGGGCCTGGGCAATGGGTATAACACGGTAGGGCTGGGTACCGGGTTCGGAGGGGAGCGGCTTCGCTTGATAGGTGGTGTGGTGCTAGCCAACAGTAAGTTTAATATATCCCAAGTGGACGACAGCGAAGCCCAGCCCTTTCCCTTTCTGCAAGCCCAAATTCCGTTGGGGGAAGAATGGACTTTGGAGCCATTTGCCGCATCCAATTTTCGTAATACCCAGGCAGTACGGCTCCGGGTCAGCTTTCGATTGCCAACTAGGTCCTCACCGGCAGTGCGCAACTAAGGCCCCTTCGCTCACAGCAGCAATTCTAGTCAGGTATGTCCGGCCCGAATTGCTGCTGTGAGAGAAGCAGTTCATGCGTACTACCCCTGTCCGAATACCGGCTCGATGCGGCCTTCGGCTCCTATTTGCAACACGGCTTCGTAGCGGTTACCGGTTTTAGAGGAGATGAAGCCCCGGATGACGCCGGTCTTGCCTTTGCGCAGGAGCTGGTTCATTTGCGCATCGGTCAGGGTTTTGCCGCCCCACTCAAAGGGCACCCGAAACTGACAATCTTCGCGGAACCGGGAGCAACCCCAGGCGCTTTTGCCTTTCAGCATCTGGCCCAGGCGGCACACCGGGCACGGAATCTGGCCGGGGTCGAGGGCCGTGGTGGGTTTGCTTTCGGCGGCGCGTACCAGTTCCAGGGTGTGCTTGGGCGTGAGCCGGATAGCCGCCCCGAACTTATTGCCCGCATCATCCAGAAAGCCCTGCATTACCTGCGTGCGGCCTTTTTTGAGCAAGTCGCCGACCTGTTTATCAGTGAGCTTTTTGCCCTCGAACTCAGTAGGCAGGCGTAACTGGCAGCCCTCGCGCCAGCGCGAGCAGCCTAGGGCCGCTTTGCCCCGCAACACGTGGCCGCTGCCGCAGGCTGGGCACGGACCAAGGGCACCAGGCACGGCGGGGGTAGCGGCGGCCTTCGTAACTGGGCGCGGCGCCGCAGGTTTACCAGGCGCATTGGTTTCAGCAGAGGCTACCGTCACGGCGCGGCCCGAGCCATCTTGCTTTACCTCGTGCACCATTTCGCGCACTAGTTGCTTGAGCTCACCCAAAAACTGCTCTTGATCTAGCTGGCCGCTTTCAATCTGGCGCAGCTTCTTTTCCCATTGGCCCGTCAGCTCCGCTGATTTCAACGTGGGGTTGCGGATGAGACCAATCAGCTCAACGCCAGTGGGCGTGGGCACAATCTTCTTTTTGTCGCGGCGGATGTAGCCGCGCTTGAACAATGTTTCGATGATGGCGGCGCGGGTAGAAGGCCGGCCGATGCCGTTTTCCTTCATGGCCTGGCGCAGCTCGTCGTCATCTACGTTGCGGCCCGCCGTTTCCATACCGCGCAGCAGCATGGCCTCGGTGTACTCGCGCGGTGGTTGGGTCATTTTCGAGTCGAGGCGCGGCTTATGCGGGCCGCTTTCGCCTTTCTCGAAGCTAGGCAGCACCGTATTTACCACGTCATCATCGCCTTCGCCGGCCGCTTTGGGGGCCGAGGGCGCCTGCTGCTTTTCCGGGTCGCCGTACACTACGCGCCAGCCGGGGTTCAGAATCTGCCGGCCCCTTACCCGGAACGTGCGCTCAGCGGCTTCCGCCGTTACCGTGGTGTTCGATACTTCGCAGTCGGGGTAAAACGCAGCCAGGAAACGACGCACGATAATATCATACACGCTCTGCTCGGTGCCGCCCAACCCATTTGCACTTGCCCCCGTCGGGATAATGGCGTGGTGGTCGGTTACTTTGTTGTTGTTGAAGACTTTACCCGATTTCTTGATTTTGCCGGCCAGCAGTGGGGCGGTTAGACCCGCGTAGGCACCTAGTCCGCGCAGGATGCCGGCTATTTTCGGATACTGGTCGTCGGGCAAAAAGGTGGTGTCTACGCGCGGATAGCTCACCACTTTCTTTTCGTAGAGCGCCTGCACCGTTTTGAGGGTATCCTCGGCCGAGAGACCTAGTTGGTTGTTGCACTGCACCTGCAACGAGGTGAGGTCGAAGAGCGAAGGCGGCGTCTCCAGGGCCTTCTTAATTTCGACATTGGTTACGGTCAGGGGCACGTCTTTTACGGCCGCCATGGCCGCATCGGCTTCCTCCTGGGTCACGAAATAACCACGGGCTTTCAGGCGGGCTTTCTCATCGGGCTCGTCGTCTTCGGCTTTGCCTTTTTTGGGCGGAGCCACGTGGCTGAACATAGTGCCGCGGTACTCGGTACGCAACACCCAATACGGCTCGGGCTTAAAATTCTGGATTTCGTGGTAGCGGTCAACGAGCAAGGCCAACGTAGGCGTTTGTACCCTTCCGATGCTGAGCACTTGGCGCTGGCCAGGCGCATACTTCAGGGTAAACAAGCGGGTAGCGTTCAGGCCCAGCAGCCAATCGCCCACGGCGCGGCTTTTGCCCGCTTGGTAGAGCTTCTCAAACTCAGCGCCATCGCGCAGGTTGGCAAAGCCCTGGCGGATGGCTTCTTCGGTGAGAGAGGAAATCCAGAGGCGCTTAATGGGCTTACGGTACTTGGCTTCTAGCAGCACCCAGCGCTGAATCACCTCCCCTTCCTGGCCGGCGTCGCCGCAGTTAATAACCTCCTCTGCCGAGGCCAGCAGGTTTTTGATAACGTTGAATTGGCGCACTACCCCATCATCGCGGCGCATGAGCTTTATGCCGAAGTTCTCGGGCAGCATGGGCAGGTCGTGGATGCTCCAGCGCTTCCACTCGGGGCGGTAGTCTTCGGGCTCCCGGAGCTGGCAGAAGTGGCCAAACGTCCAAGTCACCTGATAGCCGTTGCCCTCGAAGTAGCCATCCATTTTGCGGGTAGCGCCCAATACCTGGGCAATTTCGCGGGCCACGCTGGGCTTTTCGGCAATACAAACCTTCAAAATCGCAGATTCTCGCTGAGTACACGTATTTCGCTGCGTAACGGCAGCGAGGAATCAACAAAGATAACCGGATAAAAAGTCGATTTTACCTCGTTAAGACTAGTTAGATTTTCCGCGCTCCGTATCGACTTAAAATCAGGGGGCAAGGCGCGGTTTTGCCTGGCACTTGCCCTAGTACCTCAAAGAAAGCAGTGGCCCCAGGTTACATTACTAGGTTGCATAGAGAGCCTAACCGGCATATCTGCTGGAGCCAAGCTTTCGTAAATAGGCTCATTTCTCAAGTCCATGGAAACCGTTTCTACTACTCTTGCTGATGCTTTGCCTTCGCCGGCGGCCAGTCTGAAGGCGTGGGCACGATTGGGTTTTGCCTCTCTCGGGTTTGTGTACCTTACGTTAGGCGGCTTGGCCACCATGGCCGCCCTTGGGGTGCGCGGCAGCAACACACCCAACCAACAAGAAGCGTTTCAGGCCATCCAGCACATGCCGCTGGGTCAGTTGCTGCTATGGCTGGTAGCGGCGGGCTTGCTCGGGTATGTAGTGTGGCGGCTGGCCCAGGCCGTCCTCGATACGGAAAGAAAAGGCAATACCGCTACCGGGCTGGCCATCCGCGGATTTTATGTATTCAGCGGACTTCTGCACGCGGCCCTGGCCTACTACGCTGCACAATTAGCCTGGCACGGCCGCCGATTACCAGCCGACACCACCAGCAAATCGTGGCTGCAGCAGCTAATTCATCAGCCGTATGGGCAGGCAGTGTTTGGGCTGATTGGGTTGGTTATTCTGGCGGCTGGCTTGATCCAGATATACCGTGCCTGGTCGGGGAAGTTTGATACCGACGTTAAACACTACCCCTTCACGGCGGGCCAACGCCGGCTGGTGTACCACATGGGCCAAGTAGGATATAGTGCCCGAGGCGTGGTGCTGTTGCTTATGGGGTACTTCTGCTTTCTGGCGGCCCGCCACGCCAACATCAACGAAATCAGAGACACAGAGGGCTGTTTTACGGTGCTGCAAACCATGGGCCCTGCAGTGTTGGGCGCGGTAGCAGTTGGCTTAGTGGTGTATGGCCTTTATATGTTTGTGCAGGCCCGCTTTCCTATTCTGCGCGGCGTTTAGCTGTTGAGCAGGCTATTACTCGCTGCCAGCAGCAGGCTTCTTCTGCACCCGCACGGTTGCCACGCACCGGAAGCCTAGCCAGTTCTGGGGCCCCTGGTAGGGTTGCCGAGCGTCAAGCTGAATGTCCTTTGCTGATGTTTTAAATGAGCCGCCTTTCGCTATTCCTTTGGTAGCTGTCATTTCGGCCACATTACCGATCATATTATGAATACCGAAGCCGTTTGGAGGGCCTGCCGTGGTGGGTTGAAGCGGAAATTTCTCTTTTGCTGGTGCGCAGGTAAACACTTGGCCGCTTCCGGCTAGGTAGTAGTTTTCGCGCAGGTTAAAGGGCAGCTCCACGGCTACCTCCGTGGCCGGATGCGGCAGCTGCAGCGCATCGAGACAGGCAATAAGGTCGGGGGCATCGGCCAGTTTCTGTAACTTAGGCTTGCGCTCCGGCTTGGTCTGGATGATGTCGAAAGCACGCGGGCCGGGCGGCATGTTGCCGGCCGCGGCTTGCTGCCACTCCGTTTCGGTAGGTAACCGATATTCTACCGTTACGTCAAAATCGCGGAGCTCCGGATGCTGCTTTCGGAACGTGGCCCCCTGGAAATAGCTGCGGTTTACGGCCGCGCTGCGCCAGCGGCAATAGGCTTGGGCTTGCTCGTAGGTGATGCCCGTAGCAGGAAAATACCGATAGCCCGGCGCCCGGAAGTACGACTGCGGCGCCTCGGTAGCCTCGGGCAGTACCACGGGTTTCCAGCCGTTAGAGTCCGGGAGTTGGCTGCGGTAAACGCGAAGTGTGGAGTCGCGGCGCACAAAGTACAGGTACTCCAGCCAGTGCAGGTTGGCCACCTCCACCTCATCCATGAACAGGTTTTCCGCTACCCGAACGGTGCCGGGCGGCTCGGGCAAGCCAGGTGCAGCAGTGCTCGTTTTTTGGTTACGCTGCGCCACAAGGGTAGCCGGCAGCAGCGCCAGTACTAGCCCCGCAAGCAGGACAAAGCGTGGAAGAGACAAGGTATACATAAGCAGCGGTGGCCTTTTTAAGCGAGAAGCAACGTGATTTCCGGCGTAAGATAACCTACGGCATCTGGCCGGGCGGCTTTGGCGGTTTGCGTGCTTTTCAGACCTAGTACCTTCAGCTAAACACGGCCCAGCTACGTACCTGTTGGCATAACCGTATTTATCAGGAGCTTATGTGGTGGATGTTTTCGTTGCTGGCCGCGCTTTCGGCCGCTGTGGTAGTTACGCTCTCCAAGGTGGGTGTCAAGAATATTGAGTCGAGCGTGGCGTTTGCTATTCAGTCGGTGCTGATTGTGGGCGTGGCGTGGGGCGTGGTAGCCTACCAGGGGCATTTGGGCCAGGTGGCGGAAATCGACCGACGCACCTGGGTTTTCCTGATTTCAGCCGGAATTATCACCTGCCTTTCGTCGCTCTTTTCGTTTCAGGCGCTGAAGCTGGGCCTGGCTTCTCGGGCCTCGTCGTTCGACAAAATTTCGCTGGTTTTTTCTATCATACTGGCCGCGTTTTTTCTGAAAGAAAAGGTCACGTGGCAGGTTGTGCTAGGAGCCACCATGATGGTAGGCGGCGCCGTCCTGATTGCCTTTACCCGCAGCACCGACTAGGCCTACTTCCGGGCCAAACAAGGGGTAGCCGCAAAAAAAAACCACCGCACCCAAAGGATGCGGCGGTTCCACACATCGAAAGCGCACTCCCCTCAGACTACGCCCGATGATATCAACACTGAGTTAGTTCGAATTCACCAACGACTTTTTCTCAGTTTTGCTTGTAGGTTTTTCACCGGCGGCTTTGCCGTCGGTCAGGTCGGGGAGGTTTTCGGTCAGGCCGTCCTTGGTTTGCTTTTCTACAACCTCGGCGGCATACTCTTTGGCCTCCGTACCATAGATGTGTACCAACTCGGCAATGGTATCGTCATCAACCTGTAAGTCAGTGAGCAGGCCTTCCTTGATGTCGTAGACTAGGCCGTGCAGGCGCGGCGGTTTGCTGCCTTTGCGGGCATTCTGGATAATGCTGGTTTTGGCCAGGTTACGCACCTGCTCAATTACATTCAGCTCCACCAGGCGGCGCAGGCGGGTTTCCTCATCCTTGATGCGCAGGAACTCCATTTCGTGCACCCGAATTACGTCGCGGATGTTGGTGAGCCAATTGTCAATGAGGCCATATTGCTTGTTGCTGGCCGCCGCGGCCACGCCACCGCAACCGTAATGGCCTACCACCATGATATCTTCAACGCCCAGCACCTCCACGGCATACTGGAGCACGGAAAGCAGGTTTAAATCGGTGTGCACCACCATGTTGGCAATGTTGCGATGCACGAACATCTCGCCGGGACCGGTGCCGGTAATGGCCGAGGCGGGCACGCGCGAGTCGGAGCAGCCAATGAAAAGGTACTTGGGCTTTTGTCCGTCGGCCAACCGATTAAAGAAGTCCGGGTCGGCGTCGCGCTGGGTTTTTACCCAGTTGCGGTTATTTTCCAGAATGGACTCTATACCTTTCATAGGGGGATTTTAAAAGAGTGAGAAAACAAGACTTCATCCGGCGGGCAGCCCTAGTGCCCCAGGACCTGTACCTGCGGAATATCCCGCAGCTCTAGCCGAATGCCCCGGTCGGGGGCCGATACCCGGAAGTTTTCAATGGCTTCCAGCACATCGTAGTCAATAAACGACGACTCAGAGCCATCAATCAGCACCTCGGAATTGGGAGGTAGCTCGTCCAGCATCTTAACAATGCTAGCCTTGTTCAGAAACGAAACCTGCTCGGCCAGCAGCAGCCGAATGGGCCCGCCAACCTGGCTGTCGGGGCGGCTCACGTAGTACGCCGACTCGTAATTGGCCTTCAGAATATAGAAGATGCCAATGGCCATCCCAATGGTTACGCCCTTCAGCAAATCCGTGAACAGAATGGCCAGAATCGTGACGATGAAAGGAAGGAACTGCTGCCAGCCCAGTTTCCATTGGGTGCGGTAGAGAGCCGGCTTGGTGAGCTTAAACCCTACTACCAGCAGCACTGCCGCCAAGGCCGAAAGCGGAATCTGGTTGAGCACGGGCTCCAGAAACAACAGGCTTACCAGCAGCAGCAGGCCGTGCGAGAAGGCCGACATGTGCGTTTGGCCACCGGCGTTGATGTTGGCCGAGCTTCGCACGATTACGGCCGTCATGGGCAGGCCCCCAAGCAAGCCGCTGATCATGTTGCCTGCACCTTGAGCCAGCAGTTCGCGGTTGGTGGGCGTAATGCGCTTATGCGGATCAAGCTTATCCACTGCCTCCACGCTCAGCAAGGTTTCCAGCGAGGCAATAAGGGCAATGGTAACCCCTACCACATAGGTAGCAGGGCGTGAGAAGGCGGCCCAGCTAGGAGCCGTAAACAAATTGGTGAAATCAGAGAAAGAGTTGATGTTGGGCAAGCTTACCAAATGCTCCTGCCGAATACGCAGGCCCGGCGTTATCACGTCGAATATGTTATTGAGGGCGATGGAAAGAACCACTACTAGCAAGGCTCCTGGCACCAACCGCAGCACCCCGGCGCGCTTGCTCAGGTAGTTGTCCCAGAACAGGAGCACCAGCAGCGAGGTAACACCAATCAGAAACGAGCCGGGACTAATTCCATTCATGGCCGACTTAATGGCTGAAAAGGTATTCTGACCATCTAACTGCAGAAAAGACAGGTCTTCAAAGTAGTCGGCATCAGCCCCCAGGAAGTGCGGAATTTGCTTCAGTATCAAAATCAGACCAATGGCCGCGAGCATGCCCCGGATGACGGAAGTAGGAAAATACAACCCAATAATGCCGGCTTTTGCAAAGCCCAACACCAACTGCAATGCCCCCGCAATTACGGTAGCGGCCAACACGGCTTCAAAAGAACCCAGCGTTTGGATGGCTCCTACCATAATGGCCGTGAGGCCAGCTGCCGGGCCGCTTACGCTTAGCTGCGAGCCGCTAAGCCACGACACGAGCACTCCGCCCACAATACCGCTGATGACTCCAGACAGCAACGGCGCACCCGAGGCCAGGGAAATGCCCAGGCACAGTGGCAGTGCCACCAGAAATACAACCAGACCAGCAGGCAGGTCTTTCCCTAGGTTTTTCCAAGGGGAGGGCGCCGCGTCCACGGGACGCTGAACGCGCGTAGCTTCAGCAGCTAGAGCAGTTTTTGACATAAATGAGGGGAGGTTGGCAGGTCAGATTCAGCTGATGGAGCGCACGCACTTCATCGACTTTGTGCAAGTCTACACCCCTCTTGTTAAGACCTAATTAAAAGCGAGTTAAAACGATATTAAAAATATTATCTTATTGATTTACAGATATTTATAAATTAATTAAGCTGAACCGTATAAGCCTGGCTCGTTTACACAATGGCAGCCGGTAAATCGAGGGTTACGGCGGTGCCGGCCCCTAGCTGGCTTTCCACGCATATCTGGCCCTCATGCAGCTCCATAATCTTAGAAGTAAGTGGCAACCCAATGCCATGGCCAGGCACGTTGCGCACGGTATCGGCCCGAAAAAATGGCACAAACACCTGCTGCCGGTCTGATTCCGTCATGCCCACGCCTTGGTCGCGCACTACCAGCCGTACGCGGGTGCGCGTGGCCGTGAGGCTGGCCACAATGGGCTCCGTGCTACCCACTGAAAACTTACAGGCATTTTCCAGAATATTGAGAAACGCAGACAGGAGTAGCGCCTCATTGCCCAACACCCCAAAGGGCACGCGCCGCCGACTGTCAGCGGGCTCGCTAAACTCCAGATCAATGCGGCAGGTTGGGTGGCGGCGGTGCACTTCCTCGTGGGCCTGCAGCAGCAGCTCATCTACCCGAACCAGGGTGCGCGGCACCTGCGAGGGGTCGTCGGAGGCGCGGGCAATCTGGAGCAGGCCGTTGGTGAGGTCTTTCAGCAGCCGGGCCGCATCGAGGGTGCTTTGCAGAATGCGCCGGTACTCCTGCGTGCTTCGCTCCTGCTGCAGCAGGGCTACCTCCAGCTGCCCAATAATGGCGGCCAGTGGCGTGCGCAGCTCGTGAGAAGCATCGCGCACGAAGGTGCGCTGGCCCGCAAAGGCCGTTTCCAGGCGGTTGAGCAGGCTGTTGAAGCGCTGGGCCAGCAAGGAAACCTCGTCCTGCCCATCGGCCTGGGAAAGGCGGCGGTGCAAATCAGAAGCCGTTATGCTGTCTACTTCCTGAATGATGCGCTGCATGGGTTTCAGGGCCTGACCGGCAAAGAAAAAGCCCCCAATCCCGACGATAACGAAGGAAGCCAGCAGTCCGGAAGACAGAATGGTGAGTAGGTCGCTCATTTTCTGGCGCGAATCAGCATCAACGGACGACGCAATTACTACAAAGTCGCCGCGGTGAATGTCGCGGTACAGCAGGCCCACCGTTTGGCGGTAATCGTTTTCCAGTACCACTTGGCGGCCACTTTTCCGGACGCCCTGCAGCAGCTCGGTTGGCGCCTGTTTCTTTCCTTCACGCCCTTCTTCAAACACCACCACATCCTGGCTATTAAACACCCGCACTTCCTCCTCGGGCAGCGTCCGGTAGAACTGACGCAGGTACTGGCGGTACGAGGTGCGGCTAGCTTCATCGCCGCGGTTGGTACCATCCAGATACACGTGGGCAACAATGCGGGCCCGCGCAAACAGGCTTTCCGTAAAGAAGTCGCGGCGCGAGTGGTAGGTGAAGAAGTAAATCACCACCGAAAACAAAATCAGCGTGACAGCCAGAATAACGGCGAACTGCAGCGTCAGGCGGGTACGAATGGTCATGCGGGCAGCGTCAGACGAAAGAAGCAATACATAGTAAAACGGGTGGGTTTCAGCCGAAACCCGACCTAGTGTTTTCACGCCGGGGCACTCGGGGCCGAGACAAAATCACTAGGTCGGGTTTCGGCTGAAACCGCCTTACTCCTCTTTCATGACGTAGCCCATACCCACCAGCGTATGAATCAGCTTGGGCGTGAAATCCTTGTCGAGCTTTTTGCGCAGGAAGTTGATGTACACATCAATAACATTAGAGCCCGTATCGAAGGACGTTTCCCAAACGTGCTCCAGAATATCTACGCGCGATACTACCCGGTTTTGGTTGCGCAGCAGGTACTCGAGCAGGGCAAACTCGCGGGCCGTGAGCTGCACCAGTTGGCCTGCGCGTTGCACTACCTTCCGCACCGGGTCCAGGGTTAGGTCGGCCAGCTTCAGCACCGAGTTGGCCGTGGGGCTTTCGTGCCGGCGGCGGGCTAGCGCCCGAATGCGGGCCAACAGCTCCTTAAAGGCAAAGGGCTTCACCAGATAATCATCGGCGCCGGCATCAAGCCCACGAATTTTATCGTCGGTTTCACCGAGGGCCGTGAGCATCAGGATGGGCACGCTGGTATCCTGGGCGCGCACCTGGCGGCATACTTCCAGCCCGCTCAGGCCCGGCAGCAGTGTATCCAGAATCAGCAAATCATAGCCGCCGGCTTGGGCCAGGCGCAGGCCTAGCAGGCCATCGGCCGCCAGATCAACGGTATAGTGCTGCTCCGTTAGCCCCTGATGCAGGAAAGCGGCCACTTTCGGTTCGTCTTCAACCAACAGAATTTTCATGGAATGACTTTAAGCGGATTTACACTGCCAAGGTAGGGGCTTGGCGGCGGACTCTGTAAGCACAACCGTGCAAAGCAATGGAGGGTTGCAAAAAGCTATTCCTGTTATCAATACAAATAATTATGGAAATAATTTAAATAGTTCTTGACATTGCAGTTTCAATCCAATACGTTTATGGAAATCTTCAATATTACTACCAATGTAGCCACATCACATTTCACTGCTCTTTTTCAGTAGTTGCCTTCTCCCAGCCACTTCTCTCCTTTCCGCTATATGCTGTCTGCTCTCTGCCGCCGTCTCGGCCGTACCTTTTTGTTGTTACCGCTTGTTTTAACCCTTGTTACTGGCTGCGTATCGCAGAAAAACCTACCCTACCTCCAAGGCCGAAGCTATAATACGCGCACACCTGTAGTCGTGGATAATGCGCGCAATGCGTACCGCATACAGCCCGGTGACGTGCTCAGCATTCGGGTGCAAAGCATTCAGCCGCAGCTTAATGACATTTTCAACACCATGGAAGGCCGCTCTATCTTTAATGGCGACCCAGGCAACCTGTTCCTGACCGGCTACTCTGTTGATGAGGCGGGCACTATCAACCTGCCCACTACCGGCCGGCTCAAGCTCCAGGGCCTAACCGTGGAAGAAGCCCAGGCTTCGGTGCAGCAGGCAGTAGGCCGGCTAGTGCGCGACGCTAACGTTTTAGTTAAACTTCTTTCCTTTAAAGTAACAATTTTAGGAGAGGTGCGTAATCCGGGACGTTACTTCGTGTATAATGCCCAGTGCACCATACTGGAAGGCCTAGGCCTGGCCGGCGACCTGACGGAATTTGGTAACCGCCAGAACGTGAAGCTTATCCGCCAAACGTCCAAGGGTTCTGAAACCATCCTGGTGAATCTCACAGACCCGGCCCTGCTATCCTCGCCCTATTTCTACCTCCTGCCCAACGATGCCCTGTATGTGGAGCCAATGAAGGCCCGCACTGACCGGGGTAATGCGAATAATCTAGGCCTGGTGTTCTCCGGCATCTCGGCCCTGGCTCTCATCTTAAGTTATCTGAAGGCTTTCTAGTCTTCCGGCTTCGCCTGCCTTACTGCGCCTCTTCCTTACATCCTCTCTAAACACGTATCGGAATGGAATCACGTCCGCACACACCCACCGATGAAATTGACCTACACGAGCTGTTTTTTCGGTTGCGCAACCGGTGGCCGCTGTTTCTGGTATCGTTGCTTATTGCCGGCATAGGTGCATTCCTGTATCTGCGGGTGAAGCAGCCCGTGTACGCGTTCCGGTCTACCATGCTCCTCGGCGACCAGGGCACGGGGTCCAAGCAAGCGCAGGAGCTGCTCAAAATTTTGGAAGTAAAGGAGCAAGGCACCAAGATGGAAGACGAAGTTGCCTTGCTGACCTCGGACGACATGGTGCAGCGAGCCCTGGCGCGTCTGCCCTTCACTGTATCCTATTACTCGGCCCCCGATACGTGGCTGAACACATTTAAAGAATTGCAGGTCCGGGAAATGCCCCTGGGCTCGACGCCCTTCCGCCTTACCCCTGTTGCCTCGGCTCCGCAACTGACTGGCGTGCAAATTTATGTACAGCCGCTGCCCAACGGGCGCTACCAGGTGCAGGCCGATGCCGAAAAGGGCTCGCTCTATAGCCTGGCCGACGGCACGTTTATTCGGGAAGTGCTGAATCCGCACATCAACGAAACGGTGCAGGCCGGCGACACACTGCGCACGCCCCTGCTCACGGCCGTTATTCAACCTGAACCCAACTTTCCGGCCGAGCCCGGCCAAGGCAAGTTTTACGTAACGCTGCAGGACCCAGCCAGCCTGCGCGGTGAGTACCAGCAGCACCTACAGGTGCGCCCCATCGACCAGGAGTCGCGGGTGGTGGAGCTAACGTCTAAAGGGCCAGTTCCTGAAAAGGAAATCCAGTTTCTGGATACTCTTATGCGGGTTTACGTGGAGGCTGACCTGCGCGAAAAGAATATAACGGGCCAGAAAACGGTAGCTTTTCTGGACAAGGAAATCGGGCACCTCTCTGATTCTCTGCGCAAGTCAACGGCAGCCCTGAGCTCGTTCCGCGCCTCACGGGGGGTAGTAGATGTAGAAGCTCAGTCGGCGCGCGGCATTCAGCAGCAAGGCGAGCTCCAGATGCTGCGGGCCAAAGTGGCAACCAACCGCAAGTACTACCAGAACATGCTGAACTACGTGAAGGCCAATCGGGGCGCTTCGCAGGTAGTGTCGCCGAGCAGCGTAGGCATTGAGGACCCGGTAGTGAATAACCTGATTATTCAGCTGGCCGACCTGAACAGCCAGCGGGCCGTGCTAGGCCTGAACGCCAGCACCGATAACCCCATGGTAACCCTGCTCGATGAGCGCATTAAGGCCGCCAAGGAATCGTTGATGCAGACGCTTACCAACATGAGCCGGGCCGCTGATATTGCCCTGCGCGACTTGGATTCGCAACTAAGCCAGGTACGCGGCAACATGAGCCAGATGCCGGAAAATGAGCGTCAGTTGGCTACGCTGAAAAGCAAAACCGATTTTAACGACAAGAACTACCAGTTTCTGATTGAGAAGCGGGCCGAAGCCGCCATTGCGCTAGCTACCAACGCCACCGACAAGAAAGTAGTTGACGTAGCCTCTATGGTAGGCGACTCGGCCACGGCTCCGAAGCCCGGCGTAGTGGCCCTCATTGCCCTGATTGCAGGGTTGGCTATTCCGGTGGGGGTCTCGGTGTTCCTGGACAAAGCGAACCGCCGCATCCAGAGCAAGGAAGATCTTTCGCGCATCACCACTATTCCTATGCTGGGTGTGGTGGCCCACGGCACGAAGCTGGACAAAGAGAACATGCTCCGCGACCCTAAAGGCCCTATTGCCGAGTCGTTCCGCTCTATCCGGGTGAACCTGCAGTACCTGTCGGCGGGCCTCGATAAGAAAGTGATTGGAGTGACCTCCTCTATTCCGGGGGAAGGCAAGAGCTTCTGCGCCGTGAATTTGGCAGCGGAAATGGCCCAGAGCGGCCGCAAAGTGCTCCTGATTGAATGCGACCTGCGCCGCCCCACTATGGCCTCGTATTTCCAGCTGGAGGCAGCCTGCGCTGAGCATGGCCTGAGCAGCTACCTCATGGATTTGAGCTCGGTGGAAGAATGCATTCACCAAACTGGGGTGCGCAACCTGGACGCTATGTGCTGCGGCCCGATTCCGCCCAACCCCACGGAGCTGCTCGAAAGCAAGCGTATGGATGAGCTCATTAGCAGCCTGCGCGACCAATATGACTATATCATCGTCGATACGCCGCCTACCGGCTATGTAGCCGAGTTCTTTATGCTGGTTCGCCACCTCGATGCCAACATTTATGTGGTGCGCCAGAACTATACCGATAAAGGCCTGATCAGTCACATTAATGAGCTGCACCGCGACCAAAAGGTGAAGCAGCTCTACATGATTATCAACGACGTGCACTTCACTAAAACCTACGAATACCGCTACAAGGAAAAAGCCTATACCTACGGTTACTAGCGCCGCCTTAAGCGCTACCCTTCCCTACTTAGTAAAGTCCCCGGTTGGCTGCCGGAACCGCTGGCAGCCAACCCGAAGGTTCCCGTCCTTGCTCTCTCGCCTGCTCTCACTCCTTTCTTTCCGGACGCCTTATGGCATCTTCTCCTTCGAATTTGACCACCGCCGCCGTTAATGGCGTTAAATGGACCACTACTGCTACTATAACTACCTCTCTTCTACAGATCGGCTACACGGCCACCATGGCGCGGCTGCTGAGTCCGGCAGCATTTGGGCTAGTAGCCTTGGCGGGTGTTATCCTTCGGTTTGGTGGCTATTTCGCCCAGATGGGCATGGAGCAGGCCATCATTCAGAAGCCTGAAATCACCCGCGCCGATATTCGGGCGGCCTTTACCTCTTCCGTGGCCCTAGGCATTCTGTTTGCCGGTATTCTGGCGTTGGGTGCCCCGCTGGCCGCCAGCATTGTGCGGCAGCCGGAGGTAGTGCCCGTGGTCCGCACTTTGGCCATTGGGCTTCTGCTCACGGGGTTTAATGCTACGGCGCTAAGCCTGCTGCGCCGCCGGATGCAGTTCCGGGCCCTGGCTATCATGGAGATAGTGTCATTTGTAGTCAGCTACGGCGTGTTTGGCATTGGGCTGGCGTTTCAGGGGTTTGGCGTCTGGAGCCTAGTAGCGGCTACCCTGGGCCATGGCGTGTTGCTTACCATTCTGAGCTACGGCGCCGTCCGGCATGATGTCCGGTTGCTGTTTGATTGGGAAACGTATCGGCCGCTGGTGGCTTATGGCAGCCGGATGTCGGCTATCAGCTTTCTGGAGTTTGTAACCGGCTCCCTCGATACACTCCTGATTGGCCGGTTGCTCGGGGCAGCAGCCCTAGGGATTTACAGCCGCGGCTGGATGCTGATTGGCTTGCCCGTGTACATGCTTACTACCAGTGTTTCGCGGGTAGTGTTCCCGTCTTTCAGCCAGGTTCAGTCTGACTTGCCGCGCCTTAAATCTGTGTATTTGAGCAGCATTACCCTCATTGCGGCCCTAGTAATTCCTATTTGTGCCGGGGCAGCAGTAGCAGCGCCCGAGATTGTGCAGGTAATGTTAGGCCCCAGTTGGGTGGCAGCCGTTCCCATCCTGCAGATTGTATGCGCTGCGTTTAGCCTGAGCATGGTTACGATGTTTGCCGGCGTGGTGTGCGATGCCACGGCTACGCTCACGCCCAAGCTCTGGCTTAACCTAGGCTACACCGTGCTGCTAACCGGCCTCTTTTTTGGGTTAAGCCGCTACGGCCTGCTAGGCGTGGCCTGGGCCGTGGTTATCGGGGAGGTTATCCGGACGGTGCTGTACCTGCTGTTGATGCGCCAGGTACTGGCCGTAACTGTGGCCGATGTACTGGGCTCTTATGTGCCGGGGATTTTGGCCGGAACCGTGGTGGCCGCTGGTATTGCCGGCCTGCGCTTCTTGGTGCCCACTGAGGCCGTGCCTTCGTTTGTGCTGTTGATGGCGGAAATAGCGGCCGGCGCGGTGCTGGTACTGGCCCTGGCCATTGGAGCACCGCCGGCTCGCCTGCGCAGCGTATTGCGCCGCCTGCTGGGGCGCTTGCACGAAGGCAGCTTTGCCACTGGGCGCCTGCATGAGCTACTGAGCATGTTCTCGGCGCGCCTAGCCCGCCTAGATGGCGAAATACTTGCCGGTGCGGCAGCGGTTGCTGAGGTAAACCGAGCTAGTAAGCTGCAGCCACGGGCGTCGTTGCTGCCTGATCCTGAAACTGAACTGGTATAGCTATGCGTGTTCTCTACGACCATCAGGCGTTTACGCTGCAGGATTTCGGAGGCGTATCGCGCTACCACCACGAGCTGCTTTCCCACGCCAACTGGCAAACGGAGCTGGCCGTGGCGCTCAGCAACAATCTGTACCTGCGCGACCGGCAGCATTCCAGCCACAGCACCTTTCTGCCCAACATTCCGCTGCCGGGCCGGTGGCGCGTCATGCGGTATTTCAACCGGCGGGCTTCAGTACAGGCGCTGCAGCGGGGCAAGTTTGATGTGTTTCATCCGACCCTCACAGATAGCGACTATTTCCTGGATCTGCTCGAAGACAAGCCCCTGGTTATCACCATTCATGATATGATTCAGGCGCTGTTTCCGCAGTACTATCCTACCCGCGACCATTCCATTCTGGAGCGGATTGCCAAGCGCGCCAACCACATCATTACCATATCGGAGCACACCCGTGCCGATGTGCTGCGCCTGCTGCCGGTAGCACCCGAGAAGGTATCGGTCATTTATCATGGCTATGCTGATCGGGAATACAGCACTGCCGGGCCAGAACTGGCCGTACCGGAGCGCTACATTCTGTTTACCGGCAGCCGGGCGCTGTACAAAAACTTTAGCTGCCTGGTAGAGGCCATGGCCTTGCTCTCACCCGCTATAGCCCAAAATCTGCACCTAGTGTGCGCCGGCGGCGGCGCCTTCACCCCCTCTGAAAAGGAACTACTTCAGAAACATGGCCTGAGTACCCGCGCCCATCAGTTTGGCCCCGTGTCTGATGCGCAGCTAAACAAGTTGTACCGCGATGCACAGGTATTTGTATTTCCCTCTGAGTACGAAGGCTTCGGACTTCCTATTCTGGAAGCCTACGGCCAGCAGTGCCCGGTGGTACTAAGCCATGCCTCGTGCTTTCCAGAAATTGCCCACGAGGCGGCTCTGTATTTCGAACTAAACCAGCCCGCCGAACTGGCGCAGCAGCTGGAGCGCGTCCTTTCTGACGCCGCTCTTCGCCAAGATTTGGTGCGCTTAGGCCAGTTGCGCCTGCTTGATTTCACGTGGCAGCATACTGCCCGGCGTACCCGGGAGGTGTATGAAGCCGTTTGCCAGCCGGTACCAGCCCTGGAGGCATCGGCGGCCGTGGCACCCTCTGTTTCTGCCCTTGAGCTATGAAAATCAACTTCCGCTTCCTGCATATTATCCCCATCCTGCTGATGCTGGTAACGGACCCGGCCTTCACCGAATTTGTGGTAGAAGACCCTGATTCGCCGCTCATCATTCAATTTGTTCTGGGGGTTACGGCGTTTTCCATGCTACTTACCGCACTCTTCTATCGGCGCCTAAGCAAAGTAATGCGCCGCTGGCTTTTTGTGGTGGTAGCAGCCATTGGCGCGTTGGTTTTGGAGTCGTACAACGAGTGGGGCACGTACCTGGTGTATCCGCACGTGTTCAACAAACTGCTGGTGCTGCTGCTCATTTTTGCCGCCTATGCGTATTACCGCCGCTACCCTTTGCCGGTCAGCTCCCTGATGGTGCTGTTGCTACTAGGCCTGCTGATCAACATAGCCGTCTATCATCCGGATGCCCTCAGCCTATCGGCATTTCTGGACAATGAGCGCGGGTTTAACGTAACCTCGGCGTATCTGCTGTTACTGCCAGCGCTGTATTATTTCAACCAGTACCTGAATAAAGGCGGATTGTTGCGGCTGGCGCTGTTTTTCACCATCCTGGCGTTTATTGTGTTTCTGCAGCACCGCACTGTGTGGCTTACCGCCGCCTTTGCCCTGGCCGTGAACATACTGCTGCTGGTGCTGGGCAGGGTAGAAGGCGTTCGGCTCAGTACGCATCGTATTCTGCCCATTTTCCTGATGCCCCTGATTGTAGGGTTGCTAGGGGGCGCCGCCGTGGTAATCGATAACCCGCAGGTGCTGCGCAAACTGGAAAAAAGCGTAAGCGACATTGAAAACGCCGATAAGCAGGGCACAGGCAGCTGGCGCCTGAAACAGTTCCAGTCCTACCAGTCGTACGTGGAGGAGTACCCGGTGCTGGGCATGCGGCTCGAGGGGTTTGAGCTGCCCGTGCAGTTTTACGGTGATGATAATGCCCCCATCTGGCCCGACCGCACCGGCCACCACTTCCACAGCTTTTACCTCGACCGCCTCTTTTACTTTGGGATAGTAGGCCTGTTGCTGGTGCTGGCGGTGCCCATCGTGCAGCTCTGGAAACGAATCCGTCAACCCACGCTCATGAGCCCGGTTACCGTGGCCTTCATTTGCTTTACCATTAGCTCCCTGCTCTACGGCGTTTCTTACGACTGGCCAACCTACCTCTACGGCCTGGTGGGCCTGACGCTGGCCTTGGCTTATCCGCTGGTAGTGCCAAGCGCTGCTCCTGCCCTGCACTGGAACACTACCCCTCCTGACGCTCCTAACCCTCTATCCTATCCTACGGCACCGGGTTTACCGAGCCGGGTAGGGCAACCCGCACCTGAAGCCCCCAACGCCGCGTATGCTACAGTCTCCTGAATCCTCTGTCAGCCAGGCACCGCTACAAACGGCCGTGCTCATGCTCATCTTCAACCGCCCCGATACCACCCGGCAGGTATTTGAGGCCGTACGCAAGGCCCAGCCGGCGCGGCTCTACATCGCCGCCGACGGCCCGCGTACCACCCACCCCGATGACCAGGCCCAGTGCGCGGCGGCCCGATCTATTGTAGCTGGCATTGACTGGCCCTGCGAGGTGTTCACGCTGTTCCGGACCACCAACCTGAACTGCGGCGTGGGGCCAGCCACGGCCCTCGACTGGTTTTTCAGCCACGAGGAAGAGGGCATTATTCTGGAAGATGACTGCGTACCGGCCGCGTCGTTTTTTCCCTTCTGTCAGGAGCTGCTCGCCCGCTACCGGCACGATACCCGCGTGATGCACATTGGAGGCAATAACTTCGGCCGCGAGGCCCAGCAGCCGCTCAGCGCCGACTCGCTCTCCTACTATTTCTCGCACCAGATCAACTCCTGGGGCTGGGCTACCTGGCGCCGGGCCTGGCAGCTGTTCGATTTCAACCTGAGCGGGTATCAGCAGTTGCTGGAGGAAGGCAAGCTCCACAAGGTGTTTAGCTCCTGGGCTGAAACCAAGTACCGCCTCAGCAAATTCGAGAGCATCCTGAGCCTGCCCCAGCCCTGTGATGTGTGGGACTACCAGTGGCACTACACCATTGTGGCCCACTCGGGCCTGGCCGTGGTACCGGCGGTGCATCTGGTTGAAAACATTGGGTTTGGCAACCACGGCACCCACACCATGGATGCCCAGGACAGCTACTTTGGCATTCCTACCACCGAAATAAAGTTTCCGCTCCGTCATCCGGAATTTGTGCTGGCTGACCAGCGCCGGGACACCCGGCGCTTTCAGGAATTCCTGCTCGGGCGCATTACCACCAAGGTGCGCCGCCTCGTTACCGGCTTCCGCCCGGCCTCGTCGGGGCCGGTACCGGCACCAGCTCCTGCTGCTCCCGTGCCCAACACTCAACTCGCATGAACATCCTGATATCGGCATACGCATGCAACCCAGTGAATGGCGGCGAAGCCGGAGGCGGCTTTCACTGGACTTGGCAAACCGCCCTGCACGGCCACCACGTGTGGTGCCTCACTACCCCCGAGGGCAAGACGGATGTAGAAGATTTCGTGGCCAAGCACGGCCATGAGCTTCCGGCGGCGCAGCTGCAGTTTATATATGTAGCGGTACCGGCGTGGGTGCAGTTCCTATACAGGTGGCAGTTTGGGGTGTATCTGCACTACCTGGTGTGGCAGTATCTAGCCTGGCGCCAGGCCCGCACCCTCAGCCAGCATGTATCGTTTGATTATGTGCACCATGCCACCTACGGCAGCCTACAAATGGGCTCCTGGATGTGGCGCCTGGGCAAACCGCTCATCTTTGGCCCAGTAGGCGGCGCCCAGAAGGCGCCCGTAGCATTCCGCTCCTTTATTCCGGACTGGTTTAAGACGGAAACCATGCGCAACGTCATCAGTTGGCTGCTGATGACCTTTGACCCTAACGTGCGCCAAACGCTACGCCATGCTACCCTTGTGCTGGCCGGCAACTCTGAAACGGCGGCTTTGGCCAAAAAGCTTGGCGCCCAGCGAATCGAGATGTTCGTTGACTCTGGCCTGCCGGAATCGTTTTTTCCGGCTGCTTTTCCGCAGCGGGAGCCGGGGCCCGTGCTGCGTTTGCTGTGGCTCGGTCGGCTTTTTCCGCGCAAAGGGCTCGTACTAGCTCTGGAGGCGCTTTCTCGGGTTGATACTCGCATCCCGTTTCACCTTACTATTATTGGCGACGGTCCGTTAGGGCCCCAGGTAAATGGCTGGATTGAGCGCTACGGCCTGGTTGACAACGTGACGTGGCGTGGCACGGTACCCTGGACGGAAGTAAAGGAGGCTTTCCTAGCTCATGATGCCTTCCTGTTCGGTAGCCTGCGCGACTCCTTTGCCTCCCAGTTCCTCGAAGCCATGGCTACCGGCCTGCCCATCATCACCCTCGACCACCAGGGCGCGCATGATTTCATTCCGGCTGCTGCCGGCATTAAAGTGCCCGTTACTACTCCCGATGCAGCTGCCAACGCCATGGCCCGGGCCGTCGAGTATCTCTACAACCACCCCGAAGAACGCCTAAATATGGGCCGGGCCGGCTACGAGTTTGCCCGCACCCAAACCTGGTCGGCCCGCAGTGAGCGGCTGCTGCAACGTGTTTCCTCCCTGCTTCACTCCGCCGTTACTAGGCCCGAGCGCCTCCACAACCTGCACGCTCATAGGCGGGCCGCCAAACCTTCGTCTACAGTAGCGTAGGCGAGCGGTTTCGGCTGTTTTGCCACCTAGGGCGCTTCCTCGAATTCTGCCAAGTAAGAAAACCATCATGCTCTACATCGTTATTCCCGTCTTCAATCGAAAAGAGTTTACCCGCGCCTGTCTGGAGTCGTTGCGGCAGCAAACCGCCCCCGACTTTAAGATAGTAGTAGTAGACGATGGCTCGACGGATGGCACCGGCCAGATGCTGCGCGACGAGTTTCCGGAGGTGCTGATTGAGGAGGGCGACGGCAATCTGTTCTGGACGGCCGGGGTAAACCTGGGCATCCGGCGCGCCATGGCGGAAGGCGCTACCCGCGTCATGACGCTTAACAACGATGTGATTACCGCCCCCGATTTTGTGGCCCAGATGCTGGCCTCGGCAGAACGCCACCCTACTGCGGTGCTGGGCGCGCTGGAGCTGGATGTAAACACAGGTAAACCCGTGTACGGCGGCGAAACCCTAGACTGGCGCACCAATACCCGCCGCGACCTGCTGGAAACACTACCCTCCGACCAGCGCCAAGGCCTGCACCCGGTTACCTACCTGCCGGGCCGCGGCTTACTTATTCCGCGCGTGGTGCTGGATACCATCGGTTTGTTTGATGAAAAACGCCTGCCCCACTACCTCGCCGATTTCGACTACACCAGCGTAGCTCGCCGGCATGGTTTCCCGGTATACTGCAACTACGATGCGCGCCTGAGCACCTACCCCGAGGAAAGTGGGCAGGAAATCACCCGCCGGCAGCGTAGCCTGCGTGGCTATTACCTGCACCTGTTCGGGATACGGGGCGGCGGTAACCTGCGCAACTTCACCCATTTCAGCCTCAAAAACTGTCCGCGCCCGTACCTGCCGTATTTTTTGCTTAATGGCTATGCCCGCCGGCTGGTAGGGTATTTCCTGCACTAGGCTCTCTGGCCGCCGCAACCGCCGCCCATACTGCTCTATTTCGTATCCGCTATGCCTATTTCTATCCTGCAGCTTATCGGTATCCTGGGTCTGCTTCTCACTAGTACCATGTGTACTACCCTACTGGGGAGCCAGGATGCCGTGCTGGTAATCAAGAAAGGAGGCACGTATTCCGGCGTCTACGAAAGCAATGACCCGCATAAGGCCTGCATCCGGATTGCGACCACGGAGCCTGTTGTGCTGGATGGCTGCGAGCTGCGCGGCCCGGGCCGCCTGATAGATGCTAGGGCTGGCTCTGCTTCCCTGACGGTGCGAAACTGCCGGGGGTTTGGCACCCAACCCAACCTAGACAACCGTGCCCGGGGCCGGTTCCTGGAAATGAATGATGGCATAAGCCTGCTGGCCGAAAACAACTACCTAGAACACACAGCCGGAATACTGGTGTACCGCTGGAGCGGCAACGGCACCCCTGACCAAACCATAACTGTGCGCTACAACGAGGCCAAGAACATTGATGGGCGCTACCGCAATGGCGGTGGCACCCACGTCAGCTTTTTGCAGCTCAATGAGGTGCACGGCATCGAGCATATTGATATTGGCTGGAATAAGGTAGTGAATGAGCCAAACAACAGCCTGGTAGAAGACAACATCAACATCCATAACTCATCGGGCACGCCCCGCAGCGCCCTCCGCGTGCACCACAACTACATTCAGGGTGCCTACCCGATGCCCGCCACCGCGGAGAAGTTCACTGGCTCCGGCATTACTGCCGACGGCGACGCCTCTTCTCCGCATACTACCACGGCGTATATGGAGGCCTTTCAGAACTACGTGGTAAGCACCTGCAACGCGGCCATGAATATTGCAGCAGGCCACCACAACGTATTTCACCACAACCGCATGATAACCAGCGGCCTGCTAGCTGATGGCACACGCCTACGGGCCACATATGCCGGCACTTCCATCTTCAACGGCTACAAAAAACCCACTACCGTCTTCTTCGGAAACCGGATTTCTGATAACACCATTGGGTTTGTGAGCTGGGGCCGCCAGGAGCCCGGCCCTGACCGCCACGACCTAAGCAATGGCAATTGCGCTGATTGCAGTAACACAACGCACTTGCCGGGCCCCATTACGCTGCAGCAAGAGCAACAGGAGCTGGCTGCCTGGCAGGCCCGGGTAAAGGAGCATGGCGTTTTTGTAGGGCCCGTGGCGCAATCAATTCCGCTTCGTTCTAGTGCGTTTTAACGACTTTTTTCAGAAGTAACCGCCTGACTAGCAAGCGACGGTAATTTTAAAATGCCCGAATTTTATACAAACGGCTTGTCAGCTACTGACAAGCCGTTTTTTTGTTGCCAGTGATATTAAAATATGATAATAGTACAATTGCGTTATTTGCAAGCATTCGTTGCATCTTCAATCATTTTTATACATTTGTAATGAACAACGGGTATCAATCTAGCACTTTTCAAAGTTTAGCATTGAGCAGGTTATTCTAAAATCCCCTTGATAGTCTTGTTTGACGACTTTCAGATTGGATCGAAGAAAGAACCGAACGTTCAGCGGACCGGCAAGGTCTCTGGTGGCTTAGAATGGAATGTGAAGATGGATAAACTGGTTAGCCACACGTTTTTAATGCTTAATGCCTACTATAAGGCAGGTAGTACCAAAAGCTTCGAGGTGTTGTTTGAGCTGCGCCAGGCGCCACGTGCACCGCTCAAACAGTAACGGTACTACTGCCGGCAATAAAAACCAAACGCTTACCAGCCAATAGCACTAATTTCATTCAAGCTCCAGGAGCGAATTGACTTACGGGATGTTCACAATTGACTTTCCGAAACAGTTTTTTCTTTTTAATGGCTCACAGAATGCAAAAAGCCCTCGGACCAAATTTTTTCCTGATGACTCCACGCAACCGCTCTGGCGCCCGCTTTCTGCCGCTTCCGGCAGTAGTGATGTTCCTGCTCAACCTAATTCCATCTTTCAGCCAGGCTCAGGGGCAATTCCCCACCGACATTACGTATTCTGCCCCTATTACCATTACCCAGGGCGGTACGTACACTGGCAACTTCCGCAGCAACGATTCGAACACGCCTTGTATTCGCATCCAAACCACCCAGCCCGTTATCATTAAGAACTGTGTTCTGGTAGGCGCTGGCGACCTGATTGACGCAAAAAACGGTGGTAGCAACCTTGTTATCACCGGCAACAAAGGCTACGGCATTCAGCAAAGCGTAGATAACCGCCGCCACGGCCGCTTCCTGGAGGTTAACTCCGGACGCTCGGTACGGGTTGAAAACAACTACTTTGAGCACACCTCGGGTATTGCTGCCTATCAGTGGAGCGGCGATGGGTCGGCTACTGGCACCCTGACCGTGCGCTACAACCAGGTAAAGAACATCGACGGCCGCTTCCGCAATGGCGGTGGCGAGTACGTACAGTTCTGCGGTCTGAACCAAGTACGCAACGTGGGCAACATTGACATTAGCTGGAACCAGGTAATCAATGAGCCAAACAAGAGCTTGGTAGAAGACAACATCAACTTCTATAACTCAAGCGGCACTCAGCAGAGCCCAGCCCGCGTTCATAACAACTTTGTAAAGGGCGCCTACCCCTACCCTGCCAACGGAACCAAGTTTACGGGTACGGGTATCACCACCGACGGTGACGGCTCTTCGGCTTCTACCACGGTAGCGTTCCTGAATGCCTTCGAGAACCAGTTCATTTCGACTTGCAACGCGGCAATGAACATTGCAGCCGGCCACGACATCAAGTTCTATAACAACCGCATGGTAACCAGCGGCCTGCTGCCCGACGGCACTCGCCTGAACGCAACCTACGCGGCTACTTCCATCTTCAATGCCTACCAGCAGCCCTCTAGCGTATACTATGGCAACTCGGTAAGCAACAACACCATCGGTTTTGTGAAGTGGGGCTACAACATCCCCTTCCCTGACCGCCATGACCTGAGCACTGGTAACTGCAGCAACTGCACCGGCACCAACCACTTGCCAAACCCCATTACCCTGGCAACGGAGGACAACGAGTTTGTGCTGTGGCAGCAGAAGCTGAAGCAGAGCGGCATCACTATTGGCGCTAGCGGCACCAACACAACTACTACCCCTACCACGACGACCAACCAGGCCCCCACGGTAAGCTTAGTAGCAGCTAAATCTTCGGTAACGGTGAACACCGCTCTGGCCCTGACGGCCACGGCAGCCGATGCTAACGGCTCAATAGCGAAAGTGGAGTTTTTCAACGGCTCGACCAAGCTGGGCGAACAGTTCGCGGCACCTTACGAGCTAAGCTGGACGCCTACGGCCACTGGCTCGGTATCGCTCACGGCCCGTGCCACGGATAACGCAGGTGCCACGACTACTTCGGCAGCAGTAGCCGTAACGGTGACCTCGGTTACTTCAACCACGCCTACTACTACTAGCCCGACTTCCTTCCCTGGTCCGGCTAACGCTACCTTCTTCCGGGGCATCAACATCAACGGCACAGCCCTAACGCTAGATGGCAAGGCTTGGGAAGCTTCGGCTGGCGCCCCAAACCTACAGGTAACTGGCACGAACTTCAGCAACACCGCTGTTGCCCTGAACCCCACTACGGACGCTACCCGCGCTAGCATGCTCAACAGTGCAGTAGGCGGTAGCACGGTCGGTGCAACGCTCTCGAACGTGGCTAACGGCACTTACAGCGTCTATACCTACATCTGGGAAGACAACGCGCCCGAGACGACCAACATCTTGGTTGAAGGCCAGACTGTGCGCTCGGGCTACAACACGGGCCAAGCGGGTCACTGGGAGCGTCTGGGTCCGTTCCAGGTAAACGTGACGGATGGCAACATCGTCATTGCTACGTCCGGCGGCCACCCCAACCTCTCGGGTGTGGAAGTGTGGAAACACACCACCACTACTACTACCAACCAGGCCCCGACGGTAAGCCTGGCTGCAGCTAGCTCCTCGGTAACGGTGAACACGGCCCTAGCCCTGACGGCGACGGCGGCTGACGCTAACGGCTCGGTAACGAAAGTGGAGTTCTTCAATGGCTCAACTAAGCTAGGCGAAGACCTAACGGCACCTTACCAGCTAAGCTGGACGCCTACGGCCACTGGCTCGGTATCGCTCACGGCCCGTGCCACGGATAACGCAGGTGCCACGACTACTTCGGCAGCAGTAGCCGTAACGGTAAACCCGGCAGCTACTACCTCAACTTCGTTCCCTGGTCCGGCTAATGCTACCTTCTTCCGGGGCATCAACATCAACGGCACAGCCTTAACGCTAGATGGCAACGCTTGGGAAGCTTCGGCTGGCGCCCCAAACCTACAGGTAACTGGCATGGCCTTCAGCAACGCCGCTGTTGCCCTGAATCCTACCACCGATGCCACGCGGGCCAGCATGCTCAGCCGTGCAGTGGGTGGTACTACAGTAGGTGCGACGCTTTCGAACGTAGCTAACGGCACCTACAGCGTTTACACTTACATCTGGGAAGATAACGGCCCGGAAACGACCAACATCTTGGTAGAAGGCCAGACCGTGCGCTCAGGCTACAACACCGGCCAAGCGGGCCACTGGGAGCGTCTGGGTCCGTTCCAGGTAAACGTGACGGATGGCAACATCGTCATCTCTACCTCGGGTGGCCACCCCAACCTCTCGGGTGTGGAAGTATGGAAGCACAATACCATAACGACTGCCAGCAACTAAGCAGTGGCTAGCAGCCTGACTACCGCTAACGACTCGACCACGCTCGGCTAATCACCACCCTTGATCCGAAGCGCTACTGAACAGATCTAGATCTGGTTCAGTCGCAAAATAACTTCTGCTTAACGGGGGCACTAGCCTTCCTTTACCTTAAAAGCCCAGCTCATTCTATGAGTTGGGCTTTTTTCGTTTTAAGCCGCCCTAGTACGCAACGCATTAGCAGAAGTTCGGTTTTCATGATTAAATAAAAAGAATAATTATTTTCACAAATAGTGTTGTATTCATGGAATAAAATACAATAATTTGTCGCTAAAGTTCTACATAAACCTTCGGCACCTTCTGTGTTGTAACACTCTTACTTCTTCCTCATGAAGCGCGCACTCATTACAGGCATCACGGGCCAGGATGGCTCCTATTTGGCAGAATTATTACTTAGCAAAGGCTACGAAGTTCACGGAATAAAGCGCCGCTCGTCGATGTTCAACACCGAGCGCATTGACCATCTTTACCAAGATCCGCACGAGCGCAACGTGCGCTTTAAGCTCCACTTCGGCGACCTAACCGACTCTACTAACCTCATCCGGATTGTGCAGGAGGTGCAGCCCGATGAGATATACAACCTTGGGGCTATGTCCCACGTGAAGGTGTCCTTCGATACGCCGGAATACACCGCCGACGTAGATGGCATTGGCACATTGCGGCTGCTGGAGGCAGTGCGCATTCTGGGCCTAATGCACAAAACGCGCATTTATCAGGCCAGCACCTCCGAGTTGTACGGCCTGGTACAGGAAGTACCCCAGCGCGAAACCACGCCGTTTTATCCTCGCTCGCCTTATGCCGTGGCCAAGCTCTACGGTTTCTGGATAACGGTAAACTACCGCGAAGCCTACGGCATGTATGCCTGCAACGGCATCCTGTTTAACCACGAAAGCCCGCAACGGGGCGAAACCTTCGTGACACGCAAAATCACCCGGGCGGCCGCGCGCATTGCCCTGGGGTTGCAAGACAAACTCTACCTAGGAAACCTGGACGCCAAGCGCGACTGGGGCCATGCCAAGGACTACGTGGAAGCCATGTGGCGCATGTTGCAGCAAGACACACCTCGCGACTACGTAGTAGCTACCGGCGTAACCACCACGGTTAGGGAATTTGTGCGCCTGGCGTTTGCGGAGCTGGGCATTGAGGTAGGCTTTAGCGGTGATGGCGCCGCCGAAACCGCCTTTGTAGTAGCCTGCCACAACCCCGATTATCAGTTGGCCATTGGCCAGGAGGTAGTAGCCGTTGATCCCGCTTACTTCCGCCCCACGGAGGTAGAGCTGCTCATCGGGGACCCAACGCGGGCCAAGACCGAACTGGGCTGGGAACCCCGCTACGACCTACCTGCCTTGGTGCAGGACATGGTGCAGGCCGATTTGCGCCTGTTCCGCCGCGACGCTGTGCTCCTGGAAGCCGGTCACCAGATTATGTATCACGACGAATAAGACGAATAAACTACTCCTGCACTATTTAGCAACTGGCCCTGAACGGATTAACCTCTCTCCTTTCGCCTGCAATACCAAAATTCCCGTTTCTCCACTTGCTCTCTGACCAAGCCCTCTCATGGAACTGAATGCTAAAATATATGTGGCCGGCCATCGGGGGATGGTAGGCTCCGCCCTCATGCGCCGCCTGCAACAGGCGGGGTACCAGAATATCGTTACGCGTACCTCCCAGGAACTTGACCTGCGCGACCAGGCCGCTGTTGAGGATTTCTTCTCATTTGAACGCCCTGATTATGTGCTGCTGGCGGCGGCCAAAGTAGGCGGTATTGTGGCCAACAACACCTACCGCGCCGACTTCCTCTACGATAACCTAATGATTCAGAGCAATGTGCTGCGGGAAAGTCAGCGCTTTGCCGTCCGGAAGCTGCTGTTTTTGGGGTCGTCGTGCATCTACCCCCGCCTGGCGCCTCAACCCATCAAGGAGGAATACCTGCTGACGGGCCCGCTGGAAGCCACGAACGAGCCCTACGCCATTGCCAAAATTGCCGGCCTGAAGCTGTGCGAAGCCTACCGGGCGCAGTATGGCTGCAACTTCATCACCGCCATGCCCACCAACCTGTATGGTCCCGGTGATAACTACGATGTAACCAACTCGCATGTGCTGCCGGCCCTGCTGCGCAAGTTTTCAGAAGGAGTAGCTCTGGGCCTGCCGCGGGTGTCGGTGTGGGGCACGGGCACCCCACGCCGGGAGTTTCTGCACGTAGATGACCTAGCCGACGCCTGCCTGCACCTGATGCTGCACTACAACGAAGCCGAGCCGGTGAACATTGGCACGGGCCGCGACATCAGTATTCAGGAGCTGGCCGACCTGGTTTCAGAGCTAACCGGCTATGCCGGCGAGATACTATTTGATTTTTCTAAGCCCGACGGTACGCCTCGAAAGTTGCTTGATGTAAGCAAGCTGCAGAAGCTGGGCTGGCACCATTCCATTGGCTTACGGCAGGGCATTACGGCAGTGCTGCAGTCCGCGGACTGGCAGCGGGCCACTCCTCAGCCACAATTAGTGTAACTTATTGATAGTATATGCCCATGACAGCATAACTCCCTAGCATTTGTTCACCCTTCCCCTCCTCTCATCCATGTCCGTCGAAACACTCCGCCCACAACATGGTGAGAAGCGAATGGCCGAGCGTCCTGAGCTTCCCAATCTGGTACTTAGCATTTGTGTTCCTACCTATCACCGGCCTGAGCTGCTAGGCCGCGCGCTATCCTCAATCGGGGCGCTGCCAGCTGATGTAGAGATTATCGTATCCGACAACTCAACCGATAACGACCTGTGCGAGCAGAAAACCAAGCAGGTACTGGATAAGCAGCCCGCCAGCCAATGGCGCTACTTCCGGAACGAACCCGGCGGCAACATTGGCACCAACTGGACGCATTGTCTGGAGCGGGCCCGGGGGCATTACATCCTGATGCTGCATGATGATGACTACTTACTGCCTAACGGGCTGGAAACCATTGTGCGGGCCTTGCGCAAAACGCGTGAGTTGTATCATGCTGTGCTGTTTAATGTACAGGTGGTAGATGGCGAAGAGCAGCTGATTAAAGAGCAGGCCTCTAAGCGGGAAGAATATCTGGCGCCTAAGCAGGCCGTTGAGCAAGTGCTTTCCAATTCTTCCTTGGTTAGAATGCCCGCCATTGCCGTGAGCCGGGAAGCTTACTTGTCCGTTGGTGGCATTGATGTAGAGCAGAAGGATACTGATGACACGGACATCTGGATGCGGGTATTTGCGCGCTACGGTCTGTACCGGGTGCCCGAGTTTACGGCTGCTTACACGGTGCATGCCGGGGCCTTGACCATGGGCATGTTCAACGAAACGAATATTAACCTGGTGCTGCGCATTTTCCGGAAAGCGGAATGCCACCAGCTTCTCACCGATTCGGAAATGCGGATGGCGCAGGCTCGCTTTTTCCACCAGTTTATCCTGGCGGGCGCGTACCGAGCTTTGCGCCGCCGCGACATCAAGGATGCCCACCGCATTCTTCAGCTGTTCCACTTACCGGTTCTGCAGAAGCTGCCCATACCTGCCCGCTGGCTTTCGGTACGCCTGGCGCTGAGCGGCCTGGTACGCCTGACGCTTCCGTTCTCCTCGCCCTTGCTACCAAAGCTTCGGTCATCGTTTTAAACCGGGCTGCGTCAGACAGCTACTAAAGCAGGAAGGCCACCATAAAACATGGTGGCCTTCCTGCTTTAGTAGTTATTGGGGGCTAGTGTGTTAGTTAAACCGACGATACACGGACAGCACCGGCCGGCTGTGCAGGTATTTCTCCACGCCTTCATCCAGGGCCTTGCGGTACACTCCCAGTACTTCGTGCAACCGCTCCAGTACGTTGTCAATCACTTCTTCGGTGTGCGAGTAGTTCACAATAAGGGAAGGCATAAGCAGCCCGCGCCGCATGGTTTCCTGCAGAAAAAGGGTGCGTAAGGCCGCCGAGTGCTGCCCCTGCGCATCGCGGGTGGTATAGATCAGGCAGCAGGGCTGGCCTAGTGCCTGCACCTGCTGGCTCAGGCCATGCTCCCGGGCCGACTGTTGTAACCCAGCTGCCAGCCGCCGCCCCACGGCGTACAGCTGGTCTACTACCGGCTCCTGGCGATATACCTGCATGACGGCCCTAGCCGCCGCCAAGGCGTGGGTTTCGGCCCCGTAGGTAGTGGAAAGCAGAAATACCCGCTCGTGCGAGTGCTCCAGGCCGCCGCGCTCCATCAGCTCCCGGCGGCCGGCCAGCGCTGCTATGCTGAAGCCGTTGCCTAGCGCTTTCCCGAACGTGCTCAGATCAGGTTGCACGCCGTACAGGCCCTGGGCGCCTTGGTTATGCCAGCGGAATCCGGTGATAATTTCGTCGAAGATCAGGACAACTCCTTCTCGGCGGCACAGGGCCTGCACCCCTTCCAGAAACCCTGGCTCGGGAGCTACTTCTTTCTCTACTTCCAGCAGCACGCAGGCTACCTGCCCCGGGTGCAGGGCCAACAGTTGCTCGAGGCTAGCTAGGTTGTTGTAGCGAAACCCCACCGTTAAGTCCCTGATGGCATCCGGAATACCAGCATGCAAGGGCGTGGAGCCGATAAACCAGTCGTCGACTGAGAAAAAGGGATGATCCTGACAGATGGCCACCAGGGGCCGGCCGGTGTAGGCGCGGGCTAGCTTCACGGCCGCGCTGGTTGCGTCGGAGCCGTTTTTGGTGAACTTCACCATATCGCCGGCCCTAGTAAACTCCAGGAACTCCTCGGCGGTTTCCAGCTCCAGCACGGCCGGGCGGCCGAAATTGCACCCCAGTGCCATCTGACGAGCCGCAGCCGAAATTACCGGCTCGTAGGCGTGCCCCAGAGTTACGGAACGCAACCCGGCGCCGAACTCAATAAACTCATTGCCATCGGCATCCCAGATGCGGCACCCAGCGCCCCGCACGATGTACGGTGCCATATGCTCCGGAAACTGATCGTCGCCTTTGGCATAGGTATGCGCCCCGCCCGGAATGGCCGCGTTAAACCGCGCCCGCAAGCTATCAGAAGCATGAAAATCAGGGCTTTGCGGTGAATCCAGCGCAGCAGCAGATTCTAAGGTAGTATAAGTGGTAGGTTCCATCAGGTGGTGGCCCTAGGCCAGGTAGCAGGTTAAAGGGGTTGCAGCAGCCCGGCAGCTTCCAGGGCAGTGGCAGCTTTATGCAGCAGCGGCAGCGGTAGCCCGGCTTGCTCCGCTGTATCTAGCAGGCTATGCTCGCCATCAGCCAGGTTCAGCACCCACAGCAGGGCCATCTGCCAGTCGGCGCCTTCCTGCCCGCCCCCGATGCCTTTGTACAGTCCCCGGCGCCCCAGTTGAGGTTCGCCATAGGGGCTCAGGTTGCGGTAGGTGCGGTTGCTTTCCAGCGCTTCGCAGATGGTAACTAGCAGGTGCAGGCTTTCGGCTAGCTGCTCGGGGCGCACAAACGCCAGGTTATCGGCGGAGGTATGGTACTCCGGAAACTCCCCGAAGGGCGTACGGGAAAGGCAGCCCACCGGCAGGTTAAACCCTGGGGAGCAGTATTGCCGCTCATCGTAGCCGTAGGGCAGCCAGGGGCGCACCGCATGGGGGGTTGCGGAGTTGCGGAGGGCTAGGGCCACGGTGCGGTCGATGGCGGCGGTGCCGCGGCGGCTTTGTTTGTAGGTGAAGTTGCCGGGGCCACCAAGCAACGCCAGCACTAGGCCGTGCCGGATGGCCGCCAGATTTTCAGCATGCTGGCTCAGCCACACAATGGCCCCAATGGTGCCGGGCGCAAATACAAAGCGGTACGTAAAGCGCTGGGGCCGTTGGGCCAGCTCCCGCGCCAAAAACACGGCCGTCACTAGCCCCGACAGGTTATCATTGGCGAGGGACGGGTGACAGCAGTGGCACGAAAACAGCACTTCCTCAGAGGTAGTGCCGGGCACCACCAGCTCGGCATAGGTTAAGGCGCCGGCCTCGTCCAAGGTGCTGTCAATGCACACTTCGTAGTACTCGTCCTGCAACTGGTCGCGGGCGTGCTGGCTAAGGCAAAAGCCCCAGTTCGGCTGATAGTAGCTGGTTCGATACGGAATAAGGCTGGGCTGCTCTGGCAAAGAAAACAGGTGTTCCTCCAGCTCTGCGCGCGAAAACCAGCCCGCAACTGGGGTGCTGTACTGCATCACGTGCAGGTTGTGCTGCCGGAAATCAATTACCCGCTCGCCGGCCGCATTCTTCACCCAAGCATCCCGGATGTTCCACTCAGCCGGCACTTTCCAGTCGAGGGCGGGCGTGCCGCTCGGCACTTCATGAATCTGTAAATCAGGCAGGTACTCCTGTAGCACGGCCAGCGTCTGCCGGACCCCATTGCCAGTAATGCTGCGGCAGATAGGAAAAAGTCGTTCCAGCAGGGCATACATAGCCGTTGCAGGAGCTGAGGTTAGCTCCTCCACAGTAGCAGAGGCAGGCGGCACAACAGAAGCCATGGAAAGGGTAACGAAATTGGTAGACTTGATAAACTAACACTAGCCCTTGCCAGCGCCCAAACCCGGTAGTACCGGTTCAGGCGGCGGCAAGGGCTAGGCGCTAGCAGTACACCTTCACTTCTGGAATCGGCACGACAAAGCGGCCGCCCCACTCCCGGATGTCCTGCATCTGCTCCATGATTTCTTCCCTCAGGTTCCAGGGCAAAATCAACAGGTAGTCGGGCTGAGTTTGGCGTATCCGGTCTGGGTGGCAAATGGGAATGCGCGTGCCCGGCAGGAAATTGCCTTGTTTATGGGGGCTGATATCCACCGTGTACTCCAAAAAGTCGGTCCGGATACCACAGTAATTAAGCAAGGTGTTGCCTTTGCCGGGCGCTCCGTAGCCCACTATGGACTTCCCTTCGCGCTTGGCTTCAATCAGAAATTCGAGAAGCTTGCGCTTCGTTTCCTTCACCTTTTCCTCGAAGCCGCTGTAATACGAAAGCTCTGTAACCCCAATAGCCAACTCCCGCTCCCGCAGCTCGGTAACGTGGCTAGTTACCGGATGCGACGCGTCGTGGGTGTGGCAGGCATAAATGCGCAGCGAGCCACCATGCGTCGAGAGTTCTTCTACATCGAAGAGGGTAAGGCCATGATGCGCAAAAATGCGCTCCACGGTATAGAACGACAGGTAGCTAAAGTGCTCGTGGTAGATGGTATCGAACTCATTGCCTTCCATCAGGCGCAGCAGGTGCGGAAACTCCATGGTGATGGCGCCACCCTGCTTAAGCAGGATTTTCATTCCAGCCACAAAGTCGTTAATATCCGGAACGTGAGCCAGCACGTTGTTGCCCAGCAGCAAATCGGCTTTGCCTATCTGCTCGGCTACGTGGGTAGCGGTTTCGCTGCCAAAAAACCTGACCAACGTGTTGATGCCTTTGGCTTGGGCGTAACTGGCAATGTTGCCGGCTGGCTCAATCCCGAGTACCGGAATATCTTTCTCCAGAAAATACTGCAGTAGGTAGCCATCATTGGAGGCAATTTCCACTACTAGGCTTTCCTTGTTTAACTCGAAGCGCTCCGTAGCCATTTCGGTATAGCGCTTGGCATGGCGCAGCCAAGAAGCCGAATAGGAGGAGAAGTACGCGTACTCGTTCTGGAAAATTTCTGCCGAGGTTACAAACGTATCCAGCTGCACCAGAAAGCACTCCCGGCAAACACGTGCGTGCAACGGATAGAAAGGCTCCGCCAGGTTGAACTCATGGGGGCGTACATGGTGCTGGCACAAGGGCGAAGTACCCAAGTTAACCAGCGTAACATCGAGCGGAGTACCACAAAACCGGCACGGGCTAGCTGGCGGCACCAGGGGCTCAGGCGGTTGCTCCAGCAAGGTAAACGGCACATGAGGAGCCGGAACAGCCGGATGATGGTTAGCAGGGAGATGTGAGTTCATGACGGAGTAAGAATTAGCGATACATAGAAAAACAGTAAAACCTGGTTACACAACGGGCTGGGATCTGGCCACTTGCTCTACTTGGCTGGCCGGGTGATGGAAATAGGCTTCCTGCTCGCGGCGCAACCTATCAATTAGGCGGCCTTCCGGAAGTAGTACATCATCATAGGTAAGCACTTGGTCCTGGGCAATATTGTGGCGCAGGATGCACCCCTCGGCTACCCCAATGGGCAGTAAGTTTTCGCGGCGGGTAACAGCGGCATTTTCGGCCAGGCCGTAGGTGTGATAGTGCCCGATGCCATCCAGCACCTGCCCGGCCTGCAGCGGTATTTTAGCGGCCGCGACCACCTCCACGCACATGGAGCCGGCAGGAGCCAGAGCAGCATCCTGAAACAGAACAGCGCGGGCTACTGTGGTGGGCGTTTCGAAGTGGCACAGGTGATACGGCGTATAAAAGCAATACAGTGGCCCGTCGCCTAGCTTGTACAGCTTCAGGTAGTGCTGCTGGATTGGATCATCAATGGTACCTAGCACAAATACGCCGGGTCCGGGCTCCGCTCCTACCACGTAATCTACAATGCCGGGCCCGCCATTGAGCAGCAGCTCATGCGGATACCAGTCTGCGGCTTTGGTTATGGATGTACCTGGCGCTACGGTGGGCCGGAGCATACCACGGCGGGCCACTTGCATGCCCAGCGCATTGGCAATTACGGCCTGCTCAAAGCTGATTTTACTACCATCGGCAAAGCTGGTAACCATGCTCGGGTTCTGGCCCCACTGCTTGGCAAAACCTTCCTGGGTAGTGGGGTTGCGGTACGGGTCGTGGAGGCTTTTGATGTTGCCGCAAAGCACCGGCGTGATGCCCAGGCCTTTCACGAAGCGCGCCAAGTTCAGGGTTACGCCCGGCTGGTCGCCGTCCGACACAGTGTATATTACCCCGGCCTGATCAGCATATACCTTCAGAATAGGACCTACCGTGCCATCGAGCTCGGCGCCTAGCACCACCACGTGCTTACCGTGTTGAATGGCCTCCAGCACTACGTACGCGCCGTATTCCACGGCACCCGTCACCTCAATAATGGCTTCAATACCGGCGGCCCGGCTGAGCAGCAATGGGTTATCGGTAATGGCGGGGCGGCCCTGCGCAATGCAGGCTTCCAGCTCAACCTCTGAGTTTACTTCCACCACATCCATCGCGCCGGCCTCGGTATAGGCTGCGCGCGCTTTTCCCAACGTGCGGTTGGCAATCGCCACTAGCTCCATGCCCGGCACATACCGGCAGATTTGCCGCGCTATACCACGGGCCATAAAGCCGGCACCAACCATTGCCACCCGAATGGGGCGGCCTTCGCGCTGACGCTTTTGAAGCGCCGTATCTATGATGAGCATACTTCTAGAGCATAACGAGGGGAGGGAGTTGGGAAAGGGCTGACTAGGTATCAAACTGCACTTACCTGAGGTTGGCCGGCCTGCTGCCCCTAGTAACTTCAGGTGGGCACCGGCAGGCTATGGCGTTGACTCTACTGCGGCCGGAATTTTTAAATCGAAATCTGGCAGGTTCTGGTCTTTTTCTGAAATAATGGTGGGCGCCAGGGGCCAGCGAATACCAATGGCCGGATCGTTCCAGCGGATGCCCCGCTCGTACCCAGGGGCGTATTTGGCCGACACCTGGTAGCTGACATCAGAATTATCCTGCAGGGTAATGAAGCCGTGCGCAAAGCGCCCGGGCACAAACAGCATCCGAAACGAATCAGCGGTGAGCTCAACGCCCAGCCACTGCCCATATGTTGGCGACTCTTCTCGCAAATCCACAATTACATCATAAATAGCGCCGCGGGTGCAGCGCACCAGCTTGGTTTCCTCATAAGGAGGCAATTGCAGGTGCATGCCGCGCAGTGTACCCCGGCGCGGATTCGCGGACACATTGGCCTGCACCGGCGGCATCAGGATACCGTGTGCGGCAAACTCATCTTCGCACCAGGAGCGTGCAAAAAACCCCCGATCATCCGCCATCCGGTCTACATCAATAATGAAAGCGCCCGGCAGCTCGGATTCAGTGAAAATCATAGGTAGTGCTGGTTGATGTAGGAGGTCGGGATGAAAGGCAGGATAGTAGCGGGGGCGGTTGGTAGGCTCTGGCGAGACGAAATCAGATTAGGGCGGGAACCGGCTGCAGAATTGGGTGCGAAATGGCGGCTGTCGCCCAGGCTAGGCTGTCCGTCAGCTCGCTTGAGGCGCGGAAGCCCGTGAGAACTTTGAGGCGCATGAGCTCAGAAGAGCGGAAAGCGGAGTCGCGGAAGTTCATGCGAAGCAGTCCGTCGCGCAGCTCGGCAATGGCATCGGTGAGGGTGCGACGGGGCTGGTGCGCGGGCGCTAGCTCCCGGTATAGGCTAAAGTCAACCCGATACGAGCGTTTATCAGGCGGCGCGGCGGCATTGAGGCTTACCTGGGTTCCGGGCAACGCTTCAGCCACCGCATAGGCCAGCTCCTTCACTTGGTAATTCCACTGATCAGAGCCGGTGTTGATAGCCAGGAAATTGCCACCAACCTCGGGCGTGCGCCCAATGGCCCACTCAATAGCACGCGCCATATCCTCTACATGAATGAGCGGCCGCCAGGGCGTACCATCACTGAGAATACTGATTTCGCCGGCCGCTACGGCACCAGCCACAAAGTCGTTCACCACTAAGTCAAGCCGTAGCCGGTCGCTCCAGCCGCAGGCCGTGGCAAAGCGCAGGCAGGTAACCGTGAAGGCATCGTCAGCTAAGGGGCGCAGGTCCTGCTCGCTAAATACTTTGGAGCGGGCGTAGGCCGTTAGGGGGTTCAGGTCCGAGGCCTCGGTTTTGGCCCCTTCACCCCCAGCTCCATACATGCTGCAAGAAGAAGCAAATACGAAGCTACGTACGCCCGCTGCCTTGGCCTGCCGCGCCAGCTCAATAGTGGCCCGGTAGTTTACATCCAGCGTAACCTCCTCGTAAGTCTGCCCCATGGGGTCGTTGCTGATGGCAGCTAGGCTCACGACGGCATCTACCTCCTCCAAAAGCCCGTGCGGCAAGAAGCGGACATCACCGAAAATTTGCCGATCCAAGCGCGACTCCGGCAGACGCTGGGCCCCGGTCAGGCAGTGGGCAAAATACCCCATATCATAGCCAATAAGCTCGGCCTGTGGAAATTGCTGCCGCAGGTGGCGCACCACGCCTGGCCCCACATAACCCATGTTTCCGGTGATAAGAATGCGGTGCATAAAGGGAGGTTAGTTTTGAAAAAAGCAGTACTCAGACTAGCGAAAAGCGGGCATAAGGGTTCAGCCACGGGCCAGCTTCTGGCCCGTAGCCAGGCTAGCGCAAGCACTTTTTACCTGCGTAGGAGAGGAAATTAATCGGCCGGCATGATGGTTGGAGCCGCCACCAGTTGATCAAGGGGTGCCTTTACCGGCGTATTCAGAATGTCAGCCAGTACGGGGTCCGCGACTTTTGCTTTGGCCGTATCATCCCACACTTTCCAGCTGGCTTTGCCTTGCTGCCACATCTCTTCCAAGATGTTTTTATCGCGCAGCGTATCCATCGGCTGCCAGAATCCGGCGTGACGGTAAGCCGCTAGGTTACCGGCGGCGGCCAAGCGCTCAAGCGGCGCTTTTTCCCACACGGTATCGTCGCCGTCAATGTAATCGAACACGGCTGGCTCCAGCACAAAGAATCCGCCATTAATCCAGGGCGTTTCGCCGCCTTCGGGCTTTTCAGTGAAGCTGGAAACCATGCTGCTCCCATGCTGGAGGTTAAACACCCCAAAACGACCAGGCTGGCGCACTGCCGTAAGTGTGGCCAACGCGCCCTGCTCGCGGTGGTAGCGGATAGACTCTTTGATATTCACGTCCCCTACCCCATCCCCGTAGGTTAGGCAGAAGGTTTCATTATCGAGGTACTCGCGGACGCGGCGCAAGCGGCCACCGGTCATGGTTTCCTGACCGGTATCCACCAGCGTCACAGTCCAGGGCTCGGCGTGGTTACGGTGAATCTGCATCTCGTTGCGGTCCATGCGGAACGTCACGTCGGAGTTATGCAGAAAATAGTCAGAGAAATACTGCTTAATCATGTGGCCCTTATAGCCGCAGCAAATCACAAAGTCGTGAATGCCGTGGTGAGCATAAATTTTCATGATATGCCACAAAATTGGCTTGCCGCCAACCTCCACCATAGGCTTGGGGCGTACACCGCTCTCTTCGCTAATGCGGGTGCCATAGCCGCCCGCGAAAATCACTGCTTTCATAGGGTTACAGATAAATAGGGAGGTAGTGAAAGAGGAGCCGACGAGAAGTACTCAGTGTACTATTTCTAGATTTATCTACTGATCTACAGTTGCTGAAATATACTATAAATTATAACCTTGTCAATAAATTTTTTAACTTTTATTTAATACTGTTAAAAAATTAGTCATAATTATCCTTACAAAGCCACTTTTGAGCCTCCTAATCAGCCTCACAGAATAGTCCTAGCGTTGCGTTAGGCAGTTGCCTCCGTTTCAGACGGTAGCGCGGGTTGCTGGGCGGCCGGCTAGCAGCGCCAGTGCCCGCCGGGAGAGCATATACACAAACCGGGTATTGGTTACTAGGTAGCGGCGCCACAAGCGCCTTGGTTCCAGCCACAAGCGGTACGCCCACTCCAGCCACAAGCGGCGGGCCCACACCGGCAGGCGCTGCTCTAGGCCGGCATATACCGGAAAGGCCTGCCCCACGCCCAGCATGCAGGCCCTAACCTGACCTTGATGCGTGGCCATCCAGCGTTCCTGCCGCGGACAGCCCAAAGCTACAAACAGCAGGTCGGGGTCGGCGGCGTTGATGGCGGCTACCTCCGCCGCATCCTCTTCGGGGGTAAGGGGGCGGAATGGGGGCGAGTGAACGCCTGCAATGCGCAGCGTGGGCAACTCACGGCGGGCCCGGGCCACCATGGCGTTCAGCACCTCGTTGGTAGTACCATAAAAGTACACCGACTGACCGCTTTCGGCGGCGGCTTCTAACAGGGCAGGTAGCAGATCCATGCCGGCAACCCGGGGTTGGGCCTTGCCTTCCGCGTTAAACCAGCCAACCGCCGCCGCTACGGGGCTGCCATCTGGCGCGACGATGGCCGCGTTAGCCAGAATCTGCTGAAATTCAGGGTCGCGCTGGGCTTCCACTACCATGTGCACATTGGCAAAGCACACGTACGCCGACACCCGCATGGCGCCCAGCTTCAGAATGGAGGTTACAAAATCAGTGGGCGTGCCAGTTGAAATCCAAGAATCCAGGACGGGTAGCTTTGGTAGCATAAACGGTGCTTCGGACGGTAAGAGAAGGAAAGTCAGAACTCGGGAGAGCCAGCACAGCGTTCTACACCCCTGCTTGCAGCTCCCAAACGCTTGGTACTCAGGTGAAGCCTAGTAGGCGTTCTTCTCCCCTTTCACCATGTTCCAGACGGTCTGGCCAATGATCTTCATATCCAGCCCAAACGACCAGTTTTCTACATACTTCAGGTCGTACTCCACGCGCTTTTCCATGGTGCCGGCTTCGCGGGTTTCGCCACGGTAGCCATTTACCTGGGCGTAACCCGTGATTCCGGGCGTTACGGCGTGGCGCATCTGGTAGGTCCGGATGTGCTTGCTGTACTCTTCCAGCTGCGAAATCATGTTGGGGCGCGGCCCTACCACCGACATGTGGCCCATCAACACGTTAAAGAACTGGGGCAGCTCATCGAGGTTGTATTTGCGCAGGTACTGGCCCACGCGCGTAATCCGCGCATCGCCTTTGGTGGCTTGCAGCTCAGTGCGGCCGTGGTCAGAGCGCATGGTGCGCAGCTTGTAGCACGGGAATAGCTGATTCCGCTTACCAGGACGCATCTGCTTAAAGAACACCGGGCCCGGCGAATCTAGCTTGATCAGGATGGCAAGAACGGTGAGCACAATCGGGAAAACCCCCACAATAACCAGTAGCGAGAAGGCAATGTCGAACAGGCGTTTCAGCAGCAGGTTGGTGCGAATACCAAGCGGCTCGTGCCGGATGGTAAGGATGGGCATATGGTCGTAGAAATACACACTCACGTCTTTACGGACAGTTCCCCGGAAGTCGGGGACGATACGGAAGGAAAGGAAATGGTCGTCCGCAAAGCGTGACAGGTCTTCAATAAGCTGGCGGCGGTCGAGCGGCATGGCGAAGTAGATTTCATCGACTTGCGCGCGCAGGCAGTAGTTTTTCAGTTCTGAGAGTCGGCCCCGAACCAGGGAGTGCAAGCCTTCGGGCACTGAGGTGAGGTTATCAGTAAAGAAGCCCATGAATTGGTTGGCAATCGGGTCATGCGACTCCAGGAAACGGTAGAGTTCCTGTCCGCTGGCGCCGGCGCCCACAATCACGAAGCGGCTGCTGGGGCGGGCCACATGGCGGTGGTAGGCCCGGTAAAAGAACGTAATCAGGAAACGGCCACTTACCACGCCTGCTACTGAGAGGCTATAGACGGAAAACAGGTAATCAGAAGGCAGCCAGTACATTTTTAGCGCTACCACTCCGATAAGCACTACCCCAGCATGCAGCAGAAAAGTGCGCATCAGGTACATGAGCTTCTCGGGGTACGTGATCAGCTTATCCGTACGGAAAATGTTGGCGAAGCGCCCAGACAAAATCCACCAAAGCAACGCGAAAATGGCGTAAAAGAACGGGTAGTACCCACCAAAAAACCAGGTACCCTGCACCAGAAAACCCGCTACCCGGAAAGCTCCGAAGATAAGCATTACATCTACCAGCGGCAGAATAATGCTCGATGCATCAGCGTAGTGTCTATAACGTTCCATAGAGAGCAGTTGGTAACAAACGTAAAACGTGACAGCACAGGTGGTTTACAGGTAAGAGAAAGCTCAGGTGCACAAAGAAAGCAATTTTTATACTTTAAACAATAATAATTATGATTTTATTATTCAAAAATTATAAAAGTAATACAATCAATCATACGACAATCGGGTATACAAACAGGCCATTGGCGTATATAACGCTACATATCAAGGGGTTGAACTTCCTTTTAGAGAAGCATTTACCGAAACAACCACACCTTGCCCTAATGCATATAGGCTGGTACTCGTGCCGGATGGAAATGTTACAAAAAAAGATAAAAAATATTACATTATATATCAGTTTCTCTATACAGCATCGGGAAACCCACCACCAATACAGCTAGTCCTGGTCATAATTCGGACTTAAGCAGGTTGGGCTCCCGTAAGGGGCTAGCAAACAGCTGTAAGGCAAGCATTGGCTAGGCGTTACTTGCTACAGAACGCAGAAAAACGTCAGGCCTTTACTTTTGAGTGCAAGGGACTATATAGAGTCGCTTAAATGTTTTGCGTAATTTTAGCCGACCGGCTGTTACAGGTGTGTGTCTGCCGGTAAGAGCAACCTGTTGCAACAGGGCCCTGGCTGATCGGCTAGGGCCTTTTTACTTTTTCCCTGCAAGGACTTGGTCTATTAGTCTGGCTTCTGCCCCTTCCGGATGTGCGGATCTGACCATCTGGTGAGTTTGGCGTCAGTTTCGACCTAGTATCTTTGCGGGCATTATGACAAGCACTGAGCGTATTTCCCAGACCCTCTCCAGACATGGCCTCCGCCAGACGCCCATGCGGCGCGCGGTGCTGCAAGTGCTACTTGAGTCTGCTTTTGCGCTTTCCGGCCATGAAATAGAGCAGCAACTAGGCGGCGACACCGACCGGATTACCCTTTACCGCACGCTTAAAACCTTTGAAGAAAGCGGGCTGATTCACCGCGTTATCGATACCAGCGACACGGTGCGTTACGCTTCCTGCTCCGTGGAATGCAATGTGCACGCCCACTTTGATAACCATGTGCACTTTAAGTGCACCAACTGCCAGCACATTTACTGCCTAAACCAGATTGCCATTCCCGCAGTAGTACTTCCAGCGGGTTTTGAGGCCGCTACGCGCAACTACCTGCTGGCCGGCACTTGCCGGGAGTGCCAGGCCTAGCAAGCAGCCACCTCAGGAGGCTTCAGAGGCTGCTAACTCTGCGGGCAGGGCCCGCAACACCCGCTCTATTACCAGCCGAAGGGCCATAGAAGCACCCTTGACTTGGGCGGCTTCCTGCTCATCGGGGTGTTGGCGCGTGAGCTGCTCCAGCTGCACCAGCAGTGGTGCCGCCGGCGCTATGCCCAAGGCCAGCAGGCTGGGCTTGATGTGGTGCACCAGGCGAGCCACTTCGGGCCAGTTCTCGCTGCGGGTTGCCGCGCGCAACAGCTCCAACGACGCGGGCATGTTCGTCAGAAAGGACCGGATGATGCTGTACACAAAAGTGCTTTTGCCATGCGAAAGGTTGTGCAGGGAGGTCAGATCATATGGCGCCGGGGCCAGCACATTCAGCAGCTTGGCATACAGATCCTGCTCCTGGAAAGGCTTGGCTACGCAGTCGTTCATTCCGCAGGCCAGGTAACGCTCCGTATCAGCCTGAAATGCGTTGGCCGTGAGGGCCAGAATGGGGACTGACGCGCGACGCGGGTCAGGATGGTGGCGGATGGCCGTTGTTACGGCCATGCCGCTCATGCCGGGCATCTGGATGTCCATCAGCACGGCGTCGTAGGTTTGACTCTCGAAGCAGGCTAGTCCGGCCGTACCATCGGGCGCCTCATCCAGCTCTATTCCCCACTCTTCCAGCAGCATGCGCGCCACTACGCGGTTTATCTCGTTGTCTTCTACCAGCAAAATACGGCGGCCGCGCAGGGCGCCGGTGTCGTAGGCAGGTTCCTGCTCAAGCGGGGTTAGCTCCACGGTGCGGGGTAGCGTCAGCTGGAAGGCGAAAGTACTGCCTTGCCCCAGGGTGCTGCTAACAGTAAGCTTGCCGCCCATTTGCTCTACCAGCGCCCGACTGATGGACAAGCCCAAACCGGTTCCGCCAAAGTGCCGGGCGGTATCTGCGTAAGCCTGCGTGAAGTTCTCGAAAATGCGCGTCACCTTGTCCGGAGCAATACCTACGCCCGTATCCGTCACGCGGAACTCCACGGTAAGCGTAGAGGCAGTTTCAGCTAGCAGGTAGCCCCCCACGGAAATGTGGCCGTTGGCAGGCGTAAACTTCACGGCATTGCTCACCAAGTTCAGCAGAATCTGATTGAGGCGGTGCGGGTCTCCTACTACCCACGGGTATGGGCAGGAGTTACGCAGCGGCGTGCCCACGAACTCAATGCCCTTTTCCTGGGCCTGCAGAGCTAGCGGCTGCAGAGCCTGGCTGATGGAGTCGCAAAGGTTAAAGGCTTCCCGGGCCAGCTCCAGCTTGCCCGAGGAAATCTTGGCCATGTCCAGCACATCGTTAATCACGCCCAGCAGGTGCTGGCCTGAAGACCGAATGATGCCTAGTAATTCGCGCTGCCGCTCGCTTAAGTTGGTTTTGTTGAGCTGGTTGGCCATACCCAGTACTCCGTTCAGCGGCGTCCGGATTTCGTGGCTCATATTGGCCAGGAAGTTTTCCCGGGCCCGGGCCGCTACCGTGGCGTTTTCGGTGGCCTGCTTCAGCTCCGTAATATCGGTGCTCACGCCCAACACGTGGGTTTCGCCGCCATCCCAGGCCAGAGGCTGCTTAATCGTCTGCAACCACCGGGGCTCTCCGTCCGGCAGCATCAGGGGTTCTTCCACGTAGACTTCCTTGCCGGTAGCCAGCACCTGCGCGTCAGTAGCATCGTAGGAGGCTAGCTGCGCGGCCTGAATGGCAGCCGTTTCGGGGGAAGGCGTTTCGTTGAGCAGGCGATTGCTTAGCTGAATAGTGGCCCGGTTACGGAAAACGTAAGTCCCTTGTTCATCCCGCACATACACCAAGATGGGCAGCGCATCGAGCACCTGCTGCACAAACGCCTGCTGGGCCGCTTGCCGCTGCTGGGCCATCACCCGCTCCGTTATTTCTACCAAGTACAGATTCACATACTGCTCCTCCGGAAAAGGCACCACACATGCCGAAAAGTAGCGGCTGCCAACCTGCAGCTCATACTTGCTTTCCTGGCCTGAAACCAGCCCATTCATGGCCCAGCCAAAGCACAAGTCTCGTCCAGCCTCCAGCTCTTCTTCCGACAGCTCACTGGCCAATAACTCCGCCGCGGGGTTAGCATACAGGCGTTTCCGAGCGGGGCCCAGCCGATAAATTGGATTCGGGTTCTGCTCCGGAATGCGGGCTAGCATCCGTTGCTCTGCCAAAGCAGTGCGCAAAGCCAATATTTCAGCGTGCGCAGCGGCCAGCGAGTCAGGCAAAGCGTCGGAAGAAGGAAAAGTGGAATCCATAAGCCAAAGAAAAGCAGCTGCGGATGCGCATGTAAAGAAGGAAGTACACGCATCCTGACTATAAAGATCGTACTAGTTGAGCTTGCTACGCAACTTCCGAATCGGCTTTGACCCGGCAAGAAGGATAGTAGCCCGCAACAGGACTACAGCAGTTATGGCAGTTGGGCTATTGGAAAGGGGTAGCGCAGCCGGCAACCACCCCAAAAATTATTCCGCAAACCGCTTGCTGCCTGCCAATGCTCCTATTAGTGGCAGCGCCTGTAGTATTCCCATCGTGAAGGCACCAAGAAGATGTCAATCTGCTACTCGGTTTCCCATTTTGGGTTTATTAGTTGCTGGGTGAGTTTTGCGCGGCGCCCATGGCTTGGCAGCTTTACGGCAGTCACCAGGCTAGTAACCTTTCAAGAACCCGGCCTCACTTCCTGTTCAGCTACCCGCGCAGAGGCTCAGTTACTCAATCTGTTGCCAAGTTCATTCGCTGTCAGCCGCAATGCTTACTGTTCAGCTTCTGCCTCAGCGTCTGGGGGTTGGCGTAGTAGGCTGGGGCAGGCAGTGCAGGGCTTGGATGCTCCTGCCCGGCGGCTGGGCTCAGACCATTCCTGCAGAAAGCACGTACCTTTAGTTCAAATCTGTTTCTGCATGCAAGCACCCGTCACTTCTTTTGCCCCTACCCCTTCCGCACTACCCAAGGCCCCCACGGGTGTTGAAGGCCTGGATGAAATTACGGAAGGTGGCTTCCCGAAAGGCCGCCCAACGCTGGTGTGCGGCAGCGCAGGTTGTGGCAAAACGCTGCTGGGTATTGAGTTTCTGGTGCGCGGCATTCAGGACTACAACGAACCCGGCGTGCTGATGACCTTCGAGGAAACCGCCGATGAGCTGGCAGCCAACGTGACCTCCCTGGGCTTCGATTTGCCGGGCTTGCAGGCCCAGGGCAAACTCAGACTCGACCACGTGCACGTCGACCGGTCTGAGATTGAGGAAACCGGCGAATACGACCTCGATGGTCTGTTTATTCGCCTGGGCTACGCCATTGACTCCATCGGGGCCAAGCGCGTGGTGCTTGATACCATTGAGGCGTTGTTTTCGGGCTTTCCTAACCAGGGAGTACTGCGCTCCGAAATCCGGCGGCTGTTTCGCTGGCTGAAGGATAAAGGCGTTACAACGGTGATAACGGCGGAGCGTGGCGACGGCTCCCTCACGCGCCAAGGCCTGGAAGAGTACGTTTCCGACTGCGTAATTCTGCTTGATAACCGCGTTATCGACCAGATTACCACCCGGCGCCTGCGCATTGTGAAATACCGCGGTAGCACGCACGGCACCAACGAGTACCCGTACATCATCACGGAAGATGGGTTTTCGGTAATACCTGTTACCTCCTTAAAGCTGTCGCATGAGGTTTCAGACAAGATTGTTTCTACGGGCATACCTGCCCTCGACGACATGTTTGGTCGCCGTGGGTTGTATGAGGGCAGCAGCATCCTGATAACGGGCACGGCCGGCACCGCTAAAACTACGCTGGCCTCTGGCTTTGCCAACCAAGTTTGTAAAGAAGGCGGCCGCTGCCTGTTTTTCGCCTTCGAGGAGTCGCCGCAGCAGTTGGTGCGCAACATGCGTTCCGTGGGCATTGATCTGGCCCCCTGGATAGCGCAGGGCAAGCTGCACATTGAAGCTTCCCGGCCCACGCTCAACGGCCTGGAGCGCCATCTGGTAACGCTGCACAAGCTCATCGGCGAGTTCAAGCCGGATGCCGTCGTCATCGACCCCATCAGCAACCTAATTACGGTGGGCAACATTGCCGAAGTGCGCAGTATGCTCACGCGCCTGATTGATTTCCTGAAGCTCCACAACATCACGGCCGTATTCACCTCCCTAATCAGTGGGCGCAACCTACAGCAGGAAATGACGGAAGAAGGCGTTTCGTCGTTGGTGGATACCTGGATAACCGTCCGCGACCTGGAAGGGGTAGGCGAGCGGAACCGGGGCCTTAGCATCCTGAAGTCGCGCGGCATGAGCCACTCCAACCAAGTGCGCGAGTTCATCGTTACCGAAAATGGCATCCAGTTACTTGATGTGGTAATCGGACCTAGTGGCATCGTGACCGGGGCAAGCCGCCACACCCAACAAATGATGCAAGAGGCGCAACTGCTGGCGGCCCAACAGGATGCTGAGCGCAAGGACCGGGAGCTGGAACGCAAACGCCGCGTACTGGAAGCCACCATTGCCAATTTGCGCACCAATTTTGAGTCGGTGGAAGAAGAGCTGCGGCAGATTAATGCAGAAGAGCAGCTCCGCCAGCAACAATTCACCAATACCCGCAACCAGATTGCTAGGAACAGCGAACTGGAGCAGCCCTCACCCACGGCCGACTAACCTTTTATGCAAGACGGTATGAGGACTGAAACCACTGCCCTGGACCCTTCCCAGGACCACGAAACCTGGGAGCTACGCTTGTATGTAGCTGGCCAAACGACTAAATCCGTTTCGGCGCTGGCCAACCTGAAAAAGTACTGCGAGCAGTACCTGAAGGGACGCTACCAGCTGGAAGTAATTGATTTGCTGCTTCATCCGCAGCTAGCCGAAGGCGACCAGATTCTGGCCATCCCGACCCTAGTGCGCAAAGTACCAGTCCCGATCCGCAAAATCATCGGCGACTTATCTAACCAAGAGCGTGTATTGGTAGGGCTGGATATACGTCCGTTGGAAAGCAAAGAGTTGCGCTAGGCATGATAGCGCACGAAACGCCTTCGCCACCGACAGCTGAGTTTGTACTGCACTTGTTTATCACGGGCGCAACCCCCAACTCCACCCGAGCGGTACGCAACATCAAGGAAATATGTGAGCAGCACCTGCAGGGGCGCTACGAGCTGCACATTGTTGACATCTACCAGCAGCCCACCCTGGCCATGCAGGAGCAGATTATTGCGGCCCCCACGCTAATCAAGAAGTTCCCGCTGCCGGTACGCCGCCTCATCGGCGATTTATCGGAACGCAGCCGGGTGCTAGTAGCCCTAGGCCTTGCCTCCTCTGCCTCCTAATATAGCTTAGCGGCCATGCCTGACCACTCCGCTCAAACGCATGAGAACCTGGCTCTTGAAAATGAAGAGCTACGCTACCGCCTGCAGGAAGCGGAAGAACTAATTACCGCCATCCGGACTGGAGCCGTGGATGCGCTGGCCGTACAAGGCACCGATGGCCCCCAGATTTACACGCTACAGAGCGCTGACCAAGGCTACCGCACCCTCATTGAACAGATGAATGAAGGCGCAATGCTGCTAAGCGAAGACGCAACCATTTTGTACTGCAATGCCTGCCTGGCCACTTGGATGGGTAAGGCCCTGGAAGAAGTTATCGGAGAGTCCTTTGCCCGCTTTATTCCAGTTGAGTCGCACACGTACTGGGACATGCTGGTAGCTAAGGGCTGGACGGGCAAGTGCAAAGGCGAGCTGGCCCTCCGCGTTGCCGATGGCTCCCAGCTGCCGCTTTCAGTTTCCATGAACGTGCTCACGTTTAACGAAACGCCCGTGCTGGCTGTCATTGCCACGAGCCTTTCGGCCCAGGAAGAAATCAAGGTTATTCGGGCGCAGGTAGCCGAGCAGAATGTGCTGCTGACGCGTAAAAACCAGGAGCTTCAGGAGCAAGAAGAGGCTAGGCAACTGGCAGAACGGGCCATTGCTGAGGCGAATCGTATGCTGGAAGGCATTCCACAAATTGCCTGGACCGCTGACCCAGCTGGCCATACGACGTATCTGAATCAGCGCTGGTTTGATTTTAGCGGCCAGCAGCCCGATGCGCTATCTACTTTACAGTGGAACAAATACATGCATGCGGCCGATTTACCGGCTGCCCAGGCCCGCTGGCAGGAGTCGTTGCGCACTGGCCAGCCCTTCGAAACTGAGTTTCGGTTCTGGAACAAAACGGGCGCGTTCCGCTGGATGCTGGGCCGAGCCCTCCCCTCGCGCAGCTCTGAGGGCGAAATTATGCAGTGGATTGGCACCTGCACCGATATTCATGAGCACAAGCTGGCTCAGGAGCGTATCGACCACGCCCAGCGCCAGCTGCAGGAAAACAATGAACGGCTCACGCGCGTCAACATCGACCTAGACAACTTTATTTATTCAGCCTCGCACGACCTAAAGGCGCCCATCAACAACATTGAAGGCCTGCTGCATGCGCTTCTCTCAGAGCTGCCCGCTAGTACTTCGCAGCACGAGCAGGTACAGCCTATTCTGCATCATATGCAGGATTCCGTGGATCGGTTTAAGCGCACCATTGAACACCTAACGGAAGTCACTAAGCTCCAAAAAGAAAACGACCAGCCCATTGCGCAGCTGGATGTGGCCGCCATCGTGCACGAAATACTGCTGGATTTACAACCCCTGATTGTAACCTCAGAAGCCCAGATGGAGATAGAGCTACCGGCGTGCCCGGCCATCCCTTTTTCAGAGAAAAACCTGCGCAGCGTGGTGTATAACCTGCTCAGCAATGCTCTCAAGTACCGCTCACCCGACAGGTCGGCGCATGTGCGGCTGCAACACCGCGTGGTGGATGGGTACACGGTGCTGGACGTGCACGACAATGGCCTAGGCCTGAATCTGACCAATACTACCAAGCTCTTCACCATGTTTCAACGCTTTCACGACCACGTGGAAGGCACGGGCATTGGCCTCTACATGGTGAAGAAGATTATGGAAAATGCCGGTGGGCGGATTGAGGTGATGAGTGAGCTAGGGCGCGGCTCTACTTTCTCGGCGTATTTCAGACAAGAGGCTAACAACGGCTCAGCTTAAGTACTGCCCTACTAGGTAGCTTTTTCCGGCAAACCTTCTGGTAGCTCCGTCGTGCGGCAACATCCTCCTACCTACCACTCGTACAGTAAAGTATGAGACTGGATGGTCGGCGGTAGCTAGGCAGAATAGAGTGTCTTCAGTTCCTGATTTCCCGCATATGGATGTTTTAAAGCGCAACAACGTCACAGTTTCCGGGTCAGGGGAACAGGCCATCATGTTTGCCCACGGTTTCGGCTGCGACCAGCGCATGTGGAGGCTGGTAGCGCCAGCCTTTGAGGCTGAGTACCGGGTAGTGCTTTTTGATTTGGTAGGCGCGGGCAACTCTGATTTGGCTGCCTATGACCCCGACCGCTACAGCTCCCTTTCGGCTCATGCCGACGATATTCTGGAGGTAATTCAGGCGCTTGGCTTGGAGCAGGTAATATTCGTAGGGCATTCGGTTAGCGCCATGACGGGCGTGTTGGCTGCCATCCGGGAGCCAGCCCGGTTTGCCAAGCTCGTGCTGGTAGCGCCGTCTCCGCGCTTCATTAATGATATTGGCTATACTGGTGGTTTTGAGAAGACCGATATTGAGGAGCTACTCGAGGCCATGGACAGCAATTATCTGGGTTGGTCGGGCGCTATTACGCCGGTAATCATGGGCAACCCTGATAAGCCGGAGCTAACGGAGGAACTGCACCAAAGCTTCTGCCGCACTGAGCCCTCTATTGCCCGTCACTTTGCCCGCGTCACGTTTCTAGCCGATAACCGAACTGACCTGCCCCTGGTTTCTACGCCTTGCCTTATTCTGCAATGTGCTCATGATGCGCTAGCCCCCGTAGCAGTCGGAACCTATTTGCAACAGCAGCTACCGCACAGCCAGCTAGTAATCCTCAATACCTCAGGCCACTGCCCGCACCTGAGTGCGCCGCAGGCTACCATTGCCGCTATTCAGCAATTTCTGGCTTCCGCCCCGCTACCAGTATCATGAGTGTGCCGGAAGATGAACTGCTGCCGGAGTTGGACCTGCGCCTCACGCAAGAAAACCTGGATGACCTTTACGAGCATGCGCCGTGCGGGTATTGCACTTGCCTGCCCGATGGCACCCTAGTAAAATTAAACCAGACCCTGCTTACATGGCTAGGCTATGCGCGCCAAGAGTTAATAGCCCGGCACTGCCTGCAGCAGCTCCTAACCGTTGGCGGACGCCTGCACTACGAAACGCACTGCTCTCCGCTGCTGCTGCTGCAGGATCAGGTTCGGGAACTGAGCTACCTGCTTCGCCGCAAGGATGGCACTACCCTTCCGGTTCTGATGAACGCCACCCTGATTCGCGACAGCAACTCGGAGCCTCTGCTGATTCGCGTAACCCTGTTTGATATCACCGAGCGGCGCAAATACGAGCAGGAACTGCTACGAGCCAAAACCCAGGCTGAGGATCAGCGCGAGGAGCTGGCTCGCGCCAACGCCCAACTAATTCTGCAGAACGAGAAATTAGTTCGGATTAACTCTGACCTGGACAATTTCGTGTACACCGCCTCGCACGACCTAAAACAGCCCATCCACAACATGACGGGCCTGTTTGCAGAACTCAAGCGCACCACCACTTTCCATGATCCGGACGCGCCCGGCATGGTATGCATGTTTGAGAAGGCCCTACAGGAAATCTTGAGCACCATTGAGAGCCTGACGGAGCTAGTACAGATTCAGCGGCAGCTGGAGCAGGTGCCAGCAGAGCTTATTGAGTTGCAGCCCTTCACGGAGGAAATCATCAGTAGCTTGCAGCCCCATTCACCCCAGCCGGAGCCTCACATTGAGCTGCTTTTTGCTGCAGCTCCTACCCTGCGCATTGCACGGGCCAGCCTGCACAGCATCCTATATAACTTATTGAGCAACGCCCTGAAGTACGCCGAGCCCCATCGGCCACTACACATAAAGCTAACCACCCACCAAGAGGGCAATACCTTTATCCTCCGCATCCAGGACAACGGTCGTGGTATCAATATGGAGCGATATGGGAGCGAGCTGTTTCAGCTGTTCCGGCGATTTCATCCGGAGGTACCTGGTTCCGGCATCGGGCTATACCTAGTAAACCGACTGGTACACCAGGCAGGCGGGCATATAGAAGTAGACAGCGTAGTAGATCAAGGCACTACCTTCCAAATTCATCTACCTCAATAGAAGACATTCGTTCAAGCAACGACACGCACATCAAACCGCTAAACTGCGGAGCAGAATGCGCTAGTTTTACCTTGTTAGCTAAGGCGGCAGCTCGTCCTATTATTCTGGCTTGGTCTCTTCCTGCTCGTCTTCCTTATCCAGCGCTATTATTTCGTTTACTATAACATCTGGATTAAATAAACCGGTCAAAGCAGCTAAGTCCTCCAACGTGTGATCTTCCCGTTCGAGCTTAACTTCTGGCTGTTTCGGGGGCTCGTTATGGGGGTGTTGGGTCGTGTCCATGGTTCTAATTTACTACTCTTACTAGAGCAATTCTGTAGCTGAATTGATTATCAATAATATATACAATAGTATTTATTTATCCTCCTTAGCGTCGAATCTTAGCCCCTTGGCTGATAAAAAAGTAGCCCGTCATCTCAACTGAGATGACGGGCTATTTGTGGGCCCAACTGGAATCGAACCAGTGACCTGCTGATTATGAGTCAGCTGCTCTAACCGATTGAGCTATAGGCCCGATGCGAAATCAACGATTCACTCGTTGGTTTCAGCTGCGCAAACTTCGACTTTTGTTGGCGAATTTGCAAAGACAATGCGTGCAGATGGGCAAAAAGCGGCCGTTTATCGGTTTGGCATCTGCAAGCTTTAGGCTTGAAATACACCCTACTCCTTTTCCTTATGTCAACGAAGCCAAACCTCCTTTTTGATTTTGGGGGTGTAATTATCAATATTGATTACAGCCTGACTTTGGCGGCAATGCGCCAGTATGGGAGCAGCATTGAGTTTACACAGGCCGCCCAAGCGGAGCTATTCGACCTGATGGAAACCGGGCAACTTTCGCCTCAGCAGTTCCGGGAGGGGTTGCGCACGCATTATCAATTAACTGCCACCGATGAGCAACTTGATGCGGCCTGGAATGCGATGTTGCTGGATGTGCCGGCCGAAAGGTTGGCGCTAATTGCCGAGCTACGGGCGCAGGGACATCAGACTGCCTTGCTCTCCAATACCAACCAGATTCACATCGAGGAAATAAACCGCCGCCTAAAAACGCAGTATGGCTTGGAACACGGCATTGCAGATTGCCTAGACCGAGTGTTCTACTCACAGCAGGTAGGCTTGCGTAAGCCGGGTGAAGAAATTTTCCGGCACGCGCTGCAGCAGATGAACTGGAAGGCCGAGGAAACGTTGTTTATTGAAGACAGTCCTCAACACATTGCCACGGCTCAGCGGTTAGGACTACGCACCCTGTTCCTGACTCCGCCGCTCACGCTGCCTGACGCTTTGCCCGCTGCTATCCGTGCCTTCCCCCGAGAATACTCCGCCCCTACCCCTGCCTGATATCCAGGCGCCTTCTTCTACCTCGTATACTTCAGTTGAAGCGGCCCAAGATGCGGCCGCGGCTTTTCAGCGCTATGAGCGCCGTCCGTTGCAGCGCTTCTGGCAGTATGGGCTTCATTTGCTGCTATTTTTAGTTACGCTGCTCACTACCACGCTTGCTGGCTTGGTGCTTACGGCTGGGGCCATTACCGAGCAATATCCACCTTACGACCTGTTACTGCAGCCGTGGCCTCAGATGTTGGCGGCTCTGCAGCCTGGGCTATGGTTTTCGGTACCATTTCTGGGCATGCTGGTTGTGCATGAGTTTGGGCACTATTTCATGGCTCGTTACTATCAGATTCGAGCTACGCTGCCGTATTTCATTCCGTTCCCATTGGGAATTGGCACGTTTGGGGCAGTTATTCGAATCAAGGACCGAATTTTCTCCCGGCGGGAATTCTTTGATGTGGGGCTGGCGGGGCCGTTGGCTGGGTTTATAGTGGCGCTGGCTGTTATAGTGTATGGTTTATTGAATTTGCCTCCTCTTGAGTATCTGTATGGCATTCATCCGCAATACCGCATGTATGGGGCTAACTACGCCAACTTTGTGTATCCGCCCGGCCAAGAAGTTAGTACAGTGCTGGCCCAACCATTACTTTTTCAGGGCCTAGCCTCTTTGCTGGCTGACCCAGCCCGGATGCCACATCCGAATGAACTGATGCATTACCCGGTGCTGGTGGCGGGCGTGTTGGCCCTGTTTTTCACGGCGCTGAACCTGCTTCCAATTGGGCAGCTGGATGGCGGGCATATTGTGTATGGGTTACTAGGCCCGCGCCGGGCGGCAAGGGTGTCGGCGGTGCTGTTCATTGGGTTTATCTTCTATGCAGGCCTAGGACTTATTTCCCTGCGCTCTGACCAGGACACCTGGCTTTACGGAGCCGCGCCCTACGCCCTGTATTTGTGGCTGGTACTGCGGCGCGTGGTGCCTACTGCGCGGCGGGCCATTCTGCTCGGTATCAGTATCTGGCTGGGGCAACTGGCTTTGGCATCGGCGGCGCCCGGGCTGGAAGGCAACCCAAGTTGGTTGGCTTTTGGGCTGATGTTGGCCCGACTCACCGGCATATTTCACCCTCCGGCACCCGATGAGCGGCCGCTTTCCCGTAGCCGGAAAGTGCTGGGCTGGCTAATGCTGGTTATTTTTGTGCTGTGCTTTACGCCTACTCCCTTTATTTTTCGCTAAAGCTATCTGCCAAAGGGCCTACTCGCCCGGACTGGCTCTGCTAATGACCTTTCCTACTTTTACTCAGTCTCATCTGTTTCGTGGCACTACGGTGCTGCTAATGCGCCAGCACGGGCTTTATGTCAGCCAGGGCAACCGCAACGGTGCGCCGTGGCTTGAAACCGAAATTCCGTACGAAGAACTATTGCCCGTGGAGCTGGAATATGCCAGCCCGTCTTCGCTGAACATTGAGCCCCTCCTGATAGCGGGGTGGTTAATTGCACAGACGGCTTTTTACCTAACAAATCAGAAAGCAGCGCCTTTACTAGTCGGCGGTTTAGGGTTTCTGCTAGGTCTATGGACAATACTCCTAATACGCCGTCGCCTTGCCCACACCATCACGCTGGGTACCAACCGCATTCGGGTTACGCTGCGCGACCAGCCTAGTAAACGCCCGGCGCTGGAGGCTTTTGCCCACGAGCTGCGCCTGCGCGCGCACGGGTATTTGCGCGATGAATACGCCCAGATTAATCCGCTAGGACCCATTGAGCTGCAACTCCACCGGCTCAACTGGCTGCATCACCTTAATGTACTGTCGGCGGCCGAGCTTAAAACCCTCAGTACCCGCCTCACGGGCCGCCTCTCCCTTGATCCGCTCAAGCTCATGGGCCAGGATTTGGAGACACCGTACGTGAACTAAATAGTATTTTTGCTTTCCTTACTGTGGACTCATCCCTGTCTATGCTACCAGAGTTTAAGCAGCCCTATTCCCTCATTGGCTATTCGCATCTTACCCTTCAAGAAACAGGCTTACGGATTGAGGAAAAGCGGTTTTTCAAACGGTCCGATATCCTGATTTCCTACGAAGAATTGCTACCCGTTGGAATTGGCCGGTATCATACTTTCCCTTTCCGATTGACGCTTGCTGCCCTATTTATTGGGTTCGGCTGCTTAAAAGCAACTTATACTATCGTTGCGCAACCAACCCAGCGTGAGTCTGCCATGTGGCTGCTACTTATTTTAACCGGACTCTTGCTGGGCGTAAGCAGCTATGCTTTACAACTCTGGCGACATGATTTCCTTATCACTACAGCCAGTGGTAATATAGCCGTGTTTGACAGCACTAGAAATCAGGAAGCGATAGTCTCGTTTGTCAGTTCTATCCGTGCCCATACTACGCAGTATTTAATAAAGCAGTATGGCAAAATAGATCCGCTGCTGCCAGTCGAGCCACAGTTAGCTCGCTTGGAATGGCTACAGAGCATGGGAGCACTCAGTGACAATGAATTTCATAAGCTAAAAACGCGCCTCATCGGTCGGTTTTATGGTTCTGACAATATGTTAGGCACTGAATACGGCCTTGCTCCATCAGCCAACTAGCTCAGAAATAGAACAATAAAAAACCACCAACTTTTCAGTCGGTGGTTTTTTATTGTTCTATTCAGTGCTGCTCTACCGGCCGCCTAGGGCAGTTACACCAGGCAACTCCTTGCCTTCCATGTACTCGAGCAGGGCGCCACCGCCGGTGCTTATGTAGGATACCTGCTCTGAGAAGCCGAGCTGATTCACGGCCGCCGCGGAGTCGCCGCCACCGATGAGGCTGAAGGCGCCAGCTTTGGTGGCATCGGCAATGGCTTGGGCAACGGTTTCGGTGCCTTTAGCAAAGCTGCTCATCTCAAACACGCCCATCGGGCCATTCCACAGAATGGTTTTCGACTGGCGCACGATGTCGGTGAAGGCTTTGATAGATTCCGGACCTAGGTCGAGGCCGAGCCAGCCTTCCGGAATCTGGTCGTTCGGGGCTACTTTGGTTTCCGCGTCGTTAGCGAATTTATCGGCAATGATGCTGTCGGTGGGCAACACTAGGTTTACGCCTTTGGCTTTGGCCTTCTCGATGAGCTCTAGAGCCAGGTCCATTTTGTCCACCTCCAGAAGGGAGTTACCGATCTGGCCGCCTTGCGCTTTGGCGAAGGTATACGCCATACCGCCGCCGATGAGCAGGTTATCTACCTTATCCAGCAGCTTCTCGATGATGAGAATTTTGTCGGAGATTTTGGCGCCGCCCATGATGGCGGTGAAGGGGCGCTCGGCTTCTTCGAGCACTTTTTTGGCGTTGTCTAGCTCGCCTTGCAGCAGGTAGCCGCCTACCCGGTCTTCGGGCGCAAAGCTCTCAGCAATAACGGCCGTAGAAGCGTGCTTGCGGTGCGCGGCCCCGAAGGCGTCGTTCACATATACATTACCCAGTTTGGCCAGCTTGGCCGCAAACTCAGGGTTGCCTTTCTCTTCTTCGGCATAGAAACGCACATTTTCCACCAGCAGAATCTGACCGGCTTGCAGCGCCTGCGCCTTTTCTTCGGCCTTCAGAGCATCATCAGCAAACTGTACTTCCTGACCGTACTCCTGGCCTAGGCGGGCTACAATGTGCTTCAAGGAGTACTTGTCTTCTGGTCCGCCTTTGGGCCGACCCAGGTGCGAGAGCAGCACCACGGAGCCGCCATCAGCCAGGATTTTCTTGATAGTAGGGGTAGCAGCCCGAATGCGCGTGTCGTCGGTGATGGCGAAGCTCTTATCGAGCGGCACGTTGAAATCTACGCGCACCACGGCACGTTTGCCGGCGAAGTTGTACTGATCGAGAGTTTTCATGCAAAAGGAAATGGGTTTGGCTGGGGCGAAGGTAAGATTTTGAGCTAAGCAGCTGGCAGAAAACCCAGCATTGGGCAAAATCTAGCACTTTCGTGCAGAAACTGCCCTAGCAACCTGGGCGCTTCTGGGTTGGGATTAGGTTGCCGAAATGCGGAAACCGGCTGTTTTGCTCCCTATGACACGTTATTGGGAGGCACTTTGTTGGGGTGCGCAAGCTAGTAGCCCGTATGGGTTATTTCCGCACCTCCCGAAATACTACCTTTGCCCCTACGTATGAAAATAGGCATCTTCTTCGGCGGCCCGTCGCGTGAACGGGAAATCAGCTTTGCGGGCGGCCGCACCGTGTACGATAATCTGGATAAGTCCTTGTTTGAGGCTGTGCCCGTGTTTGTGGACAGCCGCGGCAACTTCATCCGGCTGGAGTGGGAATACATCTACAAAGGCACCATCCGCGACTTTTACCCGCCCGTGTCGGCGCTGCCGCGCACGGAGCTACCGGTGCAGATGTACTTTGAGAGCTTGGGCGAGTTGAGCTTGGACGAGCAGGACCGCATCATCTCGGAGGTAGGCCAGCGCGTGCAGCCTCAGGAACTAAGTAGCCTCATGGACTTCGCGTTCCTGGCTTTGCACGGCCCCGGAGGCGAAGACGGCGCCATTCAGGGTTTGCTGGAGTGGTACGGCATTCCGTACTCGGGCTCCGGCATTTTACCTTCGGCCTTCGGCATTGATAAAATTGCCCAAAAGAAGTTGCTCAAAGCCCTGGGCCGCCCTACCCCCGACTTCCGCCTTATCACGGCGGAAGAATGGGATGTGGCCGATACCCAAGCTACCCTCGACTATCTCGTGCGGGAGCTTGGTTTGCCGCTGGTGTTTAAGGCCCCGCGCCAGGGCAGCAGCATTGGCGTGAGCATTCTGCGCGAGGCTGATGTGGCGAAATTTGCCACGGCCGTAGAGCGCAGCTTGTTCCGCAAAACCGTAACCCAGCAAGAGTGGCAGGCGCTATCGGAGCAGAAGAAGATTGTGTGGCTGCAGCAGCTAGTGGATATCCGCGAGGGCATCGGCCTGCCGGTTGTGCTCAATAAGGAGCCCGAGCTGATTTACCAGCCGGAGCAGCTGCTACGCGTGCTGAATGAGCGCCTCCAAACGGCTAGCTCGGTGCGCCTGACCAGTGTAGAAGGCGAGACGCAGGTATTGGTGGAGAGCTTCGTGCATGGCCGCGAGTTTTCGTGCATTGTGGTAGAAGACCCCGATGGCAAAGCACTAGCCCTGCCGCCCACGGAAATCGTGAAGGGCGAGGAGATGTTCGATTACCGCTCGAAGTACCTGCCCGGCCTATCACGCAAAATCACGCCTATTGACCTGCCCGAAGCAGAAATTCAGCGAATCCGCGAGGCCTGCGAGGAAATGTTCCGCACCTTCGGTTTCCAGGTCTATGCCCGCCTCGATGGCTTCATTGGGGCCGATGGCAAGCTGTTCCTAAACGACCCGAACACAACGTCGGGTATGTTACCGGCGTCGTTCTTCTTCCACCAGGCGGCTGAAATTGGGCTGAACCCTTCGCAGTTCCTGACTTACCTGATCCGTACCTCGCTAGCTGCTCGGCGGCGGGCAGGGCTGCGTCCGGTGAAGTTGGCGGGGTTGCTGGCTCAGTTGGATGCGGCCGTAGCCGCTAGGGCCAGTGAGGAGCGCAACCGCACCAAAGTAGCCGTGATTATGGGCGGTTACTCCTCGGAGCGCCATATTTCGGTGGAAAGCGGCCGCAACATCTATGAGAAGCTGAGCTCCTCCGTGAAGTATGAGCCCGTGCCCGTGTTCCTGACCGGTAACAGCCAGGAATTCCGCCTGTATGTGCTACCCATTAACGTGATGCTCAAGGACAACGCCGACGACATCCGGGAGAAGGTAGAGCACATGGAAGCAGGCCACAGCCTACACCCCATTCTGGAGCACATTCGCCGTGAGGCCCAGGCTATTACCAGCACCTACGCTGGTCAGCTTACGGCCCAACCCCGGCGTGTGTCGTTTGAGGAGTTGGCCGGGATGGTAGATGAGGTGTTTATTGCCCTGCACGGCCGCCCCGGCGAGGATGGTGCTTTGCAGCGCGAGCTGGAGAAATTCGGCCTGCCCTACAACGGCTCGGGCGTAGAAAGCTCCTCTATCACCATCAACAAGTTCGAAACCAACCGCCGCCTGCGCGAAGCCGGCTTGCGCGTGGCTGAGCACCGCATGGCCAACCGCCTGGAGTGGGACGCCGACGCGGAAGGCTTCTACCGTAGCCTGGAAACGCAGTTCCCCTACCCCTTCATTGCCAAACCCGCCGACGACGGCTGCTCTTCAGCCGTAAAGAAAATCAAGAACCGCGAGGAGCTAGAGGCCTTCACGCGCCTAATTTTCCGCAGTCAGGAAGACCTGATGCCCGCCGAGGCCACTACCCTCAGCCTGGGCTTCAAGGAGGAGTTCCCGCAGAAAGAAGCTTTCCTGGTAGAAACGCTCATTGACCGCGACGGCGCTGCACACTTCCTGGAAGTAACCGGCGGCCTGCTTACGCACTGGGATGAAAACGGCGAGCTGAAAATTGAGGTGTTTGAGGCTTCCGAGGCCCTAGCAACCGGCGAAGTGCTGAGCCTGGAGGAGAAATTCCTGGCCGGTGAAGGCCAGAACATCACGCCCGCCCGCTATGCTGCCGACCTGACGGAGCGCCAGCGCGTATCGGAGGAAGTGAAGAGTGAGCTGCGGCGCGTGGCGGAAATCCTGAACATTCAGGGCTATGCTCGCATCGATGCCTTTGTGCGGGTACGGCAGAACGGAGCCGTAGAAGTCATTATCATTGAGGTGAACTCCCTGCCCGGCATGACGCCTGCTACCTGCATCTTCCATCAAACCGCCCTAGCCGGCTACACCCCCTACGACTTCATCGACCGAATTTTGGAGTTTGGGAAGCAGCGGACGGAGAAGGCAGTGGTATAAGCAGCAAAGAACCTTGTCTCCCGCTTCCAATGAAGTGAGGAACTAGCCTACTAATCCCTAGTTTTGTCGGCCGCTTCGGTGGCGCTTCACTAGCTTTTAACTCCTAGCTACTCCTGATGTCTTTTTTTAAATCCGATACTCCGGCCGACCTGCTCAAACACGTGCTGGTGATTTTGCTGGCGACGGGTATCCTGGTGTTCGGGTTCTTCTACGTGTACCTGCCCATCACCACTAACCACGGCGAAACCATTGTGGTACCCAAGGTAACGGGCATGAACCAGACCGATCTGGAAGACTACCTCGATGAGCGCAACCTAGCGCACTTCGTGGACGATAGCACGTACCGTCCCGATATTCGGCCCGGCACCGTGTTGAACCAGGAACCGAAAGCCGGGGAAAAAGTAAAAGAAGGTCGCAAAATCTATATCACGGTGGCCATGAAGAACCCGCCGGTGATTAAGATGCCCAAGCTGACCGACGGCTCGTTGAAAAACGCCCAGATGATTCTGAAAAGCTATGATTTGATTGTAGGTCAGATTAAGCTGGTGCCCAACATTCAGAAAGATGCCGTGTTGCGGCAGTTTGTGGGCGGCAAAGAAATTACGCCCGGCGCTCCTATTGCCAAGAACACGCGCGTTGACTTGGAGGTGGGCGACGGCCTAGGAAATCAGGAGTTCCCGGTGCCTAACCTCGTGAATATGCCTGCTGATGAGGCCTTTACCTTGCTGGCTGGCCAAGGCCTAATGGTAGGAGAGAAGTTCTATCAGCCCGCCCAAGACGGCGAAACGGAAGGCTCCATTGTAAAGCAACGCCCCGTGTCAGGCCCTAATACTACCATCCGGATGGGCCAAATGGTTGACGTTTGGATTGCCGGTGAAGAGCCTGTGAAAGCGGTGGAATAGCCGAGTTGTACTACAATCAGAAAAGGTTCGTTGGCAATTGCCAGCGAACCTTTTTTGTTTCCCTTCGTGAGGACATGGCAGGCTGTTCGCTCCCTCCACTCTATTGCCGTACTTTGCCCTGATGACAACTTCGTTACGCTTATTTTTTGGGTGCCTTTTTCTACTAGGTCTGGCTTCGCAGCAAAGCCTAGCCCAAGCGGTGGTGCGGCCGTTAGGGGCTGAACCTGCCCACCGAGCCAGCCCTACGGCCGGAGCGCGGCGCGGCGCAGCTTTAACGCTTCCCTTTTTTGATGATTTTGCCAGCCAGCCCGAAGGCCGACCCGATGCCCAGCGCTGGGAAACCAGCGGCGGGACCCTCGTAAACAGCCGTTTTCCGCGGCGGCCTCCTACCCGGGGAGTAGCCACACTCGATGGGCTTTCGGCATCAGGACGACCTAGGGGCCCGGTTTCGTTTATTGGGGATGCTGATTCTTTGGTTTCTCAGCCTTTGGATTTGAGTGCGCTTTCCACAACTGACAACGTATACCTAAGCTTTTTCTGGCAGGCGGGCACGCTAGTTGGGCCGCCCTCACCCAGCGGAACTCGCCCGATTGCGTTGTATGTCGATTTTCTGGACAGCGACCAGCAATGGCGGCAGGTGTGGCAGCTGCGGAGCCAGGGCGATACCACCAACTTCCGGTTTAAGGCCTTACCTGTCAATCAGGCAGGTTTTTTTCACAGCCAGTTTCGGTTCCGGTTTCGTGTGAGCGGCTACCTCTACAATGCCCGCGACGCCTGGAGCCTCGACTACATCCGGATGGACCGTAACCGCACGGCCACCGACTCTGCCTTTCGCGACATTGCCACCAGCCGCCCCTTGCCTAGCGCCCTTAAGCGCTACGCCGCCATGCCGGTGGCACAGTTCAACCAGAACCCAAGCCAAGAGCTAACCGACCGCACCAGCACTACCATCAACAACCTAGATGCCGGCCCCGCTCCTACCCCCATAACCTGGACCGGAACCCTGGAAGTATTGCCCAGCGGCCCACGGAGCCAATTTCTGGAGGGTGGACTCTCACTAGATGCCAACGCGCGCCAGCAGCCCGTTACAGGAAACCCCAGTACCGCTTCTGTGCCGGTTACGGCGGCCACCAAGGTACTGCGGCAGCGCATTACACTGGTCACCAACGAAACCAACCCGCTTACGCTCCCCAACGATACCATTACGCGCCTAACGGAGCTGAGCGACTATTATGCCTACGACGACGGCACCGCCGAAGCCAGCATCAGCCTGCCGCCCGTGTCAACGGGGCCAGCCAGCTACTATGCCCTCCGCTTTGACCTTAACCAGCCTGACCAGATACGTGCTATCCGGCTGGCTCCCGGGCTAATTACGGCGGCTGGCCGGCCTATCACGCTTAACATCTGGGACGATGATGGCACGGGCAAACCAACGGCGACACCCAAAGCCACTAAGTCGTTTGTGATTCCGGCCACGTTGCCTGCCGGCCAAAACTTTGTAGAAGTAGCCTTCGATGCCCCGGTTCCGGTGAGTGGTAAATTTTACGCCGGCTACGGGCAGGGTGCCATAGGGCAATACATTGAGTTTGGCCTGGACCTGAACAATGCGCCGCCTGCTGGTTCTTTCTTAATTAATGCCCAGGGCACTTGGTCGGCCATTACTACGGCCACGGCCACTAGCCCTGCCGGCGCCCTAATGATGCGCCCCGTAGTCAGCAGTGTAGTTACCTCATCGGCCGCTCCGGCCGAGGTAGCGGCGGGCTATCAACTGTTTCCTAATCCAACCCGTGATGGCCGCGTGCAGGTGCAGGGCCGCTATGCCCGCGCATCTGCTCTGGATGCCTTGGGCCGGGTAGTGTGGGAGCAACCCACGGGCCAGCGCGGCCAAGCCATTTTGGCGCTGCCTGTATTGCCGGCTGGCCTGTATTTTGTACGGCTCACGCTTCTGAATGGCCAAATTGTAACCAAGCGCCTAGCTGTAGCGGCTCACTAGGGTTCTGCCAACCACAAACCCTAGTTGACCGGTAGGTGTGGTAGTTTCTTCTTATTGTTGCACCCAGAAAAGCGCCACCACCCCTACCCCTTATTCCCACGAAACGTAACCAATGCCTTACATGAACGACATCACCGCTGCTGAATTGAAAGAGCGCCAGGCCGCTGGCACGGCTCCCGTTATTATTGATGTGCGCGAGCCTTGGGAAAATGAAGAAAGCCGCATTGAAGGCAGCCAGAATATTCCGCTCGGCACACTCCCAACCAAGCTCGACGAACTGGAAGACCTGAAAGAGCAGGAAGTGGTAGTGCATTGCAAAGGCGGCGGCCGCTCCAGCTCAGCCAAAGCTTTCTTGACGCAGCAAGGCTTCAAGCATGTTCGCAACCTAGTAGGCGGTATGCAGGCCTACCAGCAGGCTTAGTTTCATCAATAGCTTTGCACTAGCCCTGAAACTGCGCACCGCGTGGTTTCAGGGCTTTTTGTTGGCATCAGCGTACAATGATGGATGAAGCAACTGTCCAGTCTAAATTTTATTAGCTTGTCAGACAAGGTTTTATCTTGGCAGTGATTATTTTAATTGTGCACAACCAAACATTGCACAACCATATTCAGTTAACTACACCAGAAGCATGACTCAGACGCCCAACTCCCCCGACACAAATCCGCTGCTGCAACTGGAAAACCAGTTGTGCTTTCCGTTGTATGCCCTTTCGCGGATGATCACTAAGGCGTACCAGCCACTGCTGCAAGAACTTGACCTTACCTATCCGCAGTACCTGGTGTTTCTGCTGCTGTGGGAGCACCAGGAGCTGACGGTGAAAGAGTTGGGCGAAAAGCTACTGCTCGACTCTGGCACCTTAACGCCGCTGCTGAAGCGCCTGGAGCAAAAGCAATGGATTAGCCGCCGCCGCGACCCGCGCGATGAGCGCTCCGTGATTATTGGGTTGCTGCCGGCGGGGCAAGCTCTGCAACAGCGGGCCTGCCAGGTACCAGAGCAGCTTCTAACTAAGCTCGATATGTCGCCGCCTGAGTTTGAAAGCTTACGGCAGCAACTCAACACCTTACTTACCCGGCTGGCCTAGCCGGCTTCATTTACCATTTAACCACTTCTCATGAAAATCGAGAAAATCTTCACTGCTCAAGCCAAAGCCAAAGGCGGCCGTGACGGCCACGTGACCACCAACAACAACGTGCTCACGGTTGACCTCAGCACTCCCAAAGAAATGGGTGGCCCGGGCAAAGCGGGTGCTACCAACCCGGAGCAGCTTTTTGCCGCTGGCTACGCCGCCTGCTTTGAAGGTGCTTTGGGGGTAGCAGCCCGACAAGCGCAAGTGAAGCTGGAAAACGTTACGGTTGAAGCGTTCATCGGCTTTGGTAAAGCCGAGGACGGCGGCTACGGCATTTCGGCCGACCTGCACGTGAACCTACCGGGTTTTGAGCAGGCCCAAGCCGAGCAACTAGTGGAAGCCGCGCACGGCATCTGCCCTTACTCGCGCGCTACCAAAGGCAACATCGAGGTAAACCTGACTACCACCACTAACGCGGCCTAGCCCTTTGCGGGTCACGTAGTAACGCTGTCATTCTGAGCAGCACGCAGGAGCTTATCCCGGGTGAACGGTTAATTCTGTACCGGCGCCAGAAGCAGTTGCGTTGCGCTCAGAATGACAGTTTTATTTTCTTCTCCATCACTACCTCCGCGCTATGCAAACGCAAACTATCCTGCTGGCCAGTCGCCCGAAAGGGGAGCCGACCGCCGCTCAATTCCAGTTTGAAACCCTGGAGCTTCCACCGCTTCAGCCGGGCCAGGTACTGCTCAAAACCCGCTATGTTTCCGTCGACCCGTATATGCGAGGCCGGATGAACGCGGGCAAATCGTATGTGCCTCCGTTTGAGGTAGGCCAGCCCATTACCGGTAGTGTGGTCGCCGAAGTGGTGGAAAGCAAGCTGGATCAATTTCCGGTAGGCACTCTGGTAGTAGGGAACCTGCCCTGGCAACAGTACAGCATTTCGGAGGGTCAGGGCCTGCAGCAAATACCTGCCGACCAGGCCCCTATCAGTTATTACCTGGGGTTACTAGGCATGCCGGGCATCACAGCCTATTTCGGGCTGCTCGATATCTGCCAGCCAAAAGCCGGCGAAACGGTGGTGGTTTCGGGTGCTGCCGGCGCCGTGGGCATGCTCGTAGGCCAAATTGCCAAGATTAAAGGAGCCCGCGTGATAGGCACGGCCGGCTCCGATGAGAAAGTGGCCTACCTCAAGCAGCTTGGTTTTGATGAAGCCATCAACTACAAAACCGCCAACATTCAGGCGGCCCTGGCTGCCGCGGCCCCTAATGGCGTAGATTGCTACTTCGATAATGTAGGCGGCGCTATTACGGACGCCGTGTACAACCTGCTGAATAAGCACGCCCGTATTGCCCTCTGCGGCCAAATTTCCAGCTACAATGCTACTGAAGCGCCGGTTGGCCCGCGGCCCGAAGGCAAGCTGCTCACTACTAGCTCCCGCCTGCAAGGCTTCATCGTGAGCGACTATTATCAGCGGTGGCCCGAGGCGGTAAAGCAGCTTACCGAGTGGTACAAAGCCGGTCAGCTCCAGACCGAGGAAACGATTACCGACGGCTTCGACCAGATACCAGCAGCTTTCCTGGGCCTGTTTAAGGGCGAAAATACCGGCAAGGCCATCGTGAAGGTTGCGTAAGTTTTAGGCCCTAGTCCTTTACTACCCCTTGCTGCTGCGCAAACTGTCCGCAGCTCTTTGCCGTAATCTACAGTTCAGCTCCGGCGTGCGTCCTTGCTTGCACCCAAGTCACTTTCCACCACCTAATTTTCTTGCAAATGAATATTTTAGTAGTTCTTACCTCGCACGACCAACTAGGCAACACTGGGCACAAAACCGGTTTCTGGCTGGAAGAATTTGCCGCCCCCTACTACGTGTTTAAAGATGCCGGTGCTACGCTCACACTGGCTTCGCCCAAAGGCGGCCAACCTCCGCTAGACCCCAAAAGCGACGACCCCAGCGCCCAGACGGAGGCAACCGAGCGTTTCAAAAAAGACCCGGAAGCCCAAAAGGCGTTGGCCAACACGGTTCCACTCTCGTCTGTTTCGGCTGCTGATTTTGATGCTGTGTTTTACCCCGGCGGCCACGGCCCTCTCTGGGACCTGGCCGAGGACCGCACATCCATCGAGCTGATTGAGACCATGTACAACGCTGGCAAACCCGTAGCAGCTGTATGCCACGCCCCGGGCGTGCTGCGCCATGCAAAAGATGCCACCGGCAACTCACTGGTAAAAGGCAAATCGGTAGCTGGTTTCACGAACACCGAGGAGGAAGCTGTGCAGCTAACCAATGTCGTTCCCTTCTTGGTAGAAGATATGCTGAAGCAAAACGGCGGCAACTACTCTAAAGGCGCTGACTGGGCGCCCTACGTCACGCAAGACGGCAACCTCATCACGGGCCAAAACCCGGCTTCATCGGAGCCAGCGGCCGAAGCTCTGCTGAAAATGCTGGCTAAGTAACTAGGTCCGATTGGCGCGCAAACTGCCCCGATGGCTTCTGAGATAGAAGTCATCGGGGCAGTTTTTTGTGCAGACTGGTGTAGTTGTCACTTCCACTTTTTAGTACAACTCAGTCGTTTGCCTCTGAGTTAATTATGCTTGCCTGTTCCTATCTACGGTAGAGGTTACCATTCCTGAGTTGCCATGCCGTGCTGGTGCTCATGCCATTAGTAGCATGCTAAATTTCTGTGGAGGGCGCGCCAAATCCTCACAACTTCTTATATTTCCTGCCTTATCCGTTCCCTTTTGAGCATATGAGCAAGATTCTGGAAGAAATTGACCAGGTGCTGGCCACCTTCGACTCCAGCCACGGCCGTCCGGTTGCCATTGAGCTAGGCGAGCGTAAGTACACGCAACTCGTGCTGGATGTGGCTCATCTGTATGAAGGCGACAGCCTCACGCACAACACTGGCCGCCCGCTGGCCTACCGCGGCCTCGAAATCCTGCGCGACGACACTCACCGCGACCGGGTACGGGTGATATAAGTGGCAAGTGAAGAGCTGAAAATAAGGACTGGTGAGTTTGCTGTTTGGCTGTACTACTAGGTAGGCCTGAACATTAAACCCACCGTTCACATTTTCACCTCCTTCTCCTTTCACAACCCTCCCTCTCGTACCTTTGCAGGTATGAATCTGCTTTCTGCTGAGAATCTCTCAAAAAATTACGCCGACCGGTGGCTGTTCCGGGACCTGAACTTTGGCTTGCTCCAGGGCCAGCGCGTAGCCTTCGTGGGCATCAACGGCACTGGAAAAACCACGCTCATGCGCATCTTGGCGGGCCTTGAGCAGCCCGATACTGGCCTGGTGAGCACCCGCAAAGGCATCCGGGTTACGTACCTGGGCCAGCAACCGGTGTTTGATGAAAGCCTAACGGTAGAAGAAACCATCTTCGCCAGCCAGAACGATACGCTACGCGCCATTAAGGAATACGAGCACGTCGTCAACGACCCCGACCACAAGTCTGATGACCTGCAGCGCGTGCTGGAGCGTATGGATGCGCTTAATGCCTGGGATTATGAGGCGCAGGTGCAGCAGATCTTGAGCCGGCTGGGCATCCTCGGCGAGCTGCTGACCCGTAACGTTAGCCAGCTTTCGGGTGGGCAGCGCAAACGCGTGGCTCTGGCCCGCGTGCTCATCGAAGAGCCCGACGTACTGCTGCTCGACGAACCAACCAACCACCTGGACCTGGCTACCATTGAGTGGCTGGAAAACCGCCTGTCGTCGCCGAGCCTGACGCTGCTGATGGTAACCCACGACCGGTACTTCCTCGACAGCGTGGCCAACGAAATAGTGGAGCTCGACAAGGGCCAGATGTACCGCTACCAGGGCAACTACGCTTATTTTGTAGAGAAGAAAGCCGACCGCGAGATGCGGGAAGCCACCGAGGTAGAAAAGGCCCGCCAGCTGTTTAAAAAGGAGCTGGAATGGATGCGCCGCATGCCGCAGGCCCGGGGCACCAAGCAAAAAGCCCGCATCGACGCCTTCTATATTACCAAGGAGAAAGCTAGCACCAACCTCAGCAAACAGCAGGTGGAGCTGAGCGTGAAAACCACGCGCCAGGGCGGTAAAATTATTGAAGCCAGCCACCTCAACAAGAAGTTTGGCGACAACGTGGTGCTGGATGATTTCAGCTACGTGTTCAAGAAGAAGGACCGGATTGGTTTGGTTGGCCCCAATGGCGCGGGCAAATCCACGCTGCTGAACATGCTCACGGGCAAGCTCCAGCCCGATTCGGGTACCATTGAAGTGGGCCAGACCACCGTGTTTGGCTACTACACGCAAACGGAGCTGGAATTTGACCCTTCGCAGCGAGTTATCGACATTGTGAAGGAGGTGGCCGAAATTGTGGAGCTAGCCAACGGCGACGTGCTCACGGCCAGCCAGTTTCTGAGCTTGTTTCTGTTTCCGCCGGCCCAGCAGTACACCATGGTAAGTAAGCTGAGCGGGGGCGAAAAGCGCCGTTTGCAACTGCTACGGGTACTTATCAAGAACCCCAACTTCCTGATTCTTGACGAGCCAACCAACGACCTGGACCTGGGCACGCTCAACATTCTGGAAGACTTCCTGCTGCACTTTGGCGGCTGCCTGATTATCGTAAGCCACGACCGGTACTTCCTGGATCAGTTAGCCGACCACCTGTTTGTGCTGGAGCCCGGTGGGGCCGTGCTCAACTTCCCCGGCAACTACACCGACTACCGCGGCTACCTGGCCGAGCGCGAAAGTGAAGCCGCCGTGGAGTCCGCTGAGAAAGAAGCCAAGCAGGCGCGCGCCGCTGCCAAAGCTGCCGTTGCGGCCCCAGCGCAAGCGCCGGTTGCAGCTGCTCCTAAACCTAGCGAGACGCCTAAGCGCAAGGCCACCTTTGCCGAGAAAAAGGAGTACGAAACGCTGGAAAAGGAGCTGGAGCAACTCGAAATCCAGAAGCAGGAGCTCATAGGAAAGCTGAACTCCGGCGCTGGCTCCCACCAAGAGCTGGCCGATTGGGCCGCTCAACTCAAGCGCACCGACGCTGACCTCGACACGAAAGGAGAGCGGTGGCTAGAGCTTGCCGAGCTCGTATAGCCCAAGCACCTAGTCCATCAAAAAGCCCTTCCTGAACTATATCAGGAAGGGCTTTTTTACGGGCAATTGAATTTGCATTCGGCAGTGATTGGCAAGCTACATCACTCTTACTGAATGATTTTGCGTTTCAGGTACTACCTAGGTACTAGATACCCGGAATCTGGGTGAAATCGAACTGCACGGGGCGCTCATTGAAGAAGGCCACGAGGCGCACGCGTTTCATGTAGTCATTCCGGGGAAAATACACCTGGCCCGTAACTCGTTCCCCCGGCTGCAGCGTGGTTCGGAGCAGCACCGACGACTCTAAATGGGCTAATTTGCTGTGGAGCTCATCGGCTTGCTGGGCATGTTGCTCTCGCTGTTCCTCAAAAAACGCGTTGTCGCTTTGGTGGCGGTCGTCGCGCTCCGCGACTTGCTCAGCTGTTTCTTTCTTTTTGATGCTAGCTACATCTTCGGCCACATGGCTTGCGCTGGTCAGGATTTCAAACCAGCTAACGTTTGTGGCCTTGGCGGCCTGCTTGTCGCGCTTGGCGGCCAACTGCTGCAGTTGCATCTGCGGGTCCAGGGCCGGAACCTTCAGGTGTTGTATTCCCTGAGCCAGCTGGGCTTCGGCCAAGGAATCGTTCGGGAGCATAAGGTAGTAGAAGGTTTCGGGCGCAACAACTACAGGCTGATCGGAATAATTAGTGAACTGTGCTTCAAAAACCAGTGCTTTCTGCTCGTAGCGTACAAAACCCAAGCGAACTTGCACGCTGTCGGGGTGGCGCACCACGCTGGTAGGGTGGCCATCTACCCAGGGTCCATCGTAGCGGTTGGGCAGCATCTTGAGGAAAGATGTAGAGCTGCAGGAAGTTAAAAATACTAGGCACCACAGGGCCGCAAACCCCTGCCCGATGCGTAAGGATGAAATAGCCATTAAAGTAGTTTCTGGAAGGATAACTGCTGACCAGAGCCGGCGCAAAAACTAATAACTACGCCGGCGCTATATAGTGTTTCTGCACCGCAACAATAGCTCCAAGTTCTACTGTACTAGCCCTTCGGGCAGCTCAAACCGCCCCGCAGCATCGGCACCAAACGCCCAGAAGCGCCGCATGGCAGCCAGCGGCACCGGCCCAAATACATGCGCGAAATGCTGCTGCCGGCTCTCCACCCACTCTCGCTCCAGACGCACTCCGGCCGCAGCCAGCGCTTCTTCGTCCCACTCTAGCAGCACTACATCAGTGCGATGGGGGTAGTAGCGGTGGGCCGTTTCCAGAATCTGGTGCTGCTCCGAGCAGTGAATGAAGCCCACGGCTGCTAGGTCGGGGCTGGCAAAGAAGCCGGTTTGCTGGGCCTGCTCCCAATCGGCGGGTTCGGCAATGCGGTAGAGCATGCGCTAACATTATAGATGAAATGCCTGCTCATGCCAAGGCGCAGCCGACGCAGCTTACGGGTTGCAAGAGGGCTAGTACCCACTTGGTTCCGTGCAAGCTGCGTCGGCTGCGCCTTGGCATACTTTAGGTGATTAGAGCAAATGTACTGCTCAGCTTACGCCTTCCAGAGCTCCTGCTGCACGGCTTTGCCTACCGTTAGCATGATGCGGGTGGGACTGGGTACGAGCGTAATACGCGCCTCTTTGCCGGGGTACTTCTCAGAGTCAACCCACACGCCTTCTTTGGGCGAGGGTTTGCCGCCGGTGCTGGAGGGCAAGTAAGCCGTAGGCAGCAGCACGTCGGTATCCGAGTTCAGGTCGTTGTGCACTTTCTCTAGGGCCGCCTCCAGGAAAGGGCCGTACTCTTCGTTGAAATCGTCTTCCAGATCGTGCAGTTCCTCCTCTACATCATCGTAGCGGGCGTCGTCGTACGACATCTCGTGCAGCAACTGTTTCTTTTCGATGAGCGCAACGAGGGCGCGGTCGAGGTCCTCCTTATTCATGGCCACGGGCAATAAATGGTGTGTTGCAAAGGTGCGTAGGAATTGGGGATTTTACGAAGTTCCGGAAGCGCATGTTGGCAGAAGCGCCACGAATCCGGCTATTCCTGTATTTTTACCAACGCATTCTATCCACCCGTTACTTCATATCCCGCCCATGGAAACCATGACTTCGCCGGCCGTACAGGCCCATCCCGCCCACGATTTTCTGCCGCTCAATGGTACTGATTTTCTGGAGTTTTACGTCGGTAATGCCAAGCAGTCGGCGTATTTCTACCAGGCGGCTTTCGGCTTTGAGCTGGTAGCCTATGCCGGCCCCGAAACCGGCGTGCGCGACCGGGCCAGCTACGTGCTCCAGCAAAACAAAATTCGGTTGGTGCTCACTACCTCCCTCCTGCCCGACTCCGACATTACCCGCCACGTAGCTCAGCACGGCGACGGCGTGAAGGTGATGGCCCTGTGGGTGGATGATGCCCGCAAATCGTTCGAAGAAACCACCAAGCGCGGCGCCAAGCCCGCTTTCGAGCCCTATACCATCGAGGACGAACACGGCTCCGTGACGCTGTCGGGCATCTATACCTACGGCGAAACCATTCACACCTTCGTGGAGCGCACCAACTACTCGGGCCCATTCCTGCCGGGTTTCGTGGCCCGCAAGAGCAACGTTCCGCAAGGTCCGGCCGTGGGCCTGCAGTACGTCGACCACTGCGTAGGCAACGTAGGCTGGGGCGAAATGAACCAGTGGGTGAAATTCTACGAGGACGTGATGGGCTTTAAGCTGCTCATCACCTTCGACGACGACGACATCAGCACCGAGTACTCGGCCCTGATGAGCAAGGTGGTGTCGAATGGCAACGGCTTCGTGAAATTCCCCATCAATGAGCCTGCCGAAGGCAAGAAAAAGTCGCAGATTGAGGAGTACCTCGACTTCTATCACTCGCCTGGCGTGCAGCACATGGCGCTCATCACCAACGATATCCGCACGACGGTAACGGAGCTGCGCCGCCGCGGCGTGGAGTTTCTGCAAGTGCCCAACACCTATTACGATGACCTGCTGGACCGCGTGGGCCACATCGATGAGGACCTGGACAGCATCCGCGACCTGAACCTGCTCGTGGACCGCGACGAGGAAGGCTATTTGCTTCAGATTTTCACGAAGCCCGTGGAAGACCGCCCCACCGTATTTTATGAAATCATTCAGCGCAAAGGCGCCAAGAGCTTCGGCAAAGGCAACTTTAAGGCGCTGTTTGAGGCCATTGAGCGTGAGCAGGCCCTGCGCGGCAACCTGTAATTTTACTAGCCCTTTAGCGTAAGAAAAGCCCGGTCAAGCAATTGGCTGGGCTTTTTTGGCTCTAGCGGTTTAATTCATCAAGGTACCTTGCAACCATATGTGGTTGAATTTGGCAATGTGCTACGGCCTGATTTACCTTTGCAGAGTCAATTCTTTCTGACCAAAGGATTGTTTTTATACAGAGGCGTGGAGAGACAGGCTCGACGAAACGCCGGCAACCCCCAGTTACTGGAACGGTGCCAACTCCTGCACATATAAAAACAAGTTGCCGTGGACACTGCCAACAACGTTTCGGTTCGCTCTGCTTCTCCCGTTGCTCCTTCGCAACGGCTCACCTCTGGCGTGTGCATGCACGTAGCCGGTTGGTACATGGCTGGCGCGTGTTGTTGTTGTTAGTACCCCGCTGTATCCAGCTGAGCTAGCACGTTTGCTGGCATGTTGCCCCTAGTACTTTTCAGGTTCTCGCCTCTGCTTGCAGGGCGTGGCAAACACCGCGTATGGTGGCCTTTCGGCACGTGCCCGGCCTCGCATGCCCGCATGTTGTACGGTGCTCAGGGAGCAACTCACGCCCTCCTACTGTTTAGCCACTGACTACTAGCCATCTAGCTTCTTCTGGGCTGCGCACTGCTGCGTGGCCTTCTCAGACGATACTGGCTTGCCGTGTCGTCCTCTTCCCCACCTACCTCTTCTTACTTTTTCCTCATGGCGCACGCTGTAAAGCCCATTGGCATCTATTACGAACACCCCGAGTGGTTTAAACCCTTGTTTGCGGAGCTCGACCGGCGGGGCTTACCCTACGAGCAAATCGACGCCGCGCACCACCTCTTCGACCCTTCCGAAACTGAAAGCCGCTACTCGTTGGTCGTGAACCGCATGAGCTCCTCGGCATACCTGCGCGGCCACGGGCAGGGCATTTTCCACACCGCAGGCTTCGCTACGCACCTTGAGCGCATCGGCACACGCATCATCAACGGCTCGGCGGCTACGGCCATTGAAACCAACAAAGCCCGCCAGCTTTCCCTGTTTGCTTCCCTAGATCTGAAATACCCCAAATCCTTCGTCGTGAACCATGCTTCGCGCATTCCGGACGCGGCCCAACAGCTGCAATTCCCGATTGTGGTGAAGGTGAACATTGGGGGTAGCGGCGCCGGCATCATTCGCTTCGATACCCTGGAAGGCGTACGCGCCGCTGTAGAAGCCGGCCAGATTGACCTCGGCATCGACCAAACCGCCTTGGTGCAGGAATACGTGACGCCCCGCGACGGCAACATTCACCGCGTGGAGACGCTTAACGGCAAGTTCCTGTACGCCATGAAGGTATATACTACCGGTGAAAGCTTCAACCTCTGCCCCGCCGAAATCTGCCAGATTCCGGAGGAGCAGTCGGCAGAGTTTTGCCTCACGGAAGCACCCAAGAAAGGCATTCAGGTGGAAGCCTTTACGCCCCCAGCCGAGGTAGTAGAGGCCGTGGAGCGCATTGTGGCCGCCGCCAAAATTGACGTGGGTGGCATTGAGTACCTGATTGATGACCGCACCGGCGACGTACTGTTTTATGACATCAATGCCCTCTCCAACTTCGTGGCCGACGCCGTGAATGTGGTGGGCTTCGACCCCTACGCCCGCTTCGTGGATTACCTGGAAACGCAACTGGCGCCCACAACAGCTTCTGGTTCGCTAGGTACTGCCGCGGCTCAAACCTCTCACCAGCCGGTTCCGGCTTCTATTCACTAGGTCATCATGAGATACGGATATTGGATGCCCGTTTTTGGCGGGTGGCTGCGCAACGTCGAGGACGAAAACATGCGCGCCGACTGGGACTACGTGAAAACGCTGGCCCAACGTAGTGAGGACCTAGGCTACGACCTTTCCCTCATTGCCGAGCTAAACCTCAACGACATCAAAGGCGAAGAAGCCCCTTCTCTGGATGCCTGGAGCACAGCCGCCGCCCTGGCTGCCGTTACGAAGAAACTAGAGCTCATGGTGGCCGTGCGGCCTACGTTCCACTCCCCGGCGTTGCTGGCCAAGCAGGCAGCCAACATCGACCACATCAGCGGCGGCCGCTTGAGCCTGAATGTGGTGTCTTCGTGGTGGCAGGATGAGGCGAAGAAATACGGCGTACACTTTGAGCAGCACGATGACCGCTATGCCCGCACCGCCGAGTGGCTGCACGTGGTAGACAACCTCTGGAAGCAGGACCACTTCACCTTCGAGGGCAAGTTTTATAAGGTTACAGACTCCATTCTGCAGCCCAAGCCGGTGTCGCGCCCACGGCCTTTTCTGTACGCTGGCGGTGAGTCGGAAGCAGCCAAAAACCTGATTGCGGCCCAGTGCGACGGCTACGTAATGCACGGCGACGAGCCCGCCGCCATCGGGCGCCGCATTCAGGACCTGAGCCAGCGCCGCGAAAAGCTGGGCCTGCCACCCATGAAGTTTGGCGTAGCAGCGTACTCTATCGTGCGCAACACCGAGCAGGAAGTAAAAAAAGAGCTGGAGCGCATTACCAACGTAAACGGCTCGGCGGCTGGCTACAAAAACTACCAGCAGTGGCTGGCCGGCACCCAGCTCGAAAACCAGGTAAGCCTGCAGGATTACTCGGTATCGAACCGCGGCCTACGCTCCGGCCTCACCGGCACCCCCGACCAGGTAGCCGAGCGCATTGCCGCCTTCGAAGCCGTGGGCGTTGACCTGTTCTTACTGCAGTGCAGCCCGCAACTGGAAGAAATGGAGCGTTTCTCCGAAGCCGTCATTCAGGTGCTGGCCTAGGTTAGCTTGCGGTTTAGAATGCAACCGGCCCTAGTAAATACGCACGCACCTCGCGTCGTTTTACTAGGGCCGGTTGCATTCTAAACCCTGCGGCGCTGCGCAAACTCCATGGCTCGTTGCTACCGTTGCGCATGGGCTGGGCCCGGGAAGTGCTCAATCTCGGACACTTACTAACTTAAGTAGGCAGAACACAAGAAAACCTCTTTTCTTTACTCCCGTTCTCAGAATCCCAAGTACCCAAACCCTACCTGAGTATGGCCCTAACGCCGAGCATCCAAGAGAAAATTACGACCTGGCTGAGCGACAGCTACGACACGAATACCCACACCGAAATCCGCGACCTGATAGCCCAGAATCAGGAGGAATTCCTTTCTGATGCCTTCTACCGCAACCTGGAGTTTGGCACCGGCGGCTTGCGCGGCATTATGGGTGCGGGCTCTAACCGCATGAACCGCTACACGCTGGGCATGGCTACGCAAGGCTTGTGCAACTACCTGCTGCAGCAGTTTCCGGGGCAAGAAATTAAGGTGGCCGTCGCGCACGACTCGCGCAACAACAGCAAGGAATTCGCGCGCATTGCCGCCGACATCTTCTCGGCCAATGGCATTACGGTGTTCCTTTTCGATGCTCTGCGCCCCACGCCGGAGCTGTCGTTTGCCATTCGGTACCTGGGCTGCCAGAGCGGCTGTGTGGTTACGGCTTCGCACAACCCCAAAGAGTACAACGGCTTTAAAGTATACTGGAACGATGGCGCGCAGGTAGTAGCCCCCCACGACAAGAACATCATCCGGGAGGTAGAAGCCATTCAGTCGGTGAGTGAGGTGAAGTTTCAGGCCGATGAGTCGCGCGTCCGCCTGATTGGCGCCGAGCTTGATGAGGCTTACCTGGCCCGGGTAAAGGAGCTCAGCATCAACCCCGCCGCCATCCAGCGCCAGCACGACCTCAAGATTGTGTACACACCGCTGCATGGCACTGGCATTACGCTGGTACCTAAAGCACTGGCGCAGCTAGGCTTTACCAATGTGCACATCGTGGAAGCGCAGGCTACGCCTGATGGCAACTTCCCCACGGTGTTATCACCGAACCCCGAGGAAAAAGTAGCCATGCAAATGGCCCTCGACCAAGCTAAAGCCCTCGATGCCGACCTCGTTATTGCCACCGACCCCGACTCGGACCGCGTAGGCATTGCCGTAAAGGACAACGTCGGCGAGTGGGTGCTGGTTAACGGTAACCAAACCGCTGCGCTGCTTACGCACTACCTCCTTTCGGCCCGCAAACTGGCTGGCAAGATGACGGAGAAGGACTTCATTGTGTACACCATTGTTACCAGCGAAGTACTCGGTGATATTGCCCGCCATCAGGGCGTGAAGGCCTACCAGACCCTGACGGGCTTCAAGTACATTGCCGGCATCATCCGCGACCTGGAAGGCGAGGAAAACTACATTGGCGGCGGCGAGGAAAGCTACGGCTACATGATCGGCGACTTTGTGCGCGACAAAGACGCTATTTCGGCCTGCGCCGTACTAACCGAAATGGCCGCCGTTGCCAAAGACCACGGTCGCACCTTGTACCAGGAAATGGTGCAGATGTACCTGGACTATGGCTTCTACAAGGAGCACCTGATTTCGCTGACCAAAAAAGGCCAGCGCGGCGCCGAGGAAATTCAGGAAATGATGGCCAGCCTGCGGGCCACGCCGCCTGCTACCATTGCCGGCCAGCCCGTAGTGGAACTGCGCGACTACAAGACGGGTAAAATCCGGGACATGCGCACCGGCCTGGAAACTGAAACCGGCCTGGAAAGCTCGAACGTCCTTCAGTTTATTCTGGAAGATGGCAGCAAAATCTCGGCCCGCCCCAGCGGCACCGAGCCCAAAATCAAGTTCTACTTCAGCGTGCGCCAGCCCCTGGCCTCCGCCGTGGACTTCGACCTAGCTGACCGCCTAGCCGGCGAAAAAATCCAGCGCATTATTGATGATATGCAGCTGAAGTAAATTCAGTTTCTTTGTAGTGTAGAGCAAGCCTGGGCTATACCGCTCAGGCTTTTTCTATGCCCATTGCTCCTCCTACCTGACCCGAACTTTTATACAACACTTTTACTTTTTACATGAAGGCTTATTTTATAGCAGCAATGCTAGGGCTTACTTCGCTCTCAGCCCTAGCTCAACGTGCCAGTGAAAACCATTACCTAGTAACTTCTAAAGGAGATACGCTGCGCGGAAGGATTAGCATAACCGGAGGCCAAAACCAAACGATCCGTCTGCACCGCCCCAACCAATCTGTAGCAGACTTTTCTGCAACCGATGTGACTAGCTACGGCGACGCCAACGGTGTGTGGGGAGTAAGCCAAGCAGTAGGCCGTCCGCAGGGCGAAGCTCGGTTTGTTACTCCCTTAGTTTTGGGCCCAGTGAGCTTGTTTTCAGGTGAAAATACGTTGGGTGAAAAGCGCTTTTACATACAGCCGCATGATTCGGCTTACATAGTAGAAGTACCGCCTGCTACTGCTCGCCTTACCTATCTGCGCGTATTGCCCGGCTGCCCCAGCCTTGATTTCGCTTACAGCCAAATCGAAGGCCGCTACCTCTACAATTACAACGGCCTAACGCGCTTAGTGAAGGAGTACAACGCGTGCCGCTACCCTGAGCAGACGGCCAAACAGATAGCCGAACCCGGTGGCCTGCAAACATATTTCGGGGTAAAAGGAGGTGTACATACCACGCGACTGAATTATCCCGGCTTCCCGTCGAGTGCTACCTATACGGCACCGTTTAGCTATCAGGGCGGTGTGTTTATGAATGTAAGCTCAAGAAAGCAGTTTTCACTACAGATTGAGGCCGTGTACCTCGCTATTCGGGGAGAGTACGCGCCGATCAACATTTACAATGGTAATGCTAGTTATACTACTACCCGGGCCGTATCTGTAAAGTACTCCCAGTTACAATTCCCGCTGCTGTTGCGCTATACCATTGGGCATGGTAGCCTACGTCCTTATCTGAATGCGGGGCCGGTTTACGGCTTGAATTTCAATCGTAAAACCGAGGAGATTTTACAGGACTCTGACAAACCGACTGCCACCCGTCGGCAGTTTCAGGTTCCGAGTACCAACAGCGTAGGTGGTACTGCCGGACTAGGCTTGCTTGTTCAACGGCCCTCACTCCCAACGTTCTCCCTTGAAGCCCGGGCAGACCATATTATTGATAGTAGCGGTTACTACGACACAACTCCCACCCACACGTCATTCCGCCTTGATCTTGGAGTTGCTTTCTAGCCATCTCTGCAGGCTCCAGTAAAGTGCCCTATCTCGTGCAGGGATCCACTAAAACACAAAGTTGAAGGATGCCTGCCCGAGTAGGCCACGCAGGTCGCGGCTGCGGCTGTTGAGGGGCACAAAGTAGCTGGCTTTGGTGTCGAATAGCACGTGGCGGGTTTTGAGCAGCTCTACTCCCAGGCCTAGGTTCAGATTTGGGATAAAGTCATTGGCCTTGTCGTTGTTGCGGTTCAGGATGAAGCCGCCCACTTGGTAGCTAGTATAGAGGTTTAGGTAGCGGCGGCGGCCCCGGCCAAAGTTGCGCGGGTAAAAGTCCTGGCCGAAGTTGATCAGAAACAGCTCATTCACGAACTCAGCATCGGTAGTATTTTTCTCGGTGGGCTTATATACTCCTAAGTTGAAATAGCTTTTACCCCGTGTAAACAGATACTTGATGGCGTAGCCCTGGTACGCTGAGCTAGTGAGCCCCAGCTTAGGATTATCGAGGCGCATGTAGCTATACTCTACGCCAGGCATATTCACGAAGCTCACTTTCCGGTTGCCGGTCGGGAACGTAACCTCATCATAAAGCCGGAGGGTCACGTAGGCTTGGCCTCCATGGCTAGCTAGCAACTGCTGGCGCTGGCGCAACTGCCGCAGCCGCGTTTCGTGGCGCTCCACTTGGCTTTGCAACGTGGCGCGCTCGTCCTGAGGCAGTTTGGTGTTGAGGAGTTGGGTTTCTACCCGCTTAAGTTGGGCTGCTTCGGTTTGCTCGTCTGCTTGCAGTTCCAACAAGCGCGGAGCCAGCGTACGCACATTGAGGTTATTTTCGAGCACGTAGCCCAGCGTGGCCGTCAATGAATCGAGGCTTGGGAGAGCCCGGGTTGGCAACACAAACTCAGCTGTGAGTTGATCTGGAGTTTCTTCCTGCTTCTGCACCCGGGCAGCCTGGTCGCGGATAAAACGCTTAAGCGCACTGCCCGCCTCCGCAAATTTGGTTACTCCTACGGTAAGGCGCTTTTGCGTTTCAAACGACTCTTGCTCCTCCGTTGATTGCGCCATGGCGGGCACTAGCAAGCAGCTTAATAGGGTTGCGGCCAGCCAACGGCCTACTAGGCTAAGGTTCAATGATTTCATACAAGGGTTCGGTTACTTCTAGCCCCCTACTATCCGGAAGGCAGCAGCAAGTTGCTAGCTCTTAGCAAGCAAGCAAACCCCAATCGTTCATGAAATCAGACTTTTCAACTACGCCACAAAAATACTCAACTCGCTATTATTCAGACCTATAAATAACCAATATATAAGACTTTAAAATATATCTTTCAGACCAGATATGCTGAGTGCACAAGGTGCTTATACCTTGCTTCAGTTACTATATATCGAAAACTGCTACTCTCTTCGCCGGTCTTCCTTTGTGCCTAGGATAAACAGAATCAGAAGCAGAAACGCAGCTACGCCAAGGCTATACCACGTCACCATGGGCAGGCCTCGGTGGTAGGGCATAGAAGCCGGGTACTTGCCTAGTAAGCTCAGGCCCGCGAACAAAATCATGGCTACAGCAACGGCAGCCAGAATGCTGCGACTCACGAGCTGATCGGCTTTGCGCATGAGCAGGTGGTAGCCGCTGAGCTCTACGCGCAGCCGCAAATCGCCACGCGAGATTTTGCGCATGATCTGGCGCACATCGGTGGGCAGGGTCTGGACGAGGGCCAGGAGTTGGGTGCCGGTATAAAGGGCTTCGCTTTGGATGTTCTCGGCCGAGTACTGCTCGGCAATGATACGGGCACCGTAGGGCCGTACAAACTCAAAGGTGTTGAAGGACGGGTGCAGCACTTTGCCAATGCCTTCCAGAATCACGAGGGCCCGCAGAATCAGGAAGACGGCACCGGGCACTTGCAGCTTGTAGCGGTAGATGATGCCCTGCAACGCGTCGGCCAGATCCGACATACTCATTTCCTTGACATCGAGCGAGGCGAAATCCTCAATCAGTTGCGCCAGGTCGGCCTCAAAGGCGCGCATATCGGGAATTTCGGAGGTGAGGGCCAGCCGCCGGAAGTTGAGGGCCATGCTGCGCGGATCTTGGCGCGCCATACCAATGAACACGCCCGCAAACGCGTACTTCTGCTGCTTGGTCAGTCGACCTACCATCCCGAAATCAATCAGCACAATAGTGCCATCGGGGCGTACCAGCACGTTGCCAGGGTGTGGATCAGCGTGGAAGGCACCAAACTCGAATATCTGGGTCAGGTAGATATCCATGCCGGTTTCGGCCACTTTATCGGGCTTGAGGCCCCATGCCAGCAGTTGGGCTTTATCCGTGATTTTGCAGCCACTCACGTACTCAATTACTAGGATGCGGTTGGTGCTCAACTCCCGGTAAGGCTTCGGGATGTAGAAGGTTTCGTAGCTCTCATACAGCTTCCGAAACTGCTCCATGCTCCGCGCCTCGGAGGTGTAGTCGAGCTCCTTCATCATGCTGCGCTCAAAGGCATCCACAATGTCTTGGGGGTTGCTCAGGCCCTGGCGACGCAGGAAAGGAGCAGTAAGGCGTACTAGCTCGTGCAGCAGGCTCAAGTCGGTTCGTACTTTTTCCTGCACATCGGGGCGCTGCACTTTCACTACTACCCTTTCGCCGGTCAGCAACCGAGCCGCGTGCACCTGCCCAATGCTGGCCGAGCCCAGCGGTACTTCCTCGAAATCCGTGAATACTTCCTCCAACGGCCGGCCCAACTCCCGCTCAATAATCTTGCGGGCCTGCGCTACCGGGAAAGGCGGCACATTGCTTTGCAGCTTCTCGAACTCATCAATAAGCGGCTGGGGCAGCAAGTCGGCGCGGTTGCTCAGGGCCTGGGCTAGTTTAATGAACGTAGGCCCCAGCTCCTCGATAATCATGCGAATCCGCTGCCAGCGCGTGGTTTCGAACACCGGCTGCTCGCCCTGCTGCCAGGAGCGTCGTCGACTCTGCGGCACCAGCCGGCGCAGGGCCGTGCTGGTCACTACATCCTCAAAGCCGTAGCGAATCAGCACCTCAGCTACCTGCCGGATGCGCGCAATGTTGGAAATGGTGTTCTTAAACATGAAGCACGGATTGAACAATCAGAAGCCAATGGCAACCGCTGAGCCTGATGCCAAATTAGCAGGTTATCGGCTGGGTTGCGCTAGGCGCCGGTTACTAGGGTCCTGCATACAAAAAACCCCAGCCACAGAGCGGACCGGGGTTTTGATTGGGCAGCTTACGAGGTGCCTTCCGAGCGCAACGTGGCTTAGGAAAGCTGGCTGCCGCTGCTAGAAGTGTTGTCGTTGGGCGAAATGGCTTTTTTAGCGGCCGTCTTGTTGGCTTTACTTTCTGTGCTGCCCGAAGCTTTCGTAGACTTGCTAGCAGTGCTAGCCGATTTGGTAGCGCTGGCCTTAGCGGCTGCAGGTTTAGCTGAAGAGGAGCCTGCCGCTTTAGATGAGCTAGCGCTGCCCTTGGCGGAAGCCGACGAGCTTGCCGACGACGAGCTTGATTTCGCGTTGCCTTTTACGGTGCGCTTCAGTTCTTCCACATCGGCATTCGGCGCTACCCCTACGCTTTTCATCAACTTCGATGAAAGGCCCTGGAGCTGCTTTTCCAGCTCCTTGCGCTTGGCGTCGGTGTTTTTCTTCAGGTCGTCCATAATCTTGGCACCCTCCTGCTCCGACAGTTTGCTTTCCTTCACCAGCTTGTCGATGGTGCCCTGAACCCGCTCGTTGGTCAGGGACACAAAGCCGACGCCGGCATTGATGAACTTTTTAAACAGATCTTCCATGGGGCTGAGAGGTTAGAAAATTAGGGTGAGACTAGGTGAGGATACTACGGAAAGCCAGCGCACGCAGCAGCAAATAGTATGCAAGCCGACTACTTTGAACAAACCTACGAAAAGGCAGCTATATAGTTGAACCTGAGAGTATATTTTTTATAGCCTATACCTTTTTCTTCAGAACGCTTACGGCTGATATTAGTTTAGGCCGCCTTTGAAACTACGTGGGCAGTGGGAGTTGCCCACACGTTTCTAGTAAAGTCGGCAACTCGGTCCAGGGCAGTACGCGCTTCGGGCAGAAACCGCCAGAATAAGTGCCACCAATGTACTAGCCCCTCAAATACCTGCAACGTAACGGGGGTGCCAGCAGCGCGGGCTTTTTTGGCAAACAACAGCACATCGTCGCCGAGCACCTCAGCATCTGAAATCTGGATTAGCAATGGCGCCAAGTTGTGCAGTTCAGCCTGTACCGGTGAGAGCAGTGGATGGGCCAACGGTGTATCAGCAGCATATAGGGGGCCCCAACTGCGGATTTCCAGCGCCTCCAGCACCTGGCTTTCCTCGTGGCACACCCGGCGCAGCACGCTGGTCGGCAACACTAGGTCGGTCCAAGGCGAAAGGCCGATGGCTGCGGCTGGCTGAGCCTCTCCCCGCTCGCGCAGGGCCAGCAGCAGCGACAGGGCCAAGCCACCGCCCGCCGAGTCACCGGCCACGATGATGTTGCTGGGCGCGTAGCCGTGCCGCAACAGCCAATGGAACGCCAGGAGCGCATCTTCCAGGGCTGCCGGAAACGGATACTCCGGGGCTTTGCGGTAGTTGATGGCCAGAGCCGTAACGCCGCACCGCTGGGCCAAGCTGCCTACTAGGGCCCGATGCGTGTTCAAGGAGCCCAATACGTAGCCGCCGCCGTGCAGATACAGAATAACGCGCTCCGCAGTAGCCTCAGCGGGCCGAATCCATTCGGCGGGCATGCCATCTACGTCAGCATCTTCCATAAACACGTTCCAGGGCATCAACTGACCTAGGGAAAAAAGCTCAAACGCCAGTCGCATGGCCGGCAGGCGTGGCCGCTTGCGAGCCAGCGGACCAGTGGCAGAAGTAAGGATTTGCTTTAGAAGCAAATGCTGGGTAGAGGGCATGAAAAAAGCGGTGGGAAGTGCAGAACAGGAGCGGAAAGCTAGGCCGTTGCGCTGCCGCACAAGCGCCAGGCAGCTGCCATAGGCAACAGAGAGGTTTATTGCGCCGGAGTCGAGGCAGGCTTTTTACCAAGTCGGTGCCCTTTGTACCCCCGAATAGCAATAGGTATCCAGCCTAATACGGGAATAAAGAAGGTGAGGGTAAACGGATTGCGCCACAACATGCGCCAATACGTACCCGGGCTGCGCAGGTCCAGGTCGAAGTCGCGGCGGCCGTGGCGCACGTACTGGCGCTCAAACTCCTGAAATAGCGCCGGCCAGGCCCAAGGCAGGAAAAACGGAAAATAGCGCCAGTTTTCCTTGATGCGCTGCCACAGCTCGCGCCATTGGTAGGGTTCCTGGCCATACTGTTGCACGGCCTGGTCCATTTCGCCCTGCATTCGCTCCCGCACTTGGTTTGAAAGAACCTCGTAGTCGGCGCGGGTTAGCTCGTCGGTGGTTTTATCGGTGAGTTCGTAGGGCTTAATGCGGGTGCCCAGCACAAACGTAAGCTTGGCCGGAAACGCCATATAGAAAAACCACGGCTGCAGCAGCACCAGCAGCAGCACCGGCCCCATGGGCAGAAACGGAATCCCGATTTTCTTGCTCAGCCGATTAATCCACTCAAAACTGTAGGTGTAGGGGTTGAGATACTCGCCGTTGATGGTATAGAACGGAATGATATCGGTGCGGTGCTGGATGCCCAGCCGGATGATGCTGGTGGCCAGCCGCTGCAATTTGTACTTCCGGTTAAACCCCTTCCCGATGCCCGGCACCCCCTCCGGGTACAGCATCAGGTTGTGGTCGTTGTAGTACATCATCGTCTCGAAGTTGAGCGTGGTGGCATCTACGCACCCCGCTTTCTTCCAGAAGTTCTTGACCAGAAACGGGTTCATCAGCACCGACTGCGAGAGCATGGGCGCGGAAAGCGGCCTAGGCAGATGGCTTAAATCGGGCAGAAAGCGCCACAGGTGCGAGAGGGCCACAATGGCATCCCAGGGAAAGGCCATGCCCGAGTGGTTAGAGGCAAATAGCAGCGGCCGCTCGGGGTTGTTGCGCAGGGGGTAGTTCTCAAAACCCACTAGCTTGGACCGAAACCACACCCGGTCCAGCAGCTGCAGAATATTCCGGTCGAGGGTCTCGACGAAGTTTTCATCAAAATGCTCGGAGTAGATATGCTGATTTGCCTGAAGGGCGGGTGGCATATGGGGTAAGGCAGCAGATGATGAAGCAGAAACCAGCGGCATACGGGAGTGGGCGGGATAGAGAGAGAGCAGGCTCCTGATCGAAAACCAAAGGGCGGGATTCAAGATACAGGTTTTACGTTGGGTTCCGCGTAAAGTGAACCCTAGCCCTCAAACATGAGGTAACCCAACTATACTAAGCCCGCTAGATCTGCCGCTTCAGGCGGATGGTAGTAGTGTATAATTCGCCGGACTCGGCGCGGCGCACCACAAAAATCAGCGCCCTGCCATCAGCCGAGTGCAGCAGGCGCGTCAGTTGGTTAAGGGTAACTATCTCGGCGGGCATCAGGTTGACAGACAGAATTTCATCCCCTACCTGGAGCCCGCCCTGGGCCGCCGGGCTGCCGGCTTCTACCCGCAGAATGTGGTAGCGATGATAGTCGGGGCCGCTGGCCAGCACATCAAACCCGCACATGTCGTGCTCAAACGGGTCGTGAAACGTAACGTTGGGGCGCAGCATCAGCCGGTTGTGCGCGTAGTCGATTACAATATCAAAGCGCTTGAGCAGCTCAAAACCCAGGTTGCCATTGCGGGGCGCATCGGCACGCTGGGCCACATCGGCAGCATCCGGAAACGACGAGAGCAGCGTGGGCACCCAGTAGCGCCCCAACTGCATGCCTTTTACCCGGCCCAAATACCCGTTGATGCTGCCATTCAGGCCTCGTCCTAACTGGGTACGCAGCCGCGCCTTAGGCACTTGCAGACGAGGATCAGAGGTAGTCTCCAGCGACAGGGCGTGGCCAGCGCCGGTATCCAGCACCAGGCGCAGTGGGAGCTTCAGGGAATCGGTTACCTGCACGGGCACCGTCACGTACGATTTGCGGCCTTCCATATCCAGGGGCAGGCTTACCCATCGGCGGCCGCGCGGCGCCTTGAAAGTAGTAGGGTTATGAAAGGTCAGCTCTTGCCGCTCGGGGCTAACTTCCACCACAAAGCTGCGAAACACATCAGACCCCAACAGGCCATGAATGGGCATGCCTACGAAGCCCGATAGGTTCAGCACATCGTTGGAAAGCATTAGAAACGACATGTTGGGGGCACTTATACCCTCTGTCAGGTTAACTGCAACGTTGCTGACCTGGTAAGCTTCCAGCGGATTTTCCTCGCTGCCGGCTCCGGTCACGAAAAAGCGGGCGCCTATGGCTAGCCCTACTTCCTCTCGCAACCGCGGGTCTGTTATCAATGAGTTGCCGATTCCGGTATCGAGCAGAAAATTGTACGGCCCTTTTCCGTTCAGCCGAATTTCAATCACAATCAGATTGCGCTGCATCAGGAACGGCATACTGATGCGCTGCTTTTTGGCGTCCCGAAACTGGAATAAATTGGGCTGAGCCAGCACAGGCGCCGCTAGCATCAGGAGCAGTATCAAGGCCAGCCACCCCGCACAGGCGCGGCCCAAAAACGGCGAAAAGATCCTGGCGGGCAATAACATGGCTACAACGAAGCGTCCTTCGTAAGTTAACCAAAATTTGCATTCAGTGTTCCGCTCAGTATAGAAATTCTAAGAGCGGGTGGCTGCCGGAATAGAGCACTATTAGCGGAATATTTCTAGCCTGGCTCTTCCCACTGACCAGATGGGTCGTAGTGCAGCTGGCCCTGCCGAATATGCAGGGGCGCCGCTAGGTTATTGTGGTAGAGCTGGCCGGTGCCTAGCCCCTGCGGGAAACCGGGCTGCGCAAAGGAACCCGCCAGCTGGCTAATGGCATTCAAACCCACATTGGACTCCAGCGCAGACGTGAGCCACCACGCTATACCCCGCTCTTCGGCCTGCCGAATCCACTCCAGGCTGGCGCCTAGCCCACCTACCAGCGTCGGCTTGAGAATGATGTAGGCTGGTTTTACCTCATCCAGCATGTGTGCCTGCTCACTAGGCTTCGTAATACCTATAAGCTCCTCATCAAGAGCGACAGGCACTGGCGAAAGCTGACACACGGTGGCCATGGCCTCCCACTGCCCCGCCTGAATGGGTTGCTCAATAGAGTGCAGCTCAAACTCCGCCAGCTGGGCCAGTTTTCCTAGGGCCTCGGCCGGGGCAAAGGCACCGTTGGCATCTACGCGCAACGTGAGGCGCTCAGGGCCCGCCACCGCCCTGATTTCGCGAAGCAACTGCAACTCCGAGGCAAAGTCGAGGCCCCCAATTTTCAGCTTCAGGCAGGAGTAACCTTCCGCTAGCTTCTTTTCAATCTGCTGGCGCATAAACGCCGCATCGCCCATCCAGACCAGCCCGTTGATGGGCACGCCGGCCTCGCCGCGGCTGAATGCATTATCATAGAGCTGATGCCGCCCGCCATTTTGGTAGTCGAGGGCAGCTGTTTCGAGGGCAAACCGCAGGGCGGGCCATTCGGGCCCAACCAGGGCAGCTGCTTCCTCGGGCAGCAATTCTCGCAGCTGCCGCCGGTTAAACTCCCGCACAAACCCTTCCAGTGTTTGCTCAAAATCGTCCCGTGAGTCAGGGCTCAGGCCTACTAGGGGTGCGGCCTCTCCCAACCCCTCCAGCTGTGGCTGGGCACTGTCGTGCAGGTGCAGGTAGTGCGCTACATGTTCCGTAAGGGCACCACGGGAAGTGCGGGCCGGGAAATTGAAATGCAGAACACGACGGGAAAGGCGAAGCTGAAGCATAGACAGGCGCAGGCAGAGCAGATACGGAGAGTGGACCGGCAATATACGCGGCCGCGGCTTGAAGCACCGGCCCCAAACGCCAGCGCCGCTCCTGCCCCGAGTTTAGGGGCAGGAGCGGCGCGGTACTAACAGCCAAACCATTTACACGTTTTTGGCCAGCAAGCCCTAGGCGTTACTTATTGGGCAGCAGGGCTCTCGTTGGTGCGGGTGCGGCTGGCCTGGCCACCTTTGCGGCCGGCTGCGCGGGCTTCCTCGGACGTGAAGCGGTGGCCACGGCCACTCTCGTGCGAGGCCCGGCCGCCTTCGCTAGCAATGCGGCGCTGCGTGGCGGGGTCCATGGCAGCAAAGCCGCGGGGGCGCTTGGTTACAGTTGGCTCGGTGGCAGAGGTGCGGTTGGCTGATTTCGTGTTCATAGCTCGGCAATAAAGTCTGAGGGGAGTGATGCTTACGTTCAGATGTGTAAGGAATGTACGCCGCCAGATTTCTAAACCCGATTTATAAGCAGGAAAAAACTAGGTTTATATAGTAAAATACCAACTACTACGGAGCAGCTAGTCAGTAGTAATACTCGACAGTTACGACAAACACGTACTGATGAGGTTAGTACGCGCTGCCTATAAACTACTAGCCAGCTTTGCCGTTACTATTGTGTTCCGTTTCCACGCCAGCACCCTTCGTTATGCCTTCGGTTTCAACTCCTAGCCCCGCTGTTCTCCTCAACCCAACGGCCTCCGCCTTGGCCCGCTTTCAGGCCGTGCGGCAGCAGTCGGAGGCCTTGTGCCGGCCATTGCTCCCGGAGGATACTGTGGTGCAGCCCATGATTGATGTGAGCCCGCCCAAGTGGCATTTGGCCCATACCACGTGGTTTTTCGAGACATTCCTGTTGCGCGAGCATCTGCCAGGCTATACCGTTTTTCATCCGGATTACGCCTTCCTGTTCAACTCCTACTACAACTCCCTGGGCTCGCGGGTAAACCGCGCCGACCGGGGCACGCTTTCGCGCCCGCCGCTTCAGGATGTGTATGCCTACCGCACCTACGTGGATGAGCACATGGCGCGGCTGTTGGCACTGCAGGATACGTTACCACCGAGCTTTCAGCAGCTTTTGGAGTTAGGCTTGCAGCATGAGCAGCAACACCAAGAACTGCTGACTACTGATATCAAGTACATTCTGAGCACCAGCCCCCTAGCTCCGGCCTACCAGCCAACCCCGGCTCCGGCCGTAAGCCACCAAGCGCCGGCCGCTACGTGGCTGCCTGTTCCGGGCGGCATGCACCGAATTGGCTATGAAGGCGATGGCTTCTGCTTTGATAATGAACAAGCGCCGCACGACACCTACGTAGCCGACTTTGAGCTGCAAAACCGGCTAGTAACCAACGCTGAATACCTGGAGTTTATGGAGGACGGTGGCTACCGCGACTTCCATTACTGGTTGGGCGAAGGCTGGGACCTAGTGCAGCAACACAGCTGGGAGGCGCCGCTGTATTGGGTATTACAACAGGGCAGCTGGCACCGCTTTACGCATCATGGCCTGGTGCCCGTAGATATGGCCGCGCCCGTCACGCACGTGAGCTTTTATGAAGCCGATGCCTACGCCCATTGGCGCGGCGGCCGCCTGCCCACTGAGCAGGAATGGGAAATTGCCGCCCGCCATTTCAATGCCACCACCGCTGCCGGCACCTTCCTGGAAAGTGGCCTCTACGATCCGCAGCCGCTACCTGCTGCTGCTGCCCCTGACCGCTGCCACCAGCTACTCGGCGACGTTTGGGAATGGACGTACTCTGCTTACCACCCCTACCCCGGCTACGAGCGGGCGCCGGGCGCCTTGGGCGAATACAACGGCAAGTTTATGCTTAACCAGCTGGTGTTGCGCGGCGGCTCCTGCGCCACCCCAGAAAGCCACATCCGCCCCACGTACCGCAATTTCTTCCATGCCGATAAGCGCTGGCAGTTTACTGGCATCCGGCTGGCGCGCTAGTCGGTTATAACCTTGGCCGAGGCTAGCCGGTTGCTACCCATTCCGCCGCCAGTTCTCTCTCCCCGATATTTCTCTTGCATGTCTATTCCTACTGCCCCGCCTGCTCCTGCTATCCCCTCGGTTAGCGCAAACCCCGCTATGTCAGCCTTGGCATTGCATATTCGGGAGGGACTCAGCAAGCCCTTCAAAGCGTTGTCGTCGATGTATTTCTATGATGACGAGGGCAGCCGGCTGTTTCAGCAGATTATGGCCTTGCCGGAGTACTACCCTACCCGCACCGAGTTCCGCCTGCTCACGCAACACCAAGCCGCTATTAGCACCGCATTGCGGCCCCAGAACCCGGAGGAGCCTTTTTTCCTGCTGGAGCTAGGCGCCGGCGACGGGCTGAAAACGAAGATTCTGCTGCGGCATCTGCTGGAAACCGGCGCGCAGTTTACCTACGTTCCCGTTGATATTTCCTCCGCTGCCCTCGATGGATTGGCCAGCAGCCTGCAAGCTGAGCTTCCGAGCCTACGGGTAGAGCCCGTGGTAGCCGATTACGCCAACGCCCTGCGCCTGATGGCCAGCCGGCCCGGCCGCAAGGCGGTGCTGTTCCTGGGCTCCAACATCGGCAATTTCCAGCCCGAAGCCCGTCATCAGTTCCTGCAGGACCTGGCCCTGCCCCTCACCTCCGATGACCGCCTGCTCATTGGCTTTGATCTGCAGAAAGACCCGCGCCTTATCCGGAATGCCTACGATGACAGCCAGGGCATTACGGCTGCCTTCAACTTCAACCTGCTCCATCGCCTCAACCGCGAGCTAGGGGCTAATTTCGACCTAACCCGCTGGCAGCACTATACCGACTACGACCCGCTGAGCGGCTCCGTGCGCTCCTTTCTGGTGAGCACGCAGGCCCAGCAAGTGCACTTTGAGGCCCTGAATTGGGTAGTAACTTTTGCCGCCTGGGAAATGATTCACACCGAAAACTCCTACAAGTTTACCCGCCCCAGCATTGAGGCAGTGGCTGATGCCGCTGGGTTGCAGGTTCAGGAGTTTTTCACCGATGAGCAGGACTTCTTCGCCGATGTAATTTTGCAGCCGGCAGCTCAGTAGCCGCAGCCACGCACTAGGCCATATCCATCCGCAAAACCCTGATAAAGCGCCACCACCGAACGTAGCGCTGAAATTGATAGAGAGCCGTACCTTGCTTGTTGTCCTGCCCTCCCCTCACTTGCTTCTGAATGCGACCTAGTGCTCCTGTTACCGTTAGCCTGGCTTCAGGTTATGGCTCCTTTCCGGTACCTGCGGCCGCAGCCGCCGCGGCTGTGCGCACTATTCAGGCAGGGCCCTTGCCTATATCCGATGCGGCCGGCCTGCCCGTATTGCGTGAGGCGCTGGCAGGGCGCTACGCCGGGGGCAGCCGGTTAATTACATCTGAGCAGGTAGTAGTTACGCCAGGCGCCAAAGCGGCTTTGTTTGCCCTACTGAAGGCCGTGTTGCGCCCCGGCGACGAGGTAGTGCTGCCCACCCCTAACTGGTTTGGAATGTGGGAACTGGTGCGCCAGGCCGGCGGCATTGTGCGAGAGCTCCCCCTAAGCTCGGCAGATAACTACGAGCTGCACCCGGAGCAGCTGCGCGCAGCCCTTTCTCCCAGAACGCGGGTACTGCTGTTTTCGAACCCCAACAACCCCACGGGCCGCGTGTACCACCACGAGGCCCTGCGCCGCCTGCTGGCCGTTACGCAGGAGTTTCCGGACCTGTATGTACTCAGTGATGAAATTTACGACCTGATTACCTTCGGGGAGCGGCCAGTACCGTCGTTGTTGGAGTTCCCTGATCCGCGAGGTCGGCATTTGGTGGTGAATGGGTTCAGCAAGTCGTTGGCGCTTATTGGCTGGGGCGTGGGCTACCTGGTAGCTCCGGTGGAGGTAGCAGCCGCCTGCCGAGCCTGGCAGCACGCTACCAGCGCCGCCGTGCCAGCCCCTACGCAACTGGCAGCCCTGGAAGCCACTCGTGCAGCCACCAGCATTTCAGAGGGCTTAGTAACACAGCTTCAGCCCACCCGAAAGCTACTGCTGGAGTTCCTATCGACCCTTCCCCACGTGCCGCCTCTCCAGCCTGAGGCCACGTACTATGCTTTCCCCGATTTGCAGGCATACCTGACTACTGGCATCTCGTCGGTCGCGGCCTCGGCTGAGCTGGTTGCGCGGCTAAAGCACGCCGGTGTGGAGGTAGTGGACGGGGCTACGTGCGGAGCACCAGGGTTTGTGCGCCTTTCCTATGCCCTGCCAGAGGCCATGCTTTCTTTGGCCCTGTCGCGGCTTCAGACCGAATTACAACTGCCCGCAACTGCTTTCTGACAGACGGGCGTCGTACCTTTGCGGTTCTTTGTAGCTGCCGTAGTATGTCCCGCCTTCATTTTAGCGCCCACCTTCGTCCCACTCTCACGCTAGCTTACCCTGTGGTGCTCAGCCAGCTGGGCCACGTGCTGGTAAATGTGTGTGACAGCATGGTGGTAGGCCAGACCGGCAAAGTGCCGCTGGCGGCCGTCTCGTTGAGCGTGAGCGTGAGCACGGTGGTGATGGTGCTCGGTTTGGGCCTTACCATGGGCATCACGCCGTTGGTAGCGGGCGCCGATGGCCGCCGCGACACTCCGGCGCTGGGCCGCTTACTGGTGAATGGAGTGTGGCTAAGTGTAGTGGCTGGCGTGCTGCTGGCTTTGCTGGGGCTGATAGTACCGGCCCTGCTTCCTTACCTCAACCAACCCACCGATGTGGTAGAGTTAGCGGCGCCCTGGGTTCAGGTGATGTTTTTATCGTTTTTTCCCCTCATGATTTTTCAGGGGTTTAAGCAGTTTGCCGAAGGATTGGGCCTCACGCGCCAAGCCATGCTGCTTTCGGTGCAGGCCAACGTGCTTAATGCGGTGCTCTGCTATGGTATGGTGTTCGGCAAGCTGGGATTCCCGGAAATGGGCATGATGGGAGCTGCCTGGGCCACCCTTATTTCACGGGTACTGCTGGCAGCCCTCATGGCAGCTTACGTACTGAAAGCCAAGCGCCTGCAGGCATACCGCACCGCCGCTAGCCTCAACCTACAGCCCGATGCCGACGGCGTTCGGCGGCTTATCGGGCTTGGCTCACCTATTGGGGTACAGATGATGTTTGAAATGGGCGCCTTCAGCTTCTCGGCCATCATGATTGGCTGGCTGGGCGCCACGGAGCTGGCTGCCCACCAGATTGCCATCAACGTGGCCTCGGTAACTTATATGGCGGCCAGTGGTATTGCAGCGGCCGCTACCATTCGGGTGGGCAAGCACCGCGGCGCCCGCGACGCGGCCGGAGCCCGTGAGGCTGGCCTGGCGGCGTATCTAATTACGTTCCTGTTCATGAGCCTGATGGGCGTACTGCTGGTGCTGGGCCGCCACACCATTCCGCACTACTACAACCACGACCCCGCCGTGGTAGCCAAAGCGGCTTCTTTGCTGCTGATAGCCGCGGCATTCCAGATTTCGGATGGGTTACAGGTGGTAGGCTTGGGCGCACTGCGGGGCCTGGAAGACGTGAAAACCCCCTCGGTAGTGGCGCTGTTGGCCTATTGGGCCATTGCCTTGCCCCTAGGCTATGTGCTGGGGTTCCGGTTGGGCTGGGGCACTACCGGCGTATGGGTGGGGTTGCTCACCGGCCTGACCCTAGTAGCCGTGGCCCTGCTGATCCGGTTTAAGCGCCGGCCCGTGGTTGAGGAGCCCTTCGTGAACGAAGCCGCCGTTATTTCGCGTTAGCACCCTTACCAAAAGCCCCCACTGGGTTTGCCGTCGACTTCTAAATCCGAGGGCGGTATTGTGGCCGTACTTTTGCTAGCTCCCGTTGCAAGTCACCCCTGCTCTTCCCGCATGGCACAAGTTGCGGAAAGGTGTAGTCGGTTGTAGGGCCGCAGCAAGCTAGTGCGGTTCGGTTTTGAGGTCTGTTTATGCTATTCTAAGCACTGATGTTTTTCTACTTTCCCTTTTCGCTGCTGCTGAGCTTGCTACCTGCCACGGAGCAAGGAACCAGCACCCCGCCCGCGGAGCCCGCCAAAATAGAGTGGCGCGCCGGCCGGCCGCTTACCTGGGCCGATTTTAAGAGCCGGCCAGCCACCGACCAGCTGGCGGCCCTTACCTCCTCCACCATCGATGCCAAAGTAGGCTGCACCGATTTCGTGTTTTCGGCTGATGTGCGGGCCGTATTTGTGCCGCACGAGTCGTGGGTGCGCGACCCGCAGCGGGCCACCCCGGCCCTGCTGCGCCACGAGCAGGCCCACTTCGACCTGACCGAAATACATACGCGCATGTTGCGCCAGAAACTCACCTTAGTAAAGTTCGACTGCCTGAAGCTGCAGCCTGCTTTTAACAACCTCACCAAAGTTGCCTTCCTGGCCTGGCAGCGCGAGGAAGCCCGCTACGACGGTGAGACTAACCACGGCCTCAACAAAGAAAAGCAGCAAGCATGGGAACAACGCATTCAGGAGCGCCTGCAGCAGCTGGAGGCCTACGCCGTGAAATAAACTATGGCCCCGCCTAGGCGCCATCAGGTGCTGCCTATTACGTAATTTTGACCGTTATGCGGTGGCGCTGCCCAGCATAGCGGTCATTTTGCTTTCTCTCGTAACCACACCTTTTCCGCCAATGATAAGCTGGGCTGATTTTGAACGAGTTGATGTGCGCGTTGGGACGATTATAGAGGCTAGGGAATTTCCGGAGGCCCGGCGCCCGGCGTATCAGCTCCTCATTGACCTGGGCCCGGAAATCGGCCACAAGAAGTCCAGCGCCCAGATTACGCACCACTATCAGCCCCACGAGTTGGTAGGCCGACAGGTGCTGTGCGTAGTGAATTTTCCGCCCAAGCAAATCGGTAAGTTTCTCTCCGAGGTGCTGGTAACCGGCGCTGCCGATGCAGATGGGCACATTGTGCTAACCGCGCTAGCCGGCCCCGTACCCAATGGCAGCCGCCTGATTTAGTTGCGGCGAGTAGGCGAGGTTGCAGAAGTGCCCGATTTATCCTGCCGCTTTTCCTGCTGCGTCAGGCTATCAATCACGGTAGCGTAAATTTCATCCAGGTCCTTGTCGTGGATGGCGTAATACTGGTAGCTCTGCTGGAAGGCCGAGTCGGTGGTTTGGTAACGCGTGTACAGGCGTTTCTGCTCTTGCCGGAACAAGGCCCTAGCCGAGTCGCTGGGCAGCGCCGAGGCATCGGTCCGGGCTTCCAGCGTATGCAGCTCCACCAGCAGGCGCACCATCTTGTCGCGGGGCAGCAGCTGCCGGGGCGGGGCAATATCATCGGGCTTCTGGCAGCCCGTAACTCCCAGAGCCAGCAGGCCTACCACCAGCATCACACGAAACGAATGTTTTTTCACAGCTGCAAAGTTACGAGGAAGCCGTAGTTTAGTCGAAATGAAAACCGCCGATACCCCCTTTCAGCAACTTGTCCGTAAGCTTCGGCAGATGGAAATCCGCATTTTGAAGGCGGTGGACGCACAGCTACAGGGCGACTTTCACTCCGTTTTCAAAGGCACCGGCCTTGAATTCGATGATGTACGGCTGTATCAGTACGGGGATGAGGTGCGCGCCATTGACTGGGCCGTATCCAGCAAGGGGCACGGCACCTTCGTCAAGACCTACAAGGAGGAACGCGAGCAGCAGGTACTTTTATTGCTGGACGTAAGCGCCTCCCAGCAAGTAGGCGCCGCACCACACCGCAAAATCGACGTGGGGCGCGAAATCTGTGGGGTGCTGGCCCTGGCCGCCGCACGGCAATCGGCGCAATTGGGCATCTTGGCTTTCTCTGATCAGAAAGAGCTGTATCTGGCTCCCGGCAAAGGGATTCGGCACGCCTATGCCCTCATTAAACGGTTGTTTGAACTGGAGCCAAAAAGCCGCCAGACCAACGTGGCTGCGGGCATCAAGCAGGCCCTAGGCACCCTGAAGCGCCGAACCATTGTGCTCCTGATTTCCGACTTTATTGATGCCAATTACGAGCGGGAGTTGACCATGTTGGCCCGCAAGCACGACCTAGTGGTACTGCAGCTGCTAGATAAGCGCGAGCAGGAATTTCCGCCCCTGGGCATTATCCCGCTGCATGACCAGGAATCGGGCCGTACGGTGTGGGTAAATACTTCCTCGGCCGCATTTCGGGCCCGCTACCGCGCTACTTACGAGCAAAACCGCGAGCAAATCGGCCAGATATGCCGCCGTCACCGTACTGAGTACCTTTCCATTGCCACCGAATCAAACTTCGTTCCCCAGTTGGTGAATCTGTTTCGGCGGCGTAATCAGCGGGGCGGGCGTGGGTAGCAGCAAACACGAGTGGCCATTTGATGCTGTAAGAAGTAGGCTAGCCGGCTGGTTCTTTGTGCTGCTAACGCTCTTAACGCATAGCACACTAGGCCAGAATACCGAACCGGACACTATCCCGAAAGGTCGCTTCTTGCGCCCTACGGTGCGGGTAGGCGAAATATTGGAGTACGAATTGACGCACGTACATGCGGCGCAGCAAGAAGTTATCTTTCCTGATTCGGCGGCGGAGTTTGCGCCGTTTGAGTACGTAGGGCGGCAGTACTACCCCACCCGCACCCGCCAAGGCCGCAGCCTCGATCGGGCCATTTACCGCCTGCGCACGTTCAGCCTCGATTCCGTGCAGACGCTCACGCTGCCCGTTACCGTACTGCGCGGCCGCGACACGCTGGCCGTACCCGTAGCGCCCGCCCAAGTGCGGCTGGTGCGCACGGCTCCGCCCGCTGATCCGGCGGCGCCCCTCGTGCTGCGCCAGAACCTACGGCCACTCCCTATTGAGCCTACTTTCAACTATCCGTATTGGCTGACGGGCGCGGCCCTGCTGCTGCTGTTGGCCGGAGGGCTAGTGCTGGTATTTCGGGGCCGGCTGCAGCTGCGCTACCGACGGTATCGGCTCCGGAAAAACCACGCCTACTTTCTGGCGCAGTACGGTCGCCACGTTGAGCGCTTCACGCTCTCCCGCTCGCTCACCAACATGGAGCGCGCCATCACGCTCTGGAAAAACTACCTCTCGGCGCTGGAAGAAAGCAACATCAAGAGCCTAACTACCCGTGAAATTGTGGCGCATTATCAGAACGATGCCGATGTAGGCTTGGCCCTGCGCCTCGCTGACCGCGTGATTTACGGCAATCAGGTGTCTGAGTCGGATGAGGATACTGAAACCGACCTGGCCTTTGTGCTGCTGCGCAATTTCGCCGACCGGCAGTACGCACGGGTAGTACAGGACTTATAAGCGGTTGAGCCTTGGGCAGGTTCACGCTTTTATCTTGCCTAGCAAACTTCCTGCCCCGAGCCCCCGCTTACCTTACCACCACTTCAGCTCAAACCATTCCCTATTTTTGCGCATGCCCTGGCCCGATGCTCTGACTTATGTGCTGGATAGTGTGCGCTACGCCACCTTGGTCAGCTATACCTGGGAGCAGCCGCGCCTGTTGCTGTTGCTGCCGCTGGTGCCGCTGCTGTTTGTGCTGCGCTGGGTGCTGGCCCGGCGCCGGCGGGCCCAGCTAGGAGTAGCCTTCGTGGCCGGGCAAGTTCCGCGCGACTGGAGCACGGTGCTGCGCTTTATTCCGGATGTGGTGCTGGCCCTGAGCATCGGGTTTGCCATTGTGGCTCTGGCCCGGCCTCAGCGCACCGACGAGCGCGTAGTGCAAACCGGGGAAGGCATTGATATTCTGCTGGTGCTTGATGTTTCGGGGTCCATGGAGCTGCAAGATCTGCGCCCCAACCGGCTGGAAGCGGCCAAACGTGTGGCGCTGGAGTTTGTAAACGGCCGTCAGGGTGACCGAATTGGGCTGGTAGTGTTTGCCGGCGACGCGTATTCCCTGGCCCCGCTCACCACCGACTACGATCTGCTGCGCGATAACCTCCAGGGCCTGCGCTTGGGTATGATTCCGAACGACGGCACCGCCATCGGGACGGCCCTGGGGGTAGCCACCAACCGCCTCCGCGACTCCCGCTCGCGCACCAAAGTGTGCATCCTGATTTCTGATGGTGAAAACACCGCCGGCAGCCTCGACCCGCTCACGGCCGCCCAGCTTGCCCACGCCTATGGCCTAAAGCTCTACACCATCGGGCTGGGGCAGGATGGTATTGTGCCCTACGGTACCGATGAGGCCGGACGCCCCCGCTACGTGAACACCCGCCTCGATGAAACCACCATGCGCCAGATTGCACAGGCTGGTGAAGGCCGCTTCTTCCGGGCCACCGATAACGAAGCCCTGCGCCAGACATTCACCCAAATCAACCGCTACGCCAAGTCTGAAATCAAGCAAACGCGCTACCGCAATACCCTCGATTACTACCGCATCTATCTGTACTGGAGCTTGGGGCTGTGGCTGATTTGGCTGGGCCTGAAAAACACCTTCCTGACGAATGCCCTGGAAGACTAGATACCGTATTCAGGCGGTGTTTTCGGTTGGTCCTCCTTGTCGACCTAGTCCTTAGAAGGCAAGTAATGGTAACTGTAGGCTGGTTATTCGGTTTGTAGTGTATTCGGGCCTAGTACACATTCTCATTTTTGATTCCGCTCCCTTCCCTCAGCAGCGAAATCCTTTTAATTCAGCGTAATTCCGTGATATCTGACAACCTGCACCGCATTCAACAACAGCTTACTGGCACGGCCGCGCGGCTGGTAGCCGTCACGAAAACGCACCCCGTGGAGCGCCTGCAAGAGGCTTATGATGCCGGTGCCCGCCTCTTCGGCGAAAACCGGGTGCAGGAAATGGCAGCGAAGCAGCCGGAGCTCCCGGCAGATGTGGAGTGGCACCTGATTGGGCATCTGCAAACCAACAAGGTGAAATACATTGCCCCGTTTGTGCACACCATCCAGAGCATTGATAGCCTGAAGCTACTGGAGGAAATAGAGCGCCAAGCTGCCAAGCACAACCGCGTGATTGAAGGGCTGCTCCAGTTTCATATTGGTGCAGAGGAAACCAAAACCGGCCTTACGCTGCCGGAGGCTGAGGAAATCCTCAAGTCCGAAGCCTTCCGCCGTTTGCAGCACGTGCGCCTCACTGGCGTGATGGGTATTGCCACTTTCACTTCCGATGAAGACCAGCTCCGGCGCGAGTTTCGGGAGCTGCGCGGGTATTTCGATAAGCTGAAGGCCCTGTATTTCCCCGACGACAGCTCATTCCGCGAAGTATCCATGGGCATGAGCTCTGATTACCTACTAGCCTTACAGGAAGGCAGCACGCTCATCCGGGTGGGCAGTGCTATTTTTGGCGCGCGGTAAGTACAACCTTACGCGCCGTCTTCATTTACTTCAGGGTACGAACCACACATGACAGCTCGTCTTATACTTCAGCTGGCGGCCTTACTAGGGGCGCTTGGCGTCGGAATCGGGGCCTTTGGAGCCCACGGCCTGCGCAAGATGCTGGAAGCTTCCGGCCGCTTTGAGACCTTTGAAACCGCCGTACGCTATCAGTTTTACCACGCGCTGGCCCTGCTGGCAGTGGGCATTTTGCTGCACATCAAGCCGGAGCTGCGCAGCCTCAGCACCGTGGCGTGGCTCTGGCTGGGCGGCATTCTTGTGTTCAGCGGCTCATTGTACGTACTCTGCCTCACGGGCATCACCAAGTTGGGTGCCATCACACCTCTAGGCGGCGTGCTATTCATTGCCGGCTGGATTATGCTGTTGCTGGCAGCTCGTCAGTTATAGCCATCTTACTAGATACAAAAGCAACAAAAAGCGGCTCGCCTGTGTGGCGAGCCGCTTTTTGTTGGCCGGAGCCGAGGCAAGAAGGTTTGCAGATGCACGGCACCTAGCAAAGCCCGCAGGCTTAGGAGGCTTTCTTCTTGGCCTTGATCTTGTTGTCGCCGATTTTAGTTTTCTGCTTGGCTTCCTTGGTGTTAGCAGGGGCGCTTACATCAGAAGCAGCCGGAGAAGGCGCCGGAGCCGCCGCGCTGGCAGTGCCGGCCTCCTTCACATCACCCACCAATGCTACCATGGCGTTGCCACCTGCCGAGTTTGATTCGATAGTCAGTACTTTATTCTGCATCCCAAACTTGCCGGCCGAATTGAACTTGGCTGTTACCGTACCCGATTTGCCGGGCATTACGGGCTCTTTCGTCCAGTCGGGGGTAGTGCAGCCGCAGCTCACGCCAATGTTTGAAATCACGAGGGGCTGGGTGCCTACGTTCTTGAACTTGAAGGTATGCTCTACTACATCACCGGTGTTGATGGAGCCGAAGTCATACTTCATTTCCTCAAACTGGATTTGCGGCCCGGCCACTTTGGTCTGGGCGTTAGCGGGCTTTACGGCGGCCGTCTGAGCCTGGGCCGCGAAGCCCATCATCGACAGCGACAATGCCAGAATGAGTGCTTTTTTCATGTCGTTTATGCGTGAAAGCGTTGGATGTAAACAAAAATACGAGTTTCGGCCACTGAGCCAAGTTGCGTGCCAGTTTTCAACCAGCCGCATGAAGCTTGTGTGAAGTGCAACACCAAAGCCGCTTTTTTACGTTCGGCCACACTCCTTTTTTGGCGCCGGCCATAAGACACTAGACTGCACACATGGCTGCACTTACTCTTCCGTGGCGTCGCCGATTAGCTTTTTATTGAAGTTAAGTAAAAACAGCTTTTCCGAGGAACGGGTCACGGCCGTGTACAGCCAGCGAGCAAACTCGCTGTTCACCATCTCCTCCTTCAGATAGCCATGATCTACAAAAACGGCCTGCCATTGGCCGCCCTGCGCTTTGTGGCAGGTAAGCGCATACGCAAATTTCACTTGCAGCGCGTTCAGATACGGGTCTTTGCGCATGGCCGCCGTACGCTCTTTCTTGGTTTCAAGGTGGGCGTAGTCGGCACTGACGGCATCGTAAAGGGCCTTGTTACGGTCGGCGGGCAGAGCGGGGCTTTCGGTGTGCAGCGTATCGAGCAGCAGCTTGATTTCCATATCCGGCTCATCGGGGTAGTCCACGAGGCGCACGCGGGCATCGGCAAACCGGAACCCAAATAGTTCGGTGAGGCGCACAATTTTCACCACCTGCACAAAGTCGCCGTTAGCCAAGAACCCAATTTCCGAGTCCTTGGGCAGCCAGTAGTAGTTGTTGCGCACCACCATCAGGTAGTCGCCCGACTCAATTTCGTCTTCGGCCTCGAACAGAATGCGCCGGATATACTGGTTGTACTGGTTGGCGTTTTTGTTGGAGCGGCAAATGATGGTGCTGTTTTCGTGGCCGAAGTTTTTGTAGGCCCAGCGCAAACCATCCTCCAGCTTGTCGCCGCCCATCGTGAAGATGTCGGGGTAGCCTTTAGTGAAGAACGAGATGTTCGGGTGCTCCTCGCGCAATTCTTCGCGCAGCACTGTCGCGTTCATCAGAATGCCCGATTCTTCGGCCTGGCGCATTACCTGGCGCAGCTCCACCGAATCGACCTGGGCGCGGAAGCGGTGCCGCAGCAGCTCGGGGTCGAGGGCGGGACTGAGCAACTGACCCACGGGTGGCAACTGAGCCGTATCCCCGATGAGCAGCAACCGGTTCGAGGGCTTCTCGAACACATAGTTCATCAGGTCGTCGAGCAGGCCGTTTTCGCCGAAGGCCTTCTCATCGGAAATCATGGAAGCCTCGTCCACAATATACAGGGTGTCCTGGGTGCGATTCGGCTGGCGCTGAAACGAGAGGCCTTGTGAAGGCGTGCCGCTGGTCTGGCGGTAGATTTTCTTGTGAATCGTGCTGGCCGCCACGCCCGAATACGTGCTCATAACCTTGGCCGCGCGGCCGGTGGGAGCCATCAGCACGTATTTGCGGCCCATGCGGTGTAGCCACTGTACCAGAGCACTCACCACGGTGGTTTTGCCCGTGCCCGCGTAGCCGCGCAGCACAAACGCCTTGCGCCCAGGCAGGCCATCACCCAAAAAGCCATCCATCTGCCGAAACAGTGTGGCCTGGTCCTGGGTGGGTTCGTAGGGAAAGTAGTCGCGGACGGAGGGAGTTCTAACGGAAAGCATAGCAGTGTATTCGGACAACAAAGCTACGCCGCTTTAAGCTCCCGACGGGGGTAGTGATTGTAAGGTTCGTATTACTACGCATCTTCCATGTTACTAGCCCTACCTCAAGGCCCAACCGACGCTCGGCTTTCAGTTAAGCCGGCAGACGGATGACAAACTCGGTGCCCCTGCCTTCTTCCGAGTCAACGGTGATAGTTCCACCGTGGCCTTTCACGATATCATGGCTCAGAGAAAGGCCGAGGCCCGTACCCTCGCCCATTGGCTTAGTGGTAAAGAAGGCCTGAAACACTTTCTCGCGTACTTCCGGCGGCATACCAGTGCCATTGTCCTGCACGCGTATTTCTACTTGGCCATTTTGAAGTTGGGTTGCTACCCGTACCTGGGGCGCATACCCACTGCCTTCCAGCTGCTGGCGCTTGGCCACGGCATAAAAGGCGTTGGTGAACAAGTTGAGCATCACCCGGCCAATGTCGGAAGGCACCACGGCTACTAGGGGCAGATCAGGGGCCAAGTCGGTGGTAACGGCAATAGTGCGGGCCTGGCCCTGCAGCTGCTGACTTTGCCGGGCCAGCTGCTGATACTCCAGAATCAGAGCGTTGAGATCAGTGGCTTCCCGCTGGCCAGTGCCGGCGCGCGAGTGCTCCAGCATATCTTTAATAATGGCCGACGCTCGGATGCCGTGCTGGCTGATTTCCTGCAGATTTTGCTTGAGGCCGAGCAGAATCTCCTGCTCCAAGCCTGCCTTGCGCGCCGGGTCCTCTATATTATTGACCATGGTGGTACTGACTTCCGCAAACTTCTTCATGAAGTTGAGCGGGTTCTGCAGCTCGTGGGCAATGCCCGCCGATACCTCACCCACAAAGGCCCACTTCTCTGACTGTACCAGTTGGTTTTGGGTAGTGCGAAGCTGCGCCAGGGTGCGCTTGTTGGTTTGCAGCTGACGATAACTCATCACCCCCAGGCTGGATATGAGCACAATGGCAACTGCAGCTACCCCAAGAAGCTGGTTCCGCTGCCGCAAACGCATGGATTGCAGCATTTTCTCCTGGCGCAAGCGCTCAATCTGCTCATTCTGAGCCTGCTCAATTCGCTCTCCTTCATACTGGGCCAGCAGGTTGTTGCCTTGGGCCTTGTTGAGCGTGTCCATCAGGTTGAGGTAGGCACGGGCGTAGTCGCGGGCCGGACCGGCGGCGCCGCGCTCATCCTGAAACCGAATAATCTGCTGCAGATACTTGGGGCGCAGCATCTGAAAATTGGCGGCGGTGGCCTTCTGATACGCTTGGCGCCAGTAGGCGTCGGCCTTTTTGTAGTCGCGGAGTAGGGTGTAGTAGCGCGCCCACGTGGCATCGAGGGCAAACTCGCCGGGGCGGGCCGTGATGGGCATGCGCAATGAGTCGGCGAGTTGCTGCGCGCGGGTAAGCAGGGGCAGCGCCGCCGCGGGCTTGTTCAAGGCCAGCAATACCTGGCTTTTCAGTACCAAGCCATACGCTGTAAACTGGGCTTGGTCAACACGTTCGCTGCGAGCGGTAGCCAAGGTTGTTTCGGCGTACTGCAAGGCTTTGGATGTGTTTCCCTGCTGCAGATATAACTTGGCAATAGCCTGCTGCGCAAAAAAGCGCTGCAGCTGCCCCATCTTGTACTGCTCATTTAACCGGACGGCCTGCTCCAGATACTCTAGGCCTTTGCGGGCGTTGCCCCAATCGGCGTAGGTAGTGCCCGCTACCATCAGCTCATTGCTGTAGTAGCGCCGGTTAAACGTGCGGTACAGGTCGGCGGCGTGGAGGTAGTGACTAATGGCTTGGTTATAGTCGCCTTGGTGGCGGTAGGTGCCGCCCAGCACCAGGTAGCAGGCCGCCTGATTCTCAACTGCCCCCTGCACGCGGTAATACGTCAGCTTCCGCTCAAAATAGGCGCGGCGAGTATCTGACTCCCGCAACTGATTGTACAACGGAGCCAAATCAACCAGCAGCTGCGGAATGGGGCGCGCCACGGCATCAAACAACTCCACGGCCTGATGCAGCGCCGCCAGTGCCTGCCGGTAGTTGGTTCCCTTCACCCACAGGGCTAGTCCGGCCCGCAGCTCCCGGTACGGAGCATCATCAAACTGCTGAGTGCGCTCATTAATGCGGAATAGCTCATCGAGCAGCGGCAGAGCCTGCACACGGCGGCGCGGTTCGGTCAGCTCCGTGATGTCGAGGATATGCCGGATGGTGCGCAGCCGGGCGGTATCGGTGCGCTGCTGCGTTAAAACCTGGTTTAGCGAATCATTGCTGGCCGTCCAGTAGCGGTGCTGTGCCAGCAATGGTCCGCCCAGGAAAACCAACAGCGCCGTAACAATCCATTTCATAGAGTAAGACACCGTCATCCGGACGTAGAAACCGGACTCCAACGCCAAGTTGGCAATAAAATGGCAGACTCCACTCCCCCCCTATTCCAGACCTAGGGCCCTTGGTAAGCTAAACCGTAACATTACTTTTTATGTAACTGTCATTCAAGTAGTAAGCGCAGCAAAATTCTTCCGGTGCTAACTAGGCCCCTCTACTGTGGCGGCGCGGCCGGGGCGGGCGGGGTTATTACGGCCATGGTGGCAGAGGCCTTGGCAATCAGCTTGTCATCACACCACACCTCTGACTCGCAGAAGTGAAGGCGGCTGCCGGCCTTCAGGACCCAGCCAACGGCCCGCAGCTTCTGGCCGATTCCGGGGTGCAGGTAGCTGGTTTTCAGCTCTACCGTTACTACGCCGGTGCCATCGGGCACCAGTGTTACGGCCGCGAAGCCAGCTACTAGGTCGGCCATGGTGGCTACTAGCCCGCCGTGCGCAAAACCAGTATGTTGCTGGTGCTGCTGCGCCAGATGCAGCTCTGCTTCTACCCGGCCCGACTCAATCAGGGTCAGGTCGGCGCCGATGTGGTGCATGAAATGCTGGCGGGTGAGTTTGCGGCGGATGCGAGTTTCGAGAGGTTCAGGAGTCATAGAGCCGCAAAGGTTGTGTATATTTTGGCTGATAGCTAGCGCGGCGCGTCAGAAGCCGGAGTGCGCCCTAGCCTTCACAGCACTGCAAACCCCTAACCCCCTACTTTCCTTGTGATGGAACCTGTACAGTATTTTCTGGCCGGAGCACTGGGGCTGGCCCTGGCGGCCTGCAGCGGATTCAGGGTATTTGTGCCGTTGCTGGCGGCCTCGGTGGCGTACCGCATGGGGCTACTGACGCCCTCGCCAGGATTTGCGTGGCTGGGCACCTGGCCCGCCATAGCTGCGTTGGGCACGGCTACCGTAGCCGAAATACTAGGGTACTATGTGCCCGTAATTGATAATGTACTGGACGCCATTACCGGGCCGGCTTCCTTTATTGCGGGCACCGTCCTAATGACCTCGGCCCTGCCGGATATGCCCCCCATGGTGCGCTGGGGCCTGGGCATCGTGGTGGGTGGCGGTACAGCGGGCATCATCCAGACGGGTACGGCACTGCTGCGGGCGGGCTCCACGGCCACCACTGCCGGGCTAGGCAACCCCGTGCTGGCAACCCTAGAAAACATGCTGGCCATTGTGGGCTCCGTGCTGGGCCTTCTGATACCCGTCGTGATGGCCGGGCTGGCAGTGGTGCTGCTGGTATGGGTACTCACGCGGCTGCGCCGGTGGCGCCAGCGCCGGGCCAGCCGCCAGTTTGCATCTGCATCAACCCTAGAAAAAATATAACGGCAAGCCTTTCGTTTGCTTTCGGGCCGGCTCCCGTAACAAGTAGCCAATGGCGCTGTTTTTTCGTAGCCTTGCGCTTCCGGTCGTGTGGCTGATCCCTTTTGCCTTTGTATGATGAATCAATTTTCTGGCGCTCCCTCTCCTGATCCGCTGCTGCACGCCTATGCCGGGGTGGCGCGGGTGCGGGTGTGTGGCCTGCTAGTCCGCGCCGGCGCCATGTTGCTTACGGCCCACCGGGGGCTACTCCCAGATGCGCTGCCCTTCTGGTCGCCGCCTGGCGGGGGCTGGCAGTTTGGCGAAACCCTGCACCAGTGCCTGGAACGTGAGTTTACGGAGGAAACCGGCCTAGTCATCAGCGTGGGACGCTTCCTGCACCTGCATGAGTTCAAGAGCCCGGAATTGCAGGCCCTGGAGTTGTTTTTTGAAGTGCATGCCCACGATGAAAGCGCCAGCCCCCGCCTCGGCCTCGACCCCGAACACACCACCGAAGCTCAACTCCTAACCCACCTGGAGTTTATCACGCCCCGGCAGCTAGGGCAACTGCTGCCCACCCAGGTGCACCCCGTACTGCGCGACATTATCAGCACCGATGACGTGTTTATTCCGCAAATTCGGTTCCAGTAAGCAGCGTCTGAAAACCAGGGAAGTTGCCCATTAAACGGCCGTTGTTTTTTCTCTTCTCCCGTTTGAAAGCCCCGCAGAGTTGTTGCGTGCGGTAGCGGCTGCGTACCTTTAGCGGAGCTTTGCCCTTGTCTGATTTCTGCACCCGCTTTTTCTGCTCCACTTATGTCCGCTACCGTCATTATGCCCCCGGCTGCCCTGCACCGCCTGCACGACGAAACGCTGGACCTGGAAAACCTCTCGGGCTACAACCTGTACCTGACGGCAGGCACTGCTGGCCTGCGGGTAGGCGTGGCCGATGTGCGGCGCAATAAGTTTGTGGCGCTGGAAGATTATGCAGCCCCCGATACGCCCGTATCCTTGGCGGCACAATTCCAGGCCTTGGCCACGGAGCAAGAGCTAGTAGGCCGGACCGGCTGGAACCAGGTGCGGCTGGCCGTCCAAAACCGGCAGTTTACGCTGCTGCCCGCGTCGCTTTTCCGGCCCGGCGATGAGCCCGCATATCTGAAGCTGCACCACGCTCCGGATCCGCAGCACGAAACGCTGCACCACTACACGCACGCCAGCCAGGGCATTACCAGCATTTTCGCCGCCGAAAAAGCTCTTACCAGCTGGTTCAGAAACACCTATCCGGAAGGCCAGCTGCTGCATCAAACCAGCGCATTGCTGGAAGGCGTGGCACACCAGAGCGAGCAGGGCGGGCCGCGCCGCATATACCTCAGCATTGGCTATCAGGAAGTTACTATCCTGAGCATGCGCGATAAGCAGCCTGAGTTCTTAAACGTATTCCCGTTCAGCACCCCCGAAGACCTGATTTACTATACCATTCTGGTAATGCAGGAGCTTCAGTTGAACCCCGACCAGGACCTGGTAATGGTGTGGGGCGACCTGATGCACGATTCCGAGCTGTTCACGATTCTGCGCAAGTATATCCGCAACATCCGTTTCGGCAACCGGCCCTTTGACCTGGGCTACAGCTACCGGCTCAATGATTTGTTTGAATACCGCTACTTCGAGCTGTACGCCTTGCACCTGTGCTAAGCAGCCGCCACTCTTGGGCTAAGTACTAGGCCCTGTTGCAGTAGAAACCCTTTTACCTCGCACTTTCCTGTATGCGCATCGCCCTGTTTCCCGGCTCGTTCGACCCATTCACCAATGGCCACCTCGATGTAGTTCGGCGCGGAACGGCGCTTTTTGATGAGGTGATTATCGCCATTGGCAACAACAGCAGCAAGCAGCGCTACCTGCCTGTTGAGCAAATGACGCGGATGATTGAGGAAGTATTTCAGGACGAACCGCGCGTATCGGTGCGGGCCTACAAAGGCCTCACCGCGGATTTTGCTCGGGAAGTAGGTGCCCGCTACCTGCTGCGCGGCCTGCGCAACACCACTGATTTTGAGTACGAAAACACTATTGCGCAAGCCAACCGCCACATCAATCCGGAGCTGGAATCAGTGTTCCTGATTACGGCGCCGGCGCTGGCAGCCATCAGCAGCACCATCATCCGCGAGATTCACCGGTTCGGTGGCAACGTCGATGATTTTGTGCCGTTTCGTTTGCCGCCGTTTGCTGGTTAAGCTGTCCACTGGCTATAAGCTCAGGCTAGCTTTCAGCAGCCCACATAAAATGCCAAGCTACTAGGCCTTATGATGCGCTGAACTGCCTAAGGCTTTACTTCTTAGCCACAACCCGCATCCCCATAATCTGGCGGCTATTCTGCGGGTCTGCTACTGGCAGCAGAATGTAGGTAGTAGCCGTGAGGCTCAAATTGGCCTTTTGCAGCAGCTCCTCCTCATTGTTTCCCATCACTACCAGGTCGCGGACTTTGCGGGTGCGGGCGTTGAAGGTAGCAATGAGGGTAGTGCCGTTTCGCTCAAAAGTATTGATCCAGCCTTCGCCTTTGGTGCCTTTCATCTGCTCTGGGGTGGGCTCCAGGCCTACTTTCTGGTTGCGCGTTTCCAGGGGTGTGCCCAGCGTACGGCGCACCTGGTCGATATTGCGCCCCACCAGGGCCGGTACATCCACCTCAACGGGCCGCGGTTTGGGGGCGGCCGCATCAATACCCGTTGTTTCAGAAGCCGATTGGGTACCCGAGCACGCGGCAGTACCCGCCAGCAATAGCACAAAAGCAACGTAGCGGAGCGGGCGCATAGGCATCCAGAAATTAAGGGGGAAAGCGGGTTATTTTACCGATTCCTGGTCGGCGGGAGTCTGTCCGGCGGTTTCACTGAGGTAGTGGCGCACCACCAGCGCAATGCTGGCATACGACTCATCGAGCACGGCCAACGCCTCTTGGGGTGTCATCCAGCGCACTTCTTCAATATATTCCTCGGCCTGAGGCTTCATCAGCGTGTCATCGAGGCAGCGCATGATGTACCAGTTCGTTTTCTTCAAAATTTTGTTGCCGTTGTAGGCATAGGAGTGCCAGGTGCTAGGCAGCTTATCTCCTATTTCAATCTTGATGTTGCACTCTTCCTCTACTTCGCGCAGGGCACCCAGCACAGGGTCCTCATCTTTTTTGAGCTTGCCCTTCGGCAAGTCCCATTTGCCAAGGCGGTAAATCATGAGCACCAGCCCATCTTTCACCACCAGACCGCCGGCGGCTTTCACAATCTTGAACTGATCCTTCAGATGCAGAATCAGCCGCTTTTTCTTGCGCGCCAACAGCGTAAGCGAGGTCAGCTTTTTCAGCTTCTTCACTTCCATCAGGCGTAGCAAGCGGTCCACAAACACGTCCGTCACGTCGCGCACCAGCACGTCGCCCACCAAATCTTTGGAGATGAACTCATCTTCCGGATTCAGAATCAGGTCGTATTTGTGCTTATAAATCTTCTCGCTGTTCTTCTTAATAATCAGCGGAATATCGTTGATGAAGACGTTCATCGCGAGGTAATCTGGAGGGCAAAAAAGGAGTTCAAACCGGATTGCTGTAAAGCACAGCATATTTCCCCAAAAACGAAAATTGTCCGGCGGTCGGGCAAGATACGGGATGTCTGCGGTTGTGTTGTATATGTTCGGTGAAGTCCTCGGGGCACGAGCACCGGATTACAAGGGTAATATGCAAATTATCTTTCCCAACACGTTATCTGTCACTTGTTACCCGCATTCTGCTTGCGTTCCGGCGGCTACCTTCGTAGCATGAAAAAAATTGGTTTGCTTTCTGACACGCACAGCTACCTAGATGCCCGCATTCTGCATCACCTGCAGGACTGCGACGAAATCTGGCATGCCGGCGACTTCGGCACGGCGGCCGTAATCGAGGAGTTGGAAGCCGTGGCTCCGCTACGCGGCGTGTACGGCAACATTGATGGCCGCGATGTACGCAACACCCAGCCGCTGGTGCAAGCCTTTGAGCTAGAGGGCCTGCACGTGCTCATGACCCACATTGGCGGCTACCCCGGCCACTATAGCCCCGCCGCCCGGCCACTGGTGGAGCAGCAGCGCCCGGGGCTTTTTATCAGCGGACACTCGCATATTCTCAAAGTAATGCCCGACCCGCGCTTGGGCCTGCTGCATCTAAACCCCGGGGCGGCTGGCCGGCACGGCTTTCATAAGGTGCGCACACTACTGCGCTTTGAGGTGGCCGACGGCAAAGTGCAGCAGCTGCAGGCCGTAGAGCTAGGCCCGCGGGTAGGCTAAAGTCCCTAGCAAGGTTTGCGGCCTGAACCGGCCTAGCAATTTGGCGTACTTGTACAAGGAACACAAAAAAGCGCCTCTCCTTGACAGGAAAGACGCTTAGAGATTCTGGCAGGTACCCACCGACACCGGGGTAGGTGCACCAGACGCAAAGGCCGGAGTTACGCGGCAGCTTCGGTCTTGGCTTCGCCCTTGTTGAAGCGGGCTTTCAGCTCGTCCAGGTCCACGTTCTTCAGAACGGGCGTCAGGAGTAGTTGCTTAATGATGCGCTGCTTGTTGTTAGCGCGGGCAATGTTCTTGCGGTGCTTCCGCTTCAGACGGGTAATGCTCATTTTTTCCGGGTCGGTTTAGGTCTTCTAATAAACGAGGGGCAAAAGTAACGACTAAATTTGAAACCGGGAAACCTTTCCCCTCTTTTCCCTATCATACCTCCATGACAGATTCAGTGATTGACTTACGTTCCGATACCGTAACGCGCCCTACTCCGGCCATGCTGGAGGCCATGTTTCAGGCCCGCGTGGGCGATGATGTGTACGAAGAAGACCCCACCGTGCGGGCCCTGGAGCAGGAAGCTGCCGCACGCTTTGGCCTGGAAGCCGGCCTTTTCTGCCCTTCCGGCACCATGACCAACCAAATAGCCATCAAAGCGCATACCGAGTCCTTTTCGGAAGTTATCTGTGAGCAGACCTCGCACATTTACTTGTGGGAAGTAGGCGGCATTGCGTTTCACTCCGGCGCTTCGGTGGCGTTGCTGGCCGGCAACCAAGGCCGCCTGACCGCGGCGCAGGTAGAAGCCGCCATCCGACCCAATAATATTCACTACCCCACCACCAGCCTTATTTCGCTGGAAAACACCCACAACCGCGGCGGCGGCAGCTGCTATGCCTTTTCGGAGTTGCAAGCCATGGCAGAGGTAGCGCAGCGGCACCAGATTCCGCTGCACCTTGATGGAGCACGCGTGTTTAATGCACTTGTTGCCACTGGCCAGTCGGGGCAGGAATATGGCCGCATCTTCGATTCTATTTCAGTATGCCTAAGCAAAGGCCTGGGGGCACCAGTGGGCTCCGTGTTGCTAGGCAGCCAGAAGTTTATCCAGAAAACCAAGCGCATTCGCAAAGCCATGGGTGGCGGCATGCGCCAGGCCGGCTACATTGCGGCAGCAGGCCTCTACGCGCTGGAGCATAACGTAGAGCGCCTGGCCGATGACCACCGCCGGGCTCAGCAACTGAGCGCTACCCTGGCCGCGCAGCCCTATGTGGCCGAGGTGCTGCCCGTAGAAACCAACTTGGTAATTTTCCGGCTGCAGGATACAATGCCCGCTGAGCAGTTCCTGGCCCGACTAGAGCAGCAGGGCATCCGAGCGTCATCGTTCGGCCCCCAGATGATCCGCTTCGTGACCCACCTCGATATCGACGACAGCATGATGGCGCGCCTGGAGGCGGCTCTAACAGCAGCGGTTTAGCCCTCTAACCAGGCTAGTATAGGCTAGGTTACTACCTTTGTCAAACCCCGGGCCTAAGGCGCTGGTATATGACATTCCAGTTACTGACCGGGGTTTGACGAAGGACTTTTTCCTGACCCGCACTTGCCCATTTCTCTGTTGCCATAAGAAATTCGGCACGCTGGGTTGTTGGTTAATAATGGGCTAGTACAACAAGTGACGGGCTACTTCTGCACATACCAGGAGCACCTGCTCAGGCCTACTGTGCTACCTCAGAGCCAGTGCTGCGTAAGTGCTTGCTAGCATAGTAGTAGTATCCTTGGCCACCCAGTGCGGAAGCTGCCGGTATTGCGCCCTAGCCTTCTTTTCATTCTCAACTGCTGCCTAACCCTTTCCACTGCCTTCCTGCTATGAGTTCAAACCTCTTCGTGATTGGCGATGTGCACGGCTGCTACCATACCTTCCGGGAGCTGCTGAGCCATTGGCGACCTCAAGAGGAGCTGTTGGTGCAAACCGGCGACCTAGTAGATCGGGGACGATTTGCGCCCGAGTGCGTGCAGCTGGCCATTGAGCTGGAAGCAGCCTACCCGCAGCGCACGGTGTTTCTGCTAGGCAACCACGAGTATGAAATGCGCAAGCACTTCGCGGCCAGCGGCCCCAATCCGGCGTGGCTGCGCTGGGGCGGCCGCACCACGGTGGAGCAGTACCAAGGCCGCCGCGAGCTGCTCCAGCAGCACCTGCAGTGGCTCGAACGGCGCCCTCTGCTCTGGGAAAACGACCACTTGCTCATCAGCCATGCCGGCTTCGCCGATACCGCTACCCCCCTCGACCCCGAAAACTCCGATGGCGTGCTGTGGCGACGCGGACCGCTGCGCAACGTGGGCCGCCGCCAGGTAGTGGGCCACACCCCTACCCCGGATGGCGACCCCACCTATGACCCAACAGCCAACGTGCTCAATATTGATACCGGCGCCTGCTTCGGCCGTAACCTGGCAGGCCTGCGGCTGTCGGCGGCCGGGGAGTTACTAGCCGAACTGCTTATTCCAACCTCGCTTCTGGATATTGTGCTGTCCTGAGGCACCTGCTTTGCTACCCTGCTCATGACTCCAAACCCACCCGCGCCAAGCGCAACTGAAACGGCTCTCCAGCACTTATCTGAGGCAGACGAGGTGCTGGCTGTACTTATCCGGCAAGGGCGGCCCATTCACCCTTCTGCCCACGAAGACTTATACCTGGCCTTACTACGTGCCATTGTGGGCCAGCAAATTTCTACAAAAGCAGCGGCAGCTATCTGGCGCAAAGTGCAGGCCCTGTTCCCGCCCGATGGCTATCCGGAGCCGGCGGCGTTGCTTTTGCTCACCGATGAAGACCTACGCGCCGCGGGTATCTCGCGCCAAAAAGCCGGCTACCTGCGTGCCATTGCTGATTTTGCTCAGCGCGACCAGCTAGACCATGCCCACCTGAGCCAGCTTTCCGATGATGCCTTCACGAGCCACCTTACCCAAATAAAAGGGGTAGGCCGCTGGACGGCCCAAATGCTGCAAATGTTTGCCCTCGATCAGCCCGACGTATTTCCGGAAGGCGACCTAGGCATTCAGAACGCCATGCGCCGCCACTATGGGCTTCAGGAAACCGGCCGAGCCTTGCTAAAGCGCATGATAGAACTGGCTGAGCCGTGGCGGCCGTACCGCACGCTGGCCAGCAAATACCTCTGGCAGTCGTTGGATAATACACCGGCCGAAAAGCAGCCCTAGTCTTGCTTACCCGCTCGCTCGTTGCGGCGGGCATCCCAGATGCCCAGCGCAATGGCCACAAACGTGGACAGAATAGGCACCAAGAAGCCGAACAGCAGCCAGGGCCAAAACCGCCGGCCGTACATGTGCGCAATGTAAACGGTCATCACCGCCGACAATAAGCAGACAGGCAGAGCAAAAAACAGCAGGTTTAGGTAATCCATAACGCAAAAGTACGCAGAAGCCTAACGGTACAAAGCTGGAACCTGGGCTAGCTGCTCCAATAGAACCCAGTTGGTGGGCCTCATGTTAGGATAAAACCAGGTGGCTCCGGCGGCTAGCCACGTAGCGCGGTATGCCCTGGCGGAGGCGGGCAGGCAATCATCGTAGCCAAATACTACTCCGCAACACGCGCAGATGCTGAAATCCGGCGTTTGGTCATCTGGGCCCCACGGCGATTCGTCGTAATCAAGGCCACACACGCGGCAATACCACACCATCATAAGTACAACAGTTTTTACCCGCGCACTTTGCCGCGCTTTACGAGGTAGGCGTACAGCACTTTATCGAACGGCTCGCGGATATCTACTGGCACGAAGTCAATCTTATACTGCCCGCAGCGCAGCGCCAGCTCGTGCTCATACTTGCGCATGGCGGCCTGGTATTGCTCGCGCACCTGTGAGGGCTGCAGCTTTACTGTTTGGCCGGTTTCAAGGTCCTCGAAGAGGTAGGGTCGGTCCTGGAATTCAAAATTTGCTTCGGTGGCGCGGTCCATCACATGAAACAGCAGCACCTCGTGGTGCTGGTGGCGCAGGTGTTGCAGGGCGGCCAGGGTTTCGGTTTGCTCCTCGGGGGCGCGGCCCAGCATATCCGAAAACAGCACGACCAACGAGCGTTTGGGTATTTGCTGGGCAATGGTATGAATTACACCAGCTACATCGGTGCGGGCACGGCCAGGCGTGGCTGGGCGCTCCAGCAATTGTTGCAACGTGAGCAGCAACGTGTGGCGGTGAGTACTGGTGGAGCGTACGGGCGTTTGCAGCTCCACCTGCTCGGCAAACGTCACGAGGCCCACCGCATCGCGCTGCTTTTGCAGCAGCGTAGCAATAGCCGCGGCGCACAGCACTGAAAAGCGCAGCTTATCATGCGAGGGTGCGGGGTAATACATGCTCGGGCTTACATCCAGCAGCAGATGGCAGCGCAGGTTGGTTTCTTCCTCGTAGCGCTTCACAAACAGCTTATCGGTGCGGGCAAACACCTTCCAATCGAGGTGGCGCGTGCTTTCGCCAGGATTGTAGAGCCGGTGCTCCGAAAATTCCACCGAAAACCCGTGGTACGGCGATTGGTGCAGGCCGGTGATAAAGCCTTCCACCAATTGGCGAGCCAGAAACTCCAGGTTTTCAAAGGGCCGAACAGCGGCCAGATCGAGTGGTTGGGGCATGGCAAATACAATGTGTGACGCTAGCAAGATACAAGGAAACCGCGCGGGCTGCCTTAGGTGCCAGGTGAACAGCAACCCCATTTGCCTAGTTCAGCTCCTTTAGGAGTACTGCTAGTAAGGCAAGCAAGCTGTGCAAAGCTTAAGGTATATTTCACAAATCAAGTCAACCATAGTGATAACTTAATATAAAAACATGAGATATATTTCTTGATTTTATACCAGCCTCTTCCCAAGCCTTGCTTTACAAGCAAAGTGGGCTGATTTTACTATTTAGCTAGGTTATAGACGTATTCAGCTAGGAAATTGAAAAAGCGGGACTTCAAATTTTTATATCTAAATCAAAGCCCGTATTTTGCACGGAACTTCAATATTCTTGGAATAACAAAACTTTACTAGAAGGACTGTGGAAGACCGTCACGACCAGGAGGAGATTTACTCCCAACGCATTAAAGCCGGTAAGCGCACTTATTTTTTTGACGTGAAGGCTACGCGCGGACAGGACTATTATCTGACCATTACGGAGAGCAAGCGCCGCCTACGCGACGACGACACCTTCTCCTACGAGAAACACAAGATTTTCCTGTACAAGGAAGACTTCCTCAAGTTTGTGGATGCCCTGCAGGATGCCGTGGACTACGTGCGCGACGAGTTGCTGACGCCAGAAGAGGTAGCAGAACTGGACCGCCCCCGCCCTGCGTACGATGCCGAAAACCGCGAAGCCGGTTTCAGCGCCTCCCCCGACACGTACTAACCTTTTTCCGGAAGCCTAGCGAAACACGTTTTACTACTCTGATTTAATACGCTTCCCACCGCACGGCGCGCCCGGCTTCGGCCCTGGCGCGCCGTCGTGCGTTCAAAGAGTGCTTTCCCCGAAAAAGCCCCGTACCTTTGCGCCATGAAATGCGCCTCTGGCCTGTTTCACTACTTCTCAACTTCACAACTTCACCATATGGGTCTCCGCTGCGGTATCGTCGGCCTGCCGAACGTGGGCAAATCCACGCTGTTCAACGCGCTTTCTAACGCCAAGGCCGAGTCGGCCAACTACCCCTTCTGCACCATTGAACCCAACGTGGGCGTCATTACAGTGCCGGATGAGCGCCTCCAGATTCTGGAGCAGCTAGTAAACCCCAAGCGCGTACTGCCCACCATCATTGAGTTCGTGGACATTGCCGGCCTAGTAAAAGGCGCAAGCAAAGGCGAAGGCCTGGGCAACAAGTTCCTGGCCAACATCCGCGAGGTAGATGCCATTATCCACGTAGTGCGCTGCTTCGACGACCCAAACATTGTGCACGTGGCCGGCGGCGTTGACCCCGTGTTCGATAAGGACGTAATCGACACCGAGCTGCAGATCAAAGATCTTGAGAGCGTAGACAAGAAACTGGTAAAGTCGGAGCGCGCGGCCAAAGGCGGCGATGCCCAGGCGAAGAAGGAAGTAGCGGCCCTGCAGAAGTTTAAGGCAGCCCTGGAAGATGGCCAGAACGCCCGCGCTGTGCAGGCTACCCCAGAAGAGCTGGAAGCCGTAGCTGATTTGCAGTTGCTTACTATCAAGCCCGTTATCTACGTAGCCAACGTAGATGAGGCTAGCATCACGGCAGGTAATGCCCACACCAAAGCCCTGCAGGAGCATGTGGCGAAGGAAGGCGCCGAAGTAGTGCTAGTATCGGCCGCCATTGAGTCGCAGATTGCCGAGATGGAAGACCCCGAGGAAAAGGAAATGTTCCTGGGCGAATACGGCCTCACGGAGTCGGGCCTGAACCGCCTTATCCGGGCTTCTTATTCGCTGCTCAACCTGATTACCTACTTCACAGCCGGTGTGCAGGAAGTACGCGCCTGGACCATCCACCGCGGCGACAAAGCCCCCGCCGCCGCTGGCGTCATCCACTCTGATTTCGAGAAAGGCTTTATCCGCGCAGAGGTTATCAAGCTGGCCGACTACCAAGAATATAAGACCGAAGTAAAAATCAAAGAAGCCGGAAAAATGGCCGTGGAAGGCAAAGAATACGTGGTGCAGGACGGCGACATCATGCACTTCCGCTTCAACGTCTGATCACGGGTTCAGACGGATTTTTCGGATTTCACGGATTAGCAACGGCTCTTCGCATGGACGTAAAAGACAGCAACGGCAACCTGCTCGCGGAAGGCGATTCGGTGACGATCATCAAAGACCTGAAGGTGAAGGGCTCCTCGCTTACGCTCAAGCGCGGCACCGTGGTAAAGAACATTCGCCTCACCAACAGCCCTAGCGAAATTGAAGGCCGCGCCGGTGGCAGTACCATGGTGCTCAAAACCGAGTTTCTGAAGAAGGCATAGTTTCGCTTCTCAAGCAGCCTAGTAACTTAAGCGCCCCGGCCGGTATTCGGTCGGGGCGCTTTTTATTTAGCTGAATATGGGATTCAATGTAATTGTATGTGCAGGAGCGAACTCAACACGCGAAGACAGTGAGGTTTTTATAAACCGGTCATATTACAACTTTGTCGCTAGCTACGAAATGTTCATGGAGGATTCCGTGATTATCTGTGTTGGCAATTACCTTGGACTGGATTTGCATCCGTTAGTCAAGCTAGCATATTTAGAAAGCATTGAGGAAGAACCAGATACTGAGGCAGAACAGAACGTTGAAGAGTTATTGGAACTAGTCAGAGCTCTTTATGACAAAGTAAGGAGCAATCCAGCCCTCATTGAGGAAATAAGCTATAAAGCCAAAAAATCTCAATACGTCATGTGGCAAGAATATTTCAAGTCTGGACAACTGCTAGAGGACCTTGAAGCACTTATGCAAAGCTTGACCTATTATAAAAATGCAGGTGTTACCACAGCATTTTTTGGAGTAGGTTGATTGACTTCCAGATCAGTACATCCTTTACTTCCCAACTACCTTATACAACTGACCAGCGGCCAGCTTATCGGTGGTTTTCATGCCGTTGAGGATGGCTAGCTCCTCGTAGCGCTTGGAAGGAATACCGTTGGCGGCCAAGGCAGAGGCGAGCGTCTGGCCTCCTTTAGCGGTTTTGATGCGGATTTTTTCGGGCTGGCGGTTGAGCTTACTAGCATCGGAAAGACGAGCAAACCCCTGCGCTACCCGCTGGAAAGTTGGGCCGTAGGTGTTCAGCGTTTGAGGCCCGCATAGGCCGATGAGGGCATATAGCGTTTGCCCGTCCTGGATTACGTAAGACAAGGTGCTGGCAGTGATGCCCTGCTGGCCTTGCTGGTTCTGGCCTACTTGGTCGCCCTGAATGGCAATGGCTGGGAAACCATTGATGGTAGTGCGGCTGGCCTGCGGCGACTGTAGCTTCAGTTGCTCAGCTAGGCTCTGAGCGGCAGCATCAAGGGTGCCGTTGCCAGCAGTAGTCAGGATAAGAACCGCTTTACCGTTGGGCTCCGCCATCTGAAACTGCGAAGGCGAGTTCTGGGACTTCCAGCCTTGCGGCACCGGGAACCGAAACTTCAGATCGGGGTGATAAAACACGCCGCCTTCCACAAAACCCTGGCGCGGATCCTCGCCGTACGGCAGGCCTTCCAGCATCCGCAGATACGGGTTGCGGTTCACGGTGAGTTGGCGGCCACCGGCTTGCTGCTTAGCCGCAGCTGCTAGCTGCTTTACGGTAGTATACCGGTCAGCAGAATTGGGGTGGCTGCTCAGGAAGTCAGGCACGGCACCGGCGCCGCTCAACTGCTGCTCGCGCTGCAGGGTCTGGAAGAAATCGGCCATATACGAAGCGTCGTAGCCTATTTTGGTGCTGTACGCCACGCCCAGCTTATCCGATTCCCGCTCATCGTCGCGGCCGTATTTCAGGAAAAGCAGCCCTACCCCCTGCGACAAGGGCTGGGCCAGCTGCGCTACCCTACTCGAGAAGATAGACCCCAGCAGCAGCGCTCCCGAGGCCAAGGTGGAGCGCGTCTGCTGCTTCTGGCCGTGCTTGGCCGTGATATGGCCAATTTCGTGGCCTAGTACGCCGGCAAACTGCGCCTCGTTGTTAAAGTGAGCCATTATGCCTCGCGTGAAATACACGTTGCCATCAGGCGCTGCAAAGGCGTTGATAATAGGAGAATCAACAATAGTGAAGTTGTAGCCGAAGTCCGCACGGTTTGAAACGGCGGCCATTTGCTGACCCTTCTGCTGAATAAACCGCTGTAGGGGCGCATTATCAAGTAAGCCAAATTGCGCAATTACCTGCGGGTCGGCCTTTTTGGTTTGCTGAGGCGCTTTAAAGGCCGTGGAGCCAGCCAGCGGAAGCAATAGCCCGAGTGCGCCTAGGCGCAGCCTGCGGGAAATGGTGGGATGAAGTTTCATGCAACAGGGAGAGAAAGGAACACACAAACAGAACCTATGAGCCTGCCTACGGAAAAAATCGGGCCACGTTGATGAGGCCCTAACTTTCCTTCCTGTAGGGCAGCCCTAGGTGCTTTTTGCGGCTAAAGTGGCGCTTACTTGCTCACTATCTTAAACTGCATGCCAGCCCCGAGGCGGTCCGTGAGCTGCATTCCGTTGAGAATGGCTAGCTCTTCCATTCGAGCGTCGGGCATGCCATTGGCCTTGAGGGCCTGGGCCAGCGTTTGGCCGGTTTTCACCGAGCGGATGCGCACGTGCTCGGGCTGACGGTTGAGCTTCTCAGGATCGGTGAGGCGCTGAAACCCTTCCATGGTGCTGGTGAAAGTGGGCGCGTAGTTAGCAAAATCAGTGGGAGCGGCCACGCCCAACAGCGCATAAATGGTTTGCCCGTCCTGAATGAGGTAGCACAATACCTGCACGCCTGCTACCTGCTGGCCCGTTTGGGGGTCTTGCTGCACCTGGTTGGCCACAAAAGCCAGCGCCGGAAAGTTATTCACAGTAGTTTTCTTGGACTCGGCGGGCTGCAGCTTAAACTGCTGCACCAAGGCCTGAGCAGCTTCTTCGAGGGTTTTGCCGGGGGCAAGGGCTAGCATCATGAGGGCCTTGCCAGCGGGGTCAGCCATCTGAAATTGCTGGGGTGTATTCTGGGTTTTCCAGCCCTGGGGCACGGGGAACCTGAATTTTAGCTGCGGGTGATAGAAGGCGTTGTTTTCTACGAAGCCCTGACGTGGATCCTCGCCGTACACAATGCCATCAATGAGTTTCAGGTACTGGTCGCGGTTGATGGCGAGCTTGGGGTTGCCGTTTTGCTGCTTCCATTGCGCGGCCAACTGGTGCACCCGCTCGTAGCGGTCGGCGGGGTTGGGGTGCGTGCTCAGGAAGTCCGGAATGGCCTCGGTCTGGCTTTTCTCCTGCTCGCGCTGCAGTGTCCGGAAGAAGTCGGCCATCTGGGAGGCGTCGTAGCCAATCTTGCTGGAATATTCTACCCCTAGCTCATCTGATTGGCTTTCGTCGTCGCGTCCAAACTTTAAGAACAGCAGTTGCATGCCCTGCATGGCCTGCTCGCCAAACTGCGCAACGCGGGGCGAGGCAATCATGGCGCCCATTAGGCCCACCTGCCCAATAATGGCGTTGGTTTGCTGCTTGGCCGAGTGGCGGGCCGTTACGTGGCCAATTTCGTGGCCTAGCACGCCGGCAAACTGCGCCTCATTGTTAAAATGTGCCATAATGCCGCGCGTGAAATACACGTAGCCGCCGGGCACCGCAAAGGCATTAATAACAGGCGAGTCGACAACGCGGAACTGGTACGTGAGCGTGGGGCGGTGCGATACGGCGCCCATCTTCTTGCCTTTTTCGTTGATGAACTGCTGCATCTTCTCATCGGGGTACACCCCAAACTGGGCCTGCACCGCCGGGTCCGATTGTTGCCCCATGGCCAGCTCCTGCCCTTCTGACACAAGCATTACTTCTCGTTTGCCCGTCACGGGGTTAGTAGCACAGCCCTGAGCCAGCACCAGCGCGGTGCCGCCCAAGGCGAGTAAAAGCGTATTTTTCATGAGAGGAGGGAATGAATGGGAGATATGCGTTCAAACGCAAGTTGGGCGCTTGCCGTTGGCTTCAGCCACCCGAAACGCTGCTACCTCCCTACCCTTACTCCTATTCTGCCAGTATACCTCACGCTTGCTAGCTAGCCACTTCCGCTTCTTGTTGCTGCTGCTCGTCCAGCTCCACGCCGGTAGGCCGGCCCTGCTTCCGGTCGAGCCAGTCCATTACCGGCGTGGCCAGCACCCCGTGTAGTACAATGGAAGTAAGAACCGTGAAGCCAGCAATGGCCCACAGCTCGCGGCTATCTGGAAAATTTGCCTTGTTGATAGCATATGCCAGGTAGAAAAACGAGCCAATACCTCGAATGCCGAAAAACGAAATAACAACACGCTCTGGCCAGGCAATACGGGTGCGGATGAGCGTTAGCATGCCGCCCAAAGGGCGCAATATCAGCAGTAAAAACAGGCCCAGCCCTACGCCACCCCAAGTAAGCGGCGCGAGCATTCCTCGCACTAAAGCGCCTCCAAATAAAATCAAAATGACGACAATGAACAGGCGTTCCAGCTGATCAGTAAACTCATGCATTTCCGTGTGATACTCATGGCTGCGCTCATGCCGCCGAAGCGTTACAGCGGCCACAAACACGGCCAAAAAGCCATAGCCTTTCAGCAGCTCCGTAGTGCCATAGGCAGTAAGCGTAACCGCCAGTGCCACAAATCCATACGCCTCCGGACTTATACTAATCCGGCGGGGCAAGTCAAAAATCAGGTACGACAGCACCTTACCGGCCAGCCAGCCGGCGAGCACGCCCATTCCCGTCCGGTAGAGCACATCCATCCAGGCCCAATGCACTAGGCGCTCAGCTAGCGGCAAAGCCGCCACGGGCAACAACACCAGGGCCAGGTGCACAAATGGGAAAGCTAACCCATCATTAAGGCCAGCTTCACCGGTGAGAGCAAACCGCACGTTGTCTTCCCTACCCTCGCCGGGCTTGCCAACCTGCACATCACCGGCCAGTACGGGGTCGGTGGGAGCCATACTGGCGGCCAGCAGCACTGCTGAGGCCGGCGCCAACCCAACCATCCACCACGCGGCACCCGCAAACCCTACAATGGTGATAATCATCAGCACCAACACTAACAGCAGCGGAATGCGCCAGCGAATGAATGAAAACTTGCGGTCGATTTTAAGGCCGGTGCCCGTGAGGGCCACCGTAACGCAGATTTCGGTGAGGTGCGTGGTAAAGCCCGAGTATTTGATAGGGTCAGGTGTAGGCAGCCCCAGCGGCAAGCTGTATACCAACATGCCCAGGCCCACAAACAGAATGGGGTACGACAGCGGAAACTTCTTGAGCAGAGATGGTAACCAGGCCACGCCCATAATGGCAACGCCCAACACTACCAGAATCAAATTATAAAGCGACATGCAGCGAAATCCAGAATGAAGAGGAATACCCGCTTACGCAACCACTGCCCCTTTGGCTGTCCGGCCCAGCTTCCTTGCATGCTGCTAAAGCGCAAGGCGGCATTTCATACTACCCAGCCATTCAGCGGCTTGCCTACCTTCCTTGCCTCCCCGGAAAGCACTATGTTTGCTCGCCCGCCACTATTGGCGCTGGCCGCTTCATGCAGCAAGCTGTTTTATGACGGAAACTATCCTGGCTTCGCTACGGGCCCGGCACCTGCTAACTGCTGAGCAGGCAGCTGCTATAGCGGAATATGAGCAGAAAAAGCCCTTCTCCTTATACGTTGAGCTGCGCACCCTGCTAGCGCTAGGCGTTACGTTGCTGAGCACTGGCCTGGGGCTTCTGATCTATCAGCATATTGACAGCATTGGCCATGGCTTTGTGGTGGCAGGCATCGCGCTGATTTCCGGAGCCGGGTTTGGCTATGCGTACTGGAAGCGGCAGCCATTTACCTGGCAAGCGAATCCTAGGACTTCTACGGGTGCCTCCTACATCTTACTACTAGCCTGCCTTACCTTCTTAACCTTGGTAGGCTATCTGCAATACCAATACAATTTCTTCGGGAGCCGGTACGGGTTGCTGGTGTTACTACCTACCCTGCTGTTCTTCATCTGTGCTTACCGCTTCGACCACGTGGGCGTACTCTCGATGGCTATTACGGGGCTAGCGGCCTGGGTAGGCGTCAGCGTGGCTCCGTTGTCGGCCTTCACCCAGAACAATTATTCTCTTCCTCACCTTGATTCCGCAGCTATTGGGCTCGGGCTGCTTTTGTGCGTCGTGGGCTTGTTCTCGGAATACGCTGACAGGAAAAAGCACTTCGGCTACACCTACTTGCTACTAGGCAGCAACCTAGCGCTGGTGGCGGCCAATAGTATTCTGTGGCGCGGAGAAACGGAGCTTGGTTTCCTGTCGCCTGTACCGGCCGCCTTGCTCATTCTAGCCCTCAGCGCCGCCCTGTATCGGTACGCCAAACGAACGCACTCCTACGTGTTTCTGCTGCTAGGGGCACTTTATGGATATATAGCCTTCACATACCTCTTCTTTCAGCTCGATAGCTCTATTTCCGTAGCGCTGGCCTTTCTGTATTTCCCGCTGTCAACCATCGGCGCCATTTGGCTATTACTCAACCTGAAAAAGATTCTGGAAATCCATGAAAGCAAAAGCCTATAACGAACAATGGATTTTCAATGGAATTGTACAGAAAGCCGCGCGGCGCTGGCGGAAAAGCCACTTGCTTTCTGACGCCCAGGTTACCGATATCACCCACGCCTTCCCCGACGAGCATTACTCGCCGCACCTGTTCATTAAGATTACGCTGTTCATCTTCACCTGCATTGGGAGTGCGGGGGCAAGTTTGCTGTTCTTTCTGTCTGTAGTAGGCACTTTCTCCAACGGAAATTCAAGCATCGATGAGGAGTCATTGATTATGTCATGCTCTCTGCTGTGCAGCGTTTTCGCCTTTATTCTGCTAGAAACACTCATCGTGTCTAAGCGCCTCTATCGCTCAGGTGTAGACAATGCTCTGCTCTATATTGCGCTATGCTTTGGAGTAGCAGCATTCTTGTATTTTTACAACAAAGCATTGGTTGGGTCTTCGGATTTGGAGGGTTCGCTGATGCGGGGCGTACTATGGCAACTGCTACTACCTGTATGGTTCCTGCTGCTAGTAGCCCTAGTTCGCTACGCTGATCCGCTGGTGGGAGCCGTCAGCTTCGGGGTGTATCTGGCAATTGTAGTGGCCTTTATGCTGCCGTTTGCCCTAGGCAAAGTCCTGCTCCCATTTGCCTTGATGCTGGCCGCCGTTGGCAGTTACTACGCCACCACGCAGCTTGCCCGCCGAGCCGACTACCCGTACTACCAAACTTGCCTCCGAACCCTAAAGGTTTTGGCGCTAGCCTGCTTTTACCTTGCTGGCAACTACCTGGTAGTACGCGAGGCAAATGCGCTGCTCAATAACCTGTCGGTATCTGTCCAGATCAGCTTTGCGCCTTTGTTTTACGTCTTCACGGCGGCTATTCCGGAGCTCTACATCTACTGGGGCCTACGGCATGCCGACCGAATTTTCCTGCATACTGGCCTGGTGGCGCTGGCTTTTTCGCTGTACACCTACCGCTTCTACCGGCAGCTACTACCCCCAGAAGTTGCGCTTATACTGGGCGGCGCGCTGCTGATAGTAGTGGCCGGCTGGGCCTTGCGCTACTTGCGCCCTAGTAAGCATGGCCTAACCTCCGAACCAGCCGACAGCACAGAATTCAGCCAGCTTAACCTGGAAGCCCTCGTGATGTCACACGTAACCGAAAATAGCCTGAAAGTACCCGAGCCCGGCTTTCAGTTTGGTGGGGGCACCTCGGGAGGCGGTGGCGCCGAGGGCACCTACTGACGATGCCACTTGCGGGCCACAACTAACCTAGGGCCGCCGGCCGTTTACCGTCACTGTCTGGTAGCCAATCAGCAAATCAGAGCGGGTGCCGGGCGGGCGATAGTACACCAGCAGATCATACTGATTTTCGGTTTCCTGGTGGCTGCCTTCCCAGTACACGCTGTTGGGGCCTTGGGGCGTTTGCACGGCGTAGATGTAGTTATAGTACCCTTGCTTCAGCAGCGCGTGGCCCGTGTACACTTGGTTTGCTAGGTCGTAGGTGAGCTTAAACTCATCCTTGAGCTTCCAGTCGGTGAGAGCACCTAGTACATACACGGGACCGGGCGCGGCTTGCGCAGCCCGAAGCTGAAACGTTACGTCAAGGTATTCGCCGTTGGTGGCTCCGTTGCCATACTCACGGCTTTCAATCACGCGCTGTCCGTTGATGTCGTCGTACTGGGTGTAGCCCTGGCCGTTACGGGTAGCCTCGGGCAGCAGCACGGCGGTGCGCGGCGAGGCTTCGGCATCGATTTTGGCTACCCCCTGCCCTAGGGCCCGGAAGGTGCGCAAGTCAAAGAAGCGAAACTCGCTCAGGCCCGGAAAAGCATTTTCGAAGTTAAAATACTGGTAGTCAAGCTGGCGCTCAGCATCGCGCACAAACGTAGGGCGCAGGTTGTAGCGGGCATTGTCCCAGCGGAAATTCTGGCGCAGCACCACTTTCACCTCCTGCGCCGGATTTACTAAGTTCATGCTGTAGCGAATCCCGAAATCCAGCTGCTGCAAGGTGTAGCGCTCCTGCCCCGCCACCGGAATTCCCTGCTTCAGAAATACCTGCACGCCGCCTTCGTCAAACACCAACACCCGCCGCGAAAGCAGCGGCGTGCCGCCTGGCCCCTGCACCACCCACAAGTAGTTGCCCGAAAGCTTCACCCGCGGCATCCGGACGCGGTAGTGGTAATACGGCACTTTGGTATTAACAGAGGCGCGGTAATCGGTGATGTTCTGCTCGTTAATCTCGCTCAGAAACTGCATGTCCGTCAGCACCGAAGGCTGCCAGTTCACGTCGCAATGGATGAGCTTGGCCGTGAGGCGCTGCCCCTGTCCGCCCAGCACATCAAACTCCAGCGCCAGCGGCTGCCCCTGCGCCAACGACACAACCGGCGGCGTAAACACCTCATTAGGCTGCCCCGTGGGCACGTAGCACTGCACCGTCCGCACGTTGGGGTCGTAGGTAGCGTCCTCGTAGCGCAGGGTTTTATCGGCGTAGTATTCCGGTGCTTGTTGCCCCGGTGTACTAGGTCGGCGAGCAGCATTAGGGTCCGTGATGGGCGTACCCAATGGCACGCAGGCAGTAGCGGCAAGCAGGAGAAGTGGGTGGAAAGGCAGTAGGCGCATAAACGAAAGTAGCGCGAAGTGGGAGTACCACACTACTCTACCTATGTTTTCAATGTCATTTTATGCCTCAGCGCCCTATTTTATAACAAGGGGCGAACAGGTTTCCCTGATATCAGCCTGCGGCAGTTAAGCTGAGTATCAGTAGGAAAATATGGTGTGTCCTTAAGGCACTATCGTTTGGGAGGAACAACCTGGTTGCTGGTTTAAGCCGGCTTATAACATCCAAAAACCATATTATATAATAAAATTTTACTATATATTACATGATATCCAAACTTCATACGACCATGGAGCAAGCTTCCGTCCCCGACCAACTCATGCAAATGCTCTTCGGATTTGCTGCATCACGCGCTATCGGAGTTGCGGCCGAACTCCATATTGCCGACCATTTACAACATAGTCCGAAAACAGCGGAGGAACTGGCAAAGCAACTAGGGGTTCATGCCAGATCCTTATACCGCGTACTGCGCGCCTGCGCCAGCATTGGCGTGTTTTCTGAAGACGGGGAAATGCGGTTTTCCTTAACTCCCTTAGCAGAGCCCTTGTTGAGTGATGCGCCCGGCAGTTTGCGGGCTTTTGCCGAAATGATTACTACAGATTGGCAATATCAAACTTGGGCAGAGCTACCCTATAGTGTAAAAACCGGCAAACCATCCTTTGACAAAGTGCATGGCATGTCGTCGTTTGACTATTTCTGGACGCACGAAAGAGAGGGGAAACAATTCAATGATGCCATGACGAGTAACAGTGCTTTCAGCAGTGTTGCCGTTGTGAATGCTTACGATTTTTCTCCTATTTCTACTTTGGTAGATGTAGGCGGCGGGCATGGCTTTCTATTGGCCTCCATTCTGGAAAAATACCCTAGTGTTAAAGGTATCCTATACGACACCCCAGCTGTTATTACAGAAGCTGGACAGCTTTTAGCTCGTCACGGTGTGTTGGAGAGGTGTGAGAGAGTTGGGGGCAATTTCTTTGATCAGGTTCCTCCACAAGGTGATGCCTATATCATGAAGCATATTATTCATGATTGGAACGATGAGCAATGCATCACAATACTCAGAAACTGCCGTAGCGCCATGAAAGAAGGCGGCAAGGTGCTAATCGTTGAAATGATTGTGCCGGAAGGAAACGAGCCGTCGCCAGCCAAATTTCTTGATCTGCAGATGTTACAGTATCTACCCGGATGTGAACGAACGGCGAAAGAATACCGCGAACTGCTTCACGCAGCCGGTTTTGAACTGACTCGAATTGTACCAACGATGTCGCCATTCAGCATCATTGAAGGCGTCGGAATAGCGTGAGGTTACTCAACGAAAACTTCATCTATCCTCAACAGGAATCTGATTTTGTTGGACGCCTTTAATCGTAGAAAAATGAATAGCCCCGCTTGAAGCTGTATCAAGCGGGGCTATTCTATACAATGCGGTCTGTTACATCTCAGCCAGCATTTCCCAACGGTCGTTCAGTTGGGCTAGCTCTTTTTTTACCTGCTCAAATTTTAGCGTGGCGTCCTTGAGTTGCGAGGCGTTTTGGTAGATCTGCGGGTCGGCGAGCTGGGCTTCGTACTGGGCCAGCTCCTTTTCCCGCTCGTCGATCTTCTTTTCTACCTCAGCCAGCTCTTTCAGGGCCTTTTTCTGGTCGGGAGAAGGAGTTTTAGCCGGGCTGGCATCCACTTTCTTTTCCTCTTTGGGTAGTGGCTTTGGGGCCGAGGGCGAGGGTAGTCCGGCCTTTTTGGCGGCCTTCTCGCGGTCTTCCTGCCACTGCTCGTACTCGTTGTAGGTGCCGGGGTACTCCTTTAGCTGGTAATCCTCGATGTACCAGATCTTGTTGGCCACGTTTTCCACAAAGAAACGGTCGTGGCTAATCACGATGTAAGTGCCCTGATACTGCTCCAGCGCCTGAATCAGGATGTTCACCGACTGCATATCCAAGTGGTTGGTCGGTTCGTCGAGGAGTAGGAAGTTGGCTTCCGAAATCAGGGTTTTGGCCAGCGCCACGCGGCTTTTCTCGCCGCCACTTAGCACCTTGATTTTTTTGTACACCTCGTCGCCAGTGAAGAGGAAGGAGCCTAGCACCGAGCGCAGCTCCATTTCGGATCGCTTCGAGCCGGCCTCTACCATTTCCTGCAGAATCTCGTTTTCAATGCGCAGGCTTTCCAGCTGGTGCTGGGCGTAGAACGACATGATGACGTTGTGGCCCAACTGGTGGTTGCCGGTAGTAGGCGCTTCCGAGCCTGCCACCAAACGCATCAGTGTCGATTTGCCTTTACCGTTGGCCCCAATCAGCGCGATTTTGTCGCCGCGCTCAATGTGCACGTGCGTATCACGGAAGATGATTTTCTCGCCGTACTTCTTACCCACGTGCTCCATGCGCAGGATATGGCGGCCGGGCGTCACGGTGAAGTTGAACTTAATATTCACCCTTGCATCGGCCTGCGCGACATCGTCTATGCGCTCCAGCTTATCCAGCATTTTCACGCGGCTCTGGGCCTGCTTGGCTTTGCTGGCCTTGGCCTTAAAGCGCTCAATAAACCGCTCGGCCTGCTTAATCTGGGCCTGCTGGTTTTCGAAAGCGCCTTTCTGGATGGCGTTGCGCTCCTCTTTCTCTTCGAGGTAGAACGAATAGTTACCCGCGTACGGTACCAGCTTGCCGCCCGTTACCTCCACGGTAGTGTTAGTGGTGCGGTCCAGGAATTCCCGGTCGTGCGATACGATGATAACGGCACCTTCATAGCCCGCCAGGTAGTTTTCAATCCACTTGATGGAGGGTAAGTCCAAGTGGTTGGTAGGTTCGTCGAGGAGCAGCAGCGAGGGTTGCTGCAGCAGGATTTTGGCCAGCATCACGCGCATGCGCCAGCCACCCGAAAATAGCTTCAGGGGGCGCTGCAGCTCCTCAGTGGTAAAGCCAAGACCCTCTAAAATCTCTTCGGCGCGGGCTTGCATGGTGTAGCCCCCTAGCGCCTCAAAGCGCTCCTGTAGGTTCGCCAGCTTTTCTACCAGATCATCGGTGTAGTTGGTTTCGAACTCCAGCAACACCTCGTCAATCTTCTTCTGAACATCCAGCGCCTCGGCAAATGCCTGCATGGCTACCACCAGAATCGACTCGTGCGAGTCGTAAGAAAGCAAATCCTGGTTCAGAAAACCCAGACTCACGTCTTTGCTCATCGAGATGCTGCCGCCGTCGGGCTTATACTCGCCCACCAGAATGCGCAGCAGCGTCGATTTGCCCCGACCGTTGAGCCCGATGAGGCCAATCTTATCCTTGGGCTTGATATGGAGGCTGGCCTTGTCGTACAGGGTACGCGAGCCGAAATGAAAGTCGAGGTCGGTAATGGAAATCATCCTACTTTGCGGGCTATGAAGCCGCAAAGGTACGGGTTCTGCAGGATGAGTTTTACTTGTCCGGTTACAAAGGTTGAATAGCCTGCCGGTTGCGTGTCACTGATGGTTCTTTTATCTCTCTATACGCTTTACAAATTATCTAATCTGAGCTACTGAGAGCAGCTTCAGCCTTAGGTTTACTGCTGAGGTTCGATCTGTATATCAGCGCTAATGCATTCGTGTAAAAGCTCAGTTCCTATATGCTAACTCAGAAATCCTACGATGACCTCGGATGGCATTTAGCCAGCGCTTTATCAGCCGTTGCGGGCCGTTTCACCTGTGATGGTGTACTGGGTCCGGAATGGCAATCAGACTATCTGCCTGAACATGTTGCCCATACCAAGCAGATTATAATGCGGGCATGGATTGACGAAGGCTACGGTAAAGGAAACCAGTCGAGGCAGAGGTTATACACGCTGGTGCTACATTTGGGAGCTTCGTCGTTGCAGGTTTACCTGAAGGAGTGGGAGCTGACTGGCATCCTTGTCAGAGGCCTGAATCCTGAGTGGGTCAGAATTGATCCTTCCAGTAAACTGGTAGAGGTACGATTGCCGTAAACGCCTTCCTTTCCTTCGATATAATCCCTAATGGTTGCTCCAGTAGCACAGCTACCAGAGGTACCTGGGCATTGTGCATGCACTTAGCGCTCAGATAGTAGGCTTCCTGCTCCTTTTCGTCACAAACCACCTTGCCACCGCCTCGTACACTCCTGCATGAATCGCTCTCTCCTACCCTTTGCCTTTTTGTTAACCCTAGTAACTGCTTGCCGCTCGGCGGAAAGTGAAACCTCCGTAGCTGAGTCCCGCGACAACGTACCGGCCGAATTGGCGGGTGAGCAGTCAACGACTGAGAAAGTAGGCAACACCGGGCGGGGCCATGCCTACGTGCGACGCTTCTATGAGCAAAAGGGGCGTTATTACGCTGAGGTCGATTATGTGCAATTTCTGAAAGGGGCCGATGCAGTAGCGGCCGCCCAGCGACGTGGCGATGCGATGGAGGAGGTGCAAAATGGCGACACGGTATACTCCGTGCCCAACGACTATTACATCGTCAACGACGACAAGAAAGTGCGCACGCTACCTCTGCGCACCGGGGCAACCTTCCGGTTCTGGCAGCACGGTGGCACCCAACTGGCCCAACGGCCCTTGTCGCCGGAGCAGGTGCTGGCTACACCGCCGCCCTCGCTCACGTATGCCCCTTTTATGGTGGAGACCAAGCAAGGAGAAATTATCAGCCTGACAGAGCAATTTGTGCCCTAATAAACGGCCATGCCCACAGTTTTTGCGACAAAAACGTGGCTTAAACAGTCGGCGCTGTCGTACAAGAGAGCAACTGTTTCACTTTACTACCTCCTTTTGTTATGGCAACTACCCCTCCCTCCGCTACCCCCGATGATACCGATGACCGCACTGCTCAGGCCGCCAAAGGGCAGCAATCTGGCAGCGCAGTAGGCCAGTCCTCGGGGCGGCCAAGCTATGGCAGCGGCGGCTACGAGCTGAACCTAGATGCGGAAGAAGGCGCAGAAGGTGGCTCTGGTAGCGCTGGCTCTTCCAACGAGCGCACCAGCCGCGAACAACCCAACGAGGATGAATCTGGCAAGTAGCCGTAGATTTATGTAGTAGGCTTCGGCTACAACCAGCTCCTAGCAATCAGCCCCGGCACCTGGCTAAGATAATCTTAGCCAGGTGCCGGGGCTGATTGTTTTAGGTTGTGTGCAGAGCCAGCAGTTTGTAGCTGCTATACATGCCATGAATTGCTAGGCCTTACTCCTGCTTTAAGCTAGCCAACAAAGGGCGGCTTGAACGTGGGAGCCGACCGTTTTTTGGAGGCTTGCTCGTAGGCGTAAGCTAGTGCCAGCAACGGCCCTTCTTGGTAAGCACCGCCCACAAACGATAAGCCCACGGGCAACCCATGCACCAAGCCCATAGGCACCGTGATGTGCGGGTAGCCAGCTATGGCGGCCGGTGAGGAGAACCCCGGCCCACCGCCCGAGTCGCCGTTTATCAGGTCGATACAGCGGGCCGGGGCGTTGGTGATGGCGACCAAACCGTCGAGCTTGTTTTCGCGCATGACGGTATCAATTGCGGTGCGGGCTCCCTGATGCGACTTGCGCAGGGCGGCCTGGTATTTGGCGCTTTGCAGGCCTTCTAGCTTATCGGAGCTTTCCAGAATTTCCTGCTGGAAAAAGGGCATAGCCTTGGGCTTGTTCTCAGTGTTGAAGCGAATAACGTCGGTGAGAGTTTTCACGGGAGCACCAGCCGCAGCCAGGTACTTGTTCACACCATCCTTAAACTCATAGAGCAACACATCGTACTCGGCCTCGCCCAAGGGGTCGGTGAGTTTTTCTACTTCTACTTCCACAACGGTAGCCCCCTGGGCTTTCAGCAGCTCCACGGCAGCCAGCAAAAGTGGAATAGCATCAGAGCCTCCTTTCAAGTGGCCTTTCTCTACGCCTAGCCGCTTGCCTTTTAGGGCATTGGCGGCTAGAAACTTCGTGTAGTCGGGCTGACTTTTGCCGGTACTTTCTTTGGTAACCGCATCGGTGGGGTCTTCGCCGGCCAAGGCACCTAGCAAAATGGCAGCATCCCGGACGGTGCGCGTCATGGGGCCGGCCGTGTCCTGGGTGGCTGATATCGGGATGATGCCGGTGCGGCTCCACAGGCCCACAGTAGGTTTAACGCCCACCAGCCCGCTGCACGAGGCCGGTGACACAATAGAACCGTCGGTTTCGGTGCCGATGGCAATGGCGCACAGGTTGGCGGCAGCGGCCGCACCCGAGCCGGCGCTGCTGCCGCTTGGGGTGCGGTCGAGGATGTACGGGTTTTTGGTTTGGCCGCCGCGGCTGCTCCAGCCGCTGGTAGAGCGCGTAGAGCGGAAATTAGCCCACTCGCTTAGGTTGGTTTTGCCAAGCAGCACGGCGCCGGCTTCACGCAGCTTCTTGATGATGAAGGCATCTTGCTGGGCTTTGTGTCCGGCCAGGGCTAGCGAGCCCGCCGTGGTTTGCATCTTGTCGGCGGTATCGATATTGTCTTTTACCAGCACCGGAATGCCGTGCAGTGGGCCCCGCACTTTGCCGTTTTTACGCTCCTCGTCCAGTTTATCGGCCAGGGCTAAGGCATCGGGGTTGGTTTCCAGCACCGAGTTCAGCTTGGGACCGGCTTTGTCGATGGCCTCAATGCGCTGCAGGTACAGCTCCGTGATGCGGCGCGAGGTAAGCTGCCCGCTCTTCATCTTTTCCTGCAGAGCCGCCACAGTGGTTTCGTCTAGCTCAAAGGCTTCCGGAGCGGCAGTAGCATCGGCGCCGCGTTCGGCAGTTTTGGGTTCCGAGCCGGAGGAGCAGGCCGGCAAGGAAAGAGTTGATAGCGCGAGGCCGGCTAAAGAGCCGTTGCGCAGAAAAATTCGGCGGTTCATACAAAATCAGATTTAGGCCTTCAAGATAGACCGGAAACCGACGCAACGTATGCGCGCTGGCTGCAAATCTGTGGGGAGCTCCACCGTAATAATTCGGGTGTTAACACGTCCGACTCAGCCACTACCTACGTAAACCCATGTAAATACACAGCAGCCTGCTCTTTGCTTCAGTTTACTGCCCTTACCTAGCTGTAGGAGCAGCTTTACTGGCGCGGGTCAGGCATTTTCTGGGTACATACACTTGCTCAGGAAATGGCACCTAGTACTCTGGCGCTTGGCGGTGTGGTTACCCATTGTAATATGACCTGTCTCTACACGCCTTGGTATGCAGCAGCATCTTATCCTGGACACGCCGGAAATTGTTATCAGCTACGATTACAGCAACCAATGGCTGCATGCTAATTGGCGGGGCCATCATACCCAGGAAAGCGCCCGTACTGCCTGCCAGCACATGCTGGAGGCGCTAAGCCAGTGGCCCACGGCCAAAATCCTGAATGACAATACCAACGTGACTACGGCGGACATGCAGCTTACTGGCTGGGGCCTAAGCTGGCTGCTGGATATGCACACGGCCGGCCTGCGCTTTGCAGCCTGGGTATATGCCCCCGATTTTAAGGGCCGGAAAAACTCGGAGGAGATGCTGAAATACGTGGAGAAACCGGTTATTGCCACCTTCACTGATATGGCCGCCGCAACCCAATGGCTTCGACAGCAAAGAGCCACAGAATAGGTTCTGGCGGAACATCACTAGCCCCGCACTACCGTTGAACCCCTGAGGCATGCCAGGCCACTGCCTACTAGGCTACCCGATGCGTGAGAGGCCTCACTCCTTTTCAGAATCAGATAACAGCTTGGCTATTCGCTTTCGCTGAGCTTTTTGGCCAGGCCCGCCGGTACGCCGGCGCTGTTCAGCAAGCCGCTCACCAACCCTTGGCGCCACAGCGAAAACACGGAATAGCGGAGTTCCCGGCTCGAGCTGATTTTGCCTGTTTCCAGCGGCTGGCCGGGTTTACGGGGGTTATTGTCGCGAATGAAGATGCCGTTAACGGCAGACGTTCCGATGCGGTGCAGCACGCCGGGCCGCTCCTGGTCGTTAAGCAGCTGTAGCTTCAGGTTGCTGTATTCGCTCCACATGGTTCCGGTGGCACTGCGCCGGTCCAGCGCCATCTGAAACCGGATGCTGCGGATATCGCCGCTGCGGAATGCCAGGCCGCGCGTGTTCACGGTCATGGAGTTGAGGATGGTAAGTGAGGTAGTCCCGAATGCGCCCGAGAAAGTGTGCCGGCCGGCAGCATCGAGCAGGTTTGCCCTGAGCGCGACCCTAGCAAATCCGGCGTTCTGCACCCAGCCCGTTGCCTCCCCGGTCAGGGGCCGCGCGGCACTCATGCGCTGGGGGTTGTTGGTGATGTTGCGCAGCGTGATGCCCATGCGGTTCAGGCTCATTACTCCCAGCTTGGGGTCGCGCGGCGCCCGGTACAGCATCGTGATGGTAGCTCCTTCTACGCGCAGCTTCTCCACCCCAAAACGAAACGGCAGCTGCCCTAGCTTTTCAGGCGTGGCAATGGATGGGTTGGGGTTTATCGGAAAGCGGCCATCAGAACGGGTGCTCACGCTGGGGCGCCGCAACGTAAGGGACTGCACGCGGAGTTGCTGCTGGTTGGCGGCCGCCGGATAATCGAAGCCCGTTAGCAGCAAATCCGGAATCTTTACCGAGACGTGCGCGCTTTGGTGGCCTTTGCTGCGGGCCAGCGCCTCTACGGGCATAGTTGGCACCACTAGGGTATTGGTGAGGCGCAACTGCCCCGCCCGGGTATCGGCGGTTAGCTTTTGCCATGACAGATGGTAGTATGGCGCATCGAGGGTAGCCGAGGCGCGTCCCGTCCGGACCAGCCACCGCTGCGCATAATACATACTCGACGGCTGGCGCTGGTGCGGGAGCACGCGCATATCCGAGGCGCTTACATCAATATCGGCTACAGATGGGGCCAGTTCCAGTCCGGTCACGCGCAACTGCCCTTTCTCAACCACCAACTGCTTGAGGCGGCACTCAGTGAGGTAGCTGGCCAGCAGCTCATGCAGGCTGGGCGGTTTCTGGGAAGGCAACGTAAGTGCCAGCCGGGGCCGACTAAGGCGCAAGGTATCGGCCCGAAAGTGCTGGCGTGCAAGTTGCGCGGCATCAAGCCCAGTGAGCACCACCTGCGGCAGCGCCAAACTGATGCGCGCTGCTCGGGTGCGCGTGGCTGTAATGCCTTGCTCAGGATGTACGGCCACTGCCGCAAGCCGCAAACGGCCAGAATCGGAGGAGAAACTAGCCTTGCCAAGCGTTACCTTATGGCCCGGCATGCGCAGCACGGCTCCCTGCAGTTGGGCTGCTAGGCCGGCCGCGTAGCTAATCCGGCTGGAGTCGGCGCTGCCTTCTGCACTCAGCCATAAGTCGCGCACCTGAAGGGCACTTTCTCCTAGTTGTACTAGCGGCTGGGCACTGGCGCCGTAGCTGACCCACACGTGGCGCGCCTGCACCTGCTTAATTCGCAGGCCTTCCAGGGGGAGCTGCTGGTGCAACGGCACCTTACTTCCTTCTGCCGGCAGCCCCAACAAGCGCAAGGCCACTGAATCGAGCACGACGCTATCAATGGGCACTTGCTTTCCCCGCAGCAGCGCCAGCAACCCAACACTACCTACCTCTAGGCGGCCAACCGCCAGCCGAAGCCGGGGCATACGGGCCGAATCGGGGGTGGTGCCGACGGTGCGTATCTGTATGTGACGAAGCCGTATGGTTTGTTGCCAGAGGCTAGTGCGCAACTCGCCAATGCGCAAGTGGTAGCGGCCCTGGCTGCGTTTGGCTACCTGCTTCTCCAGTGTGCTGCGCAGCCAGGGGTCTAGGAAAAACGTGAGGCCCACAACTACCGCCACTACTAGCACGCCCAACCCCAGCAACAGCCAGCGCCCCCAGTGTTTCTGGGCCGTAGGAGAAGCTGAAACCGGAGTTGAGGCAAGCGGGGCTGGTGTCACGAAACAGGGTTACGGAGTTGGCTTTCAGAAAGATTATATCCTGCTTCATTTTCTGCGTGATGCGAACCTGAAGCTTACATTAGCCAGCGCCGCAGCACTAGGCCCTGAACACACAAACGCCCCACCATGTTTTGGCGGGGCGTTTGTGCGGGTACCTGCTGCCATAGGGGCAATAAAGCCTCCGCACATGGTGCGGAGGCTTTTTTCAGGCGATGGCGGTACTATGTACTAAGTGAGATTGGGGGACATGTGTACACGTAGCTTACTACCCTTCCAGAGAAGCCAAACTCTCGGCTCCTCTACGTAGGGGAGGTGCTGCTAGGCTCCGGCTTGGCTGGTGCGGGTGCGGCTGGCCTGGCCACCTTTGCGGCCGGCTGCGCGAGCTTCCTCAGACGTGAAGCGGTGGCCACGGCCACTCTCGTGCGAGGCCCGGCCGCCTTCGCTGGCAATGCGGCGCTGCGTGGCGGGGTCCATGGCAGCAAAGCCACGAGGACGCTTGGTTACAGTTGGCTCGGCTGGGTTGGTTGTGCGGGTGTTAGCCATGATAGGAGGAATTTGCTGATGAAAAAACAGAGTCAGTTTCTGAGTCTCTTAACGGCACCAGCGTCGGCTAAGGTTTTGTTTCATCGAGCATTTACGAGCTTATAACGAGCAAATACCACTTTATAACGATAGGCTCGTCCGTAGTTACCCGTACTGTTGAGACAAATACGGACGAGTTTCATTGCGCTGACTGCCTTGCTTGGCCTAACTGACCTAGGGCCCTCAAACCACTGGCAACTCAGGATGAGCCCCCGTGCAACCGGCCGCCATCCGAAACTTAATCCGAGTGATCCACCGCCCCAAGGACACCCGCACATGTTACCCGGCCACTAGGTGCCAGAATGCACGCTTTATCTTACTTTCAGCACCGAGACCCGTATTTGCTAACCCTTGCTCGTATGGATGCCCTTTCCCCTACCCCTGCACCGGCCCTGAACTGCTGCCATCTGCGAAGGCAGCGGTTCTTAGTATGCAGCACCACCCCATGACGCTCCGTTTATGGATGTGTATTCCCTACCGATTTCGGCCCCATGAGCGGTAGCAAGCAACCCGCTTTCAGCCGCCGACAAATACCATTCCTCCGGCAGGCCCAGGCCAGCTGTGAGCAAACGAAACCCTGCCACGCCGTTTCAGTTAAAGAACCGATGCTCGCAATAACTTCGCTGTTGAATCCGCAGAACGCGGAACGAATTAACCGCCTGATTAAGAGTCTGGAAGCTGAGTTTGGCCTTGATGATGTGCAGGCTACACCCGATCCGCATATTACGTACTGCCTGGCGGGTGTGCGCAAGCTCTCGGCCCTAAAGCAAGTACTGCGCGAAACGGCCCTCACTACTCACCCGTTTGCGGCCTACACTACAGGGCTAGGCGTTTTTCCGGGCGCTAACCCGGTTATTTATATTCCGGTCCTGCGCTCCGATGCGCTCAACCACCTGCACCAGCGCATTCTGCGGGCTACGGCGCCGCTGTGCCTGCGCACCGATAAGTTCAGCGGCCCCGACTGCTGGCTGCCGCACATTTCCCTGGCCCTGCACGACACCACGCCCGAGCTGCTCGGCCCCGTGATGCAGTACCTGAACCAACACACCTTTAATCTAAAGCTGAGCATCAACAACCTGGCTATACTGCGGGAAGAAGACGGGCTGTTTATACCAGAGAAGATCTTCCACTTTGAGGGGCATAAGCGCGAAGCCGTACCTACGCTGTTTGAAACGCAACGCTAGGTACTAGGCAGGCACGCGGGCCAAAGTGCGGCGGGTGTGGGGCCGCCGGTAAAACTTGTGCTGGCAGGAATGGGTTTTGTGGTGCGCGCAGGCTTGTATTTTCCGGCCCGGCTGCGACCTTTACGGCTTCCAACTCACCTTTTTTTCCTGTATGACTGCCTACTCCGTTGTTCTCGCCCTACACTCTTGGTCGCGTTGGCTTGTGTTGATTTTTGGCCTGATTGCTTTGTTCCGTGCTTTTGGCGGCTGGCAAGGGCGCCGTGCCTGGACCGGGGCTGATAATGGAATGGGAGCTGCCTTTGTGGGCTCTATGCACCTGCAGCTGCTGCTAGGCCTGATTCTGTATTTCGGCCTGAGCCCGGTGGGCCTGAAAGCCTTTGAGTCGGCGGGTGGCGCAGTAATGAAGGACCCTACCGGTCGCTTCTGGGCCGTAGAGCACCTAGTGGGCATGCTGCTGGCTGTAGTAGCCGCGCAGGTTGGTCGCACCCTAAGCAAAAAAGCCACCGATTCAGTGATTAAGCACAAGAAAGCCTTTACCTGGTTTTTAATTGCACTAATCTTAGTTTTGGTTATGATTCCATGGGGCATCTGGAACCCCGAGCGCCCGCTTTTCCGGGCTTAACCAGCTACCAAGCGGTTATTTTAAGGATTTCGCTTTGTAGAAAAGGCTGTTCAACTGAACAGCCTTTTTTTATTTTTCTCAGATGAGCTCCAACCTATATTCTTATCTTGCCATCGTTCTGTATTCCCACCACCGTCTACACATGCAGGTTATGAAAAAACTTCTTCCCTTTAGCGTATTGATTTTGGCCGCCTGTGAGCAGCCCGCCGCCACTGAAAACGCGCCCCAGGCCCGTCAGACTGCTAACTATGCCGCGCAAAGCGTCGATTCTTACGTGCGTGGCTATGCCAAGTACGAGCAGTGCGTATGGGGCCAGGGCATTTGCGCCGTGGCCGTTACAGAAGCGTCCACTACCAGCACCGGCACCCTGAGTGAGCGCACGCCCCGTGTCCGGCTGCAGCTGCGCGGCAACAAGCTCGACGCCCAGTTCCTGACTCCCTTCGACTCGACCGTGAAAGTGGTTACCATTCGCCCCAATGAAGAGTTTTTCATCGCGCAGCCCGAAACGGAGGCGCTGGGTGCCAAAGCCATTAAGGTAAAGCAGGGCACCTACCGCATTGAGCGCGCCTGGGGCGAGCACGGCGGTGTGCGCCTCAACGTGCAGTTGTACTAGCCCTGCGGTTTTACTAAGCCCAAACAGCCTCCACCTCTGCCCGGGGATGGGGGCTGTTTCCTTTTCCCCAGGCTGTGCGGTGTGAACTGCCAAGAGTCATGGCTGAAAACTGAAGGCTATGCAGCGCCGGCTCTAGCTTTATGTTTCGCGCAGGGAAGGCGAGCGAATGACTCTGGCTTTGTGCTTTGAAAAAAAGCCGCCGATATAGCTGTCGGCTTTTTTTGTTCGTATTCTGAAGTTTTAACACCTCCTTTGTACTATATATCAGCCTAAACCAGCCGTGGCCCGGCCTTCGTTTTGGTTGCGAAAGGCGTTTCGGCGCTTTTGCTTCATCTTATTGCACCCTACTTCCACTCTGGTTTGAGAAGATCTGCCCTCTTCGTTCTGTTTTTCCTGATTTCCCTGAGTGCCTTTTGCCAGCGCGGCTACCGCCGGGTGGTGGCCAAGCCAGGCGATGGTGTGCACACGCTGCTGTATCGGTACGGCCTGAACCCAAGGCAACATATGCGGCAGTTTCAGCAGCTGAACCAAGGCAGACTCAGCCGAAACAAGAGCTTGGTAATTGGCCGTACGTACTTGCTCCCTAGGGCCAGTGCCGCCCCAAACCGCGCCAAAACGGCTAAATCATCAACCAAACCAGCCAGCAAAGCCAGCGCCAAAACCACCGCCGCAACCCGCGGCACGGCCATGCCGGTTTCGCAGCTATTCGGGCCCACGTATGGGCGCGTGCAGCCCCGCGACGGGGCCTTGCGGGGCGCAGTGTATTACCTCTCTTCGGGGCACGGCGGCCCTGATCCCGGCGCCATCGGGCAGTATGGCGCCAATAAGCTGGCCGAAGATGAGTACGCCTACGATGTAACCGTACGCCTGGCCCGCGTGCTGATGGAGCACGGTGCGAAGGTGTATGTGATGGTGCAAGACCCCAACGACGGTATTCGGGATGAGGCCGTACTCAAGATGGATTACGATGAGGTAGGACACCCCAGCCAGCGCATTCCGCTCAGCCAGGTGTACCGCCTGCGGCAGCGCATTGCCGAGGTAAACCGCCTGCATGCCCGCCACAAAGGCGCCTACCAGCGGCTGCTGGCCCTGCACGTAGACAGCCGCAGCGCAGGCCAGAACATTGATGTGTTTTTCTACCACCACCCCAAGAATGCCTCGGGGCTGCGACTGGCCAAAAACATTCACAAAGTGTTCACGGAGCGCTACCGCCGGGCTCAGCCCAACCGTCCGTACTCCGGCAATGTATCGGAGCGCGGCACCTTGTTTGAAGTGCGCAACAGCTTGGCGCCGGCCGTATTTATGGAGCTGGGCAACATCCGCAACCAGAAGGACCAGCGGCGCTTTGTGGTAGCCGACAACCGCCAAGCCCTGGCCAACTGGATTTACGAAGGCCTGCTGGCCGACTACCGCAACAAACGGTAAACTCGCGCCCTCCAAGACTTCCGGCTACTAGGCGCACACGTGGTGTAAACCGGTTTGGGCCATGCCGGCGCCTAGTAAGTACACCACCTTCCTCCTACTGATTGCAAGTACGTGCCAGGCAAGCATCAAGTATAAACCTGCGGGTTTCCCTTCCTGACGCCCCTAGGGATTCATCAGTAGGAACAACAAGTTGTGGTAGAGGATGCCCTGCTCGCCATCATGGATACCATCAAGGCCCGCGTCTTCCATAAGGGCTTCCACTTCTTCGTAGTCACGCAGAAAATCCATTTCTACTTCCTCGGAGTTGGGTACCTGAGTGTAAGTTAGGTAGCGACGCTTTTTTTCCAGCGTAATGAACAGCCGCTGGTGCTTGGTCTGGGCAATGAGCAGCGCCTCACAGGGCTGCGTACTCTGGCCATCGGCTGACCGGATGAGGATGGTTGTTTTCTCGGAGGCTGGCGTGTGCAGCAGGAAGCTGGCGGGGTCGAGGCTCATACAGGGGCTAGGAAAGGGGACGGGGCCGAAAGGTAGCATTCTGCAGCCAGCTGGTGCTGGGTTGGGCTGATTTAGCAGGCCTAGGGTGGTATTTCTGCTAAACCGGTAGCCAGCATAGTCCGGTTAGAAAACCTACCTTCAAGGTCCCAAACTTCCCATCCACCCCACCCATTTTATCATGACTACCCCTCAAGACCACGCTTGTATTAACGGGCAGCGCCTCCACCCCGAAAGCCTGATGATGAGCTATGGCTACACGCCTGCCTGGAGCGAAGGCGCCATCAAGCCCCCCATTTTCCAAACGTCCACGTTTGTGTTCAAGAACGCCGAGGAAGGCAAAGCATTCTTCGAGCTGGCCTACGGGCTGCGCCAAGCAAACCCCGACGAGGAAATGGGCCTAATTTACTCCCGCCTCAACAACCCCAGCCTCGAGATTCTGGAGCACCGCCTCACCCTCTGGGATGGCGCCGAGGAAGCAGCAAGTTTCGCCAGCGGCATGGCGGCCATCAGTACCACCCTGTTGGCGCTGCTGCAGCCCGGTGACGTGGTGCTGCACTCCGAGCCCGTATACGGCGGCTCCGATTTTTTCCTGAAGAACGTGCTGCGCAAGTTTGGCATTGAGGCCCAGGGCTTTCTGCCCACCGCCACGCCCGAGGAGCTAGCTGCCCAGGCCGCCGCCATTGCGCCCGGCCGCCTCGCCATGATTTTCGTGGAAACGCCTGCTAACCCTACCAACCATCTCGTCGACCTCGAAGCCTGCGCCGCCCTAGCCCGCCAATACAGCACCCCCGACAAGCCCGTGCGCCTCGTGGTTGATAACACCTTCCTAGGGCCCGTCTTCCAACACCCCCTGAAGCACGGCGCCGATGTAGTGCTGTACTCAGCCACTAAGTTCTTGGGCGGCCATTCTGATCTGATTGCCGGGGCTGCCCTCAGCAGCAAGGCCCTGATGAAAGAAATCAAAGCCATGCGCACCTTCATGGGCACCATGTGCGACCCCAATACCGGCTGGATGCTTATGCGCAGCCTCGAAACCCTGAAGCTGCGCATGGAGCGCGCCGCCGCCTCGGCCCAGGTTATTGCCGACTGGCTGCGCGCGCATCCGCTAGTAGAACGCACTTACTACCTCACGCACCTGGAGCACTGCCCCGTGCAACAGGATATCTACCGCCGCCACTGCCTCTCGCCCGGCTCCATGATTTCCTTCGATATCCGGGGTGGCGAGGCCGAAGCCTTCCGCTTCCTTAACGCCCTGCGCCTTATTAAGCTAGCCGTGAGCCTGGGCGGCACCGAAAGCCTGGCCGAGCACCCCGCCACCATGACCCACTCCGACATCACCCCCGCCGACCAGCTCCAAATGGGCATTACCTCCCAGATGGTACGCCTCAGCATCGGCGTAGAGGACCCGCAAGACCTGATGCTGGACCTGAGCCAAGCATTTGAGGCCGTAGGAATACCGAAAGAGGTACGGGTGGCGGAGCTGGCGTAGTTGCTTTGTTTTGGCATTGCCATCAATCTTAAACCCATGAAATTTGAGTACTACTATGTGGGCGAGTTTAGAGCTGAGATTTTGGTTGAATGCCCTAATTGTGGTTCAAAAGCAACGGTAACCTCCCTCAGCACGGATGCTTGGGAAGATACATTTGTGTGTACTAACTGCTCGAGTCATAAAATTTGGGCTGGCGCCTCCAGTTTCTCCACAACTGCTCACTCGAACTACCGTCAGTTTGGTGGTATTATCTTCGGCCCTCCAGTAGATTGCTTTTTCCGCTATCCACTTTGGTATCAGACCGATTACAAGGGCGAAGTGCTGTATGCCTATAATTTGGCTCATCTAGCTTGGCTCAAGCAATATGTAGGAGCCAAGTTGCGAGAACGGGTGCAAACGTCATTCGGATGGAGTAACAAAAGCTTGCAAAGCCGGCTTCCGCAATGGATGCTGAGCGCGAAGAATAGGGCTACGATACTTAAGAAAATCGCGGAATTAGAAAAGAAATAGCCTCCTCAGGCGAATTTTGCTCATATAATTAAAAGAGAAGCCCGCCGCTGACCAATCAGCGGCGGGCTTTTTTAGGATGGTTAGTTTACTCTCTGTGAATAAGGTAACACCAGCGGTATGGCTATTCGGGAACATAGTGCTTTTCAGGTATATTCCCACCTTGTTCTCCCCTACGGTTTAAGCTCATGGAAACCCTAGTACAAGCGGCTAGCCCAACCAATACGCATGCGCAGGCTACCCAGCATTCTTGCCTGAACTGCGGCACCGCGCTGCACGACCAGTTTTGCGCGCACTGCGGGCAGCCCGCCAATACGCACCGCCTGAGCATGGCGCATTGGCTGCACGATATTCCGCACAGCATCTGGCACGTTGATAAAGGACTCCCCTACACACTGGGCCAAATGCTGCGCCGCCCCGGGCCAACCTTGCGGCGCTATCTGGCGGGCCAGCGGGCGCCCTTCTTCCGGCCCCTCACCTATCTCCTGCTTATCACGGGCCTCATTACCTTTTGCTATGTAGTGCTGCATTTGCGGCCTTACAACACCCACGACCCTAGTATACCGCCAGCCATCCAGGCCATGCAAGAGCGGTTCTTACAGTTCTTCTCGAAGTATCTGAACTGGTTTACCGTGGCCTTGCTCCCGCTCACGGCCCTCGTGGCGCGGCTCTGTTTGCGGCGGGGCGGCTTTAATTACGCTGAAGCCCTAACCATTACAACGTACGTTACTGGCACCTACCACTTCCTCACGCTTCTGACCCTGCCGGTGTTGTACCTGCTCAATGGCACGCGGGCGGGGCAGCAGTTTATGGCCATGATGATGCTCGTATCCTTTGCCTACCAAACGTGGGCGTACTCTAGCCTGCTCCAAGGCACGAACCTGTCGGGAGCGGGGCGTGTGCTGCGGGGGTTGGCTACTGCTATCGGCTCGTATGCACTCATTCTGCTATCTGCCATTATGCTGCTAGTGTTCATCAATTGGGACCAGTTTCTCGCCCTATCGAAACCCTAGGCACTTGTCAGGCGCAAAGTGCCCCGGCTTGCGACCTAGGTCAACAAAAAAAGCCCGCCGCTGAATCCAGCGGCGGGCTTTTTATGAACAGGAGGTTTGCGGCAATTACTGACCTAGTACCATGGCAAACACCAGCGGCGCTACAATGGTAGCATCCGACTCGATGATGAACTTGGGCGTATCCTGGCCCAATTTGCCCCAGGTGATTTTCTCGTTCGGCACAGCACCGGAGTACGAACCGTACGAGGTGGTCGAGTCCGAAATTTGGCAGAAGTAGCCCCACAGCGGAACGCTGGTGCGGCCCAGGTCTTGGTGCAGCATGGGCACTACGCAGATCGGGAAGTCGCCGGCAATGCCGCCGCCAATCTGGAAGAAGCCCACTTTGCTTTCCTCGGTAGCCTGCTGGGTGTACCACTCGGCGAGGTAAATCATGTACTCGATGCCGGTACGCACGGTGTGTACATTCTTAATATCGCCTGAAATAACGTGGCCCGCGAAGATGTTACCCAGTGTAGAGTCTTCCCAACCGGGGCAGATGATCGGCAAGTTTTTCTCAGCGGCAGCCAGCATCCAAGAGTCCTTGGGGTCAATCTGGTAGTACTGCTCCAGCTCACCCGACTTCAGGATTTGATAGAAGAACTCGTGAGGGAAATACCGCTCGCCAGCCTTGTCGGCCTGCTCCCAGAACTTCAGTACCGAGTGCTCCAGGCGGCGCATGGCCTCTTCCTCGGGAATGCAGGTGTCGGTCACGCGGTTCATGTGGCGCTCCAGCAGGGCCTGCTCGTCGGCAGCCGTGAGGTCGCGGTAGTTGGGTACCCGCTCGTAGAAATCGTGGGCTACCAGGTTGAAGATATCCTCTTCCAGGTTGGCACCCGTGCAGCTGATGATTTGCACCTTGTCCTGGCGAATCAATTCAGCCAGTTGGATGCCCATTTCGGCGGTGCTCATGGCGCCAGCCAGGGTAATCATCATCTTGCCACCATCAGCCAGGTGCTTGTTGTAGCCTTCGGCGGCATCAATCAGGGCAGCGGCGTTGAAGTGGCGGTAGTGGTGCTTGAGGAAGTTCGTTACGTTCATCGAATCGTGTTTTCTGTACTTGTGGGTGTGCGGTTTACAATCAAATATTAGCCCGGAATCGTTCAATCAGGTTACGCTATATCGAAGATTCTGAATAGCGTACCATTAGGGCTGGGTTGCTCACAAAAAGGGGCCTAGCAAGGCGGTTGAGCTACGAGTTACGTGGGAATTCAGGTGGTTGAAGTTGGGCCGCGGCACTCTGCTTTAGTATATACTCCAGCAACTGCTCGGGGTTAAGATCAACACCGCTTAAGTTCACTGAGAGTGTGGTAAAGCCTAGCGCAGCGTTAGCACGGGCTAGCTTACGCTTTAGCGGCGAGAGGCGGCTAGTGTATACCTCCTCATCCAGCACCTCCAGGCAGATAAACGACTCTTGGTTGATAGACCGGACGTAAGCATCCGTTATATCAGACCACGGAATCAGCCCTACGCCCAAGGTTCGGTCCAAAATGCCCTCATCAGAGATTTGCAGCCGGGGGCGCGTATCGAAATACTGCCGAATCCCGATGGCCACTCCAGCCCCGAAAAAGAGAATTGTGACCAATCCTTGGCCCCAGTAGCCTTTTTTAACAATCAAAAACACCCCCATGGCCACAAACGCCAGCCCACCAAACACTAGTAGCGCATAGCGCTTACGCGAGTTGTAGTAAATCAGGTCCTCAGTCATGACGGTGTAGTTGCTTAGCTGGGCTCTTCAATCATCAGGTTGTGGTTGGTATAGATGCAGATGTCGGCAGCAATGTGCAGAGCATCTTCTACCATTTGGCGGGCCGTGAGGTGGGGCGCGTGCTTTTTCAGGGCTAGTGCCGCGGCCTGGGCATACATAGCACCCGAGCCAATGGCCGCCACATCAAAGTCGGGCTCCAGCACGTCGCCGGTGCCGGCAATGATGAGCAGCTCGTCTTTGTCGGCTACCACCATCATGGCTTCCAGCTTGCGCAGGTACTGGTCTTTGCGCCACTCTTTGGCCAGCTCAATGGCGGCGCGGCGCAGCTGGCCGTTGTAGCTGCCCAGCTTCTCCTCAAACTTATCGAGCAGCATAAAGGCATCGGCGGTAGAGCCCGCAAAGCCGGTTACTACTTTGCCATCGTGGAGCTTACGCACTTTGCGCACGTTGCTTTTCGCTACGTGCTTGTCCATGGTGGCCTGGCCATCGGCGCCAAGGGCAATTTCGCCGTTGTGGCGCACGCCCAGCACAGTTGTGGAACGGATTTTCATGGCAGAATCAGAAAGAATAAAAACAGTTTTTCGGCGGGGAGGCGCAAAGCTACGGGAATCCGGCGGCAACGCCCAGCGCGCAACGGTACACCGCCACGCGCTAGCCGACCTACTGCACCGCGTTTCGCGGATCAGTTACGGGTTTCATTTCGTAGTTGTGCGGAGGCTCAGCCCCGGCTAGGTGCTGCACAAAGTAATCCCAGCGGCGACGCATCATGTAAGGCCCGTAGGCCCCGTAGCCGTGGGCAGCATTCGGGAACACTACTAGGTCGTAGCTGCGGTTAGCCTTGGTAAGCGCCTCTACTACCAGCCAGGTGTTATAGGGCGGCACGTTGTCGTCCATGAGGCCGTGGGCCAGCATCAGCTTGCCTTGGAGGTTTTTGGCGAACGTGGCATTAGCCTGGTTGTCGTAGTTGGTGGTGCCGTCGGGGTTAGTTTTGAGCAGGCCAATGTAGCGCTCGGCCCAGTCGTCCTCGTAGTTGCGGTTTTCGTGGTTGCCCGATTCCGAGATGCCCACTTTAAAGAACTCAGGGTAGCGGAACATAGCGGCGGCCGTGGCGTAGCCTCCACCCGAATGGCCCCAGATGCCGGCGCGTTCTACATCAATGTAGGGGTAGCGCTGGGCTAGTTGGCGCATGCCAGTTATCTGGTCCGACAGCGTATTTTCAGCCATGTTGCCATAGCAGGCATCGTGGTAGCTCTTGGAGCGCAGGGGGTTGCAGCTACCCTCAATTATTACTACTACAAAGCCTAGCTCCGCTAGGGCCTGATGGTCGGTGCGGGCGGCGCTGAACGACCAATTGCCCACGCCACCGCCCTGCGGGCCGGGGTAGATGTAATTAATAATGGGATACTTCTTGCCGGGGTCCAGGGTAGTAGGCGTGAACATCAGCCCGTACAGATCGGTCTGTCCGTCGGCGGCCTTCACCGTGATGGGCGCAGGAACTTTCCAGCCGGTAGCAGCGAGGCGGGAAATATCGGTTTTCTCCAGGGTTGAGAGCAGCTTGCCATCAGCAGAGCGCAGCACCGTCTGGCCCGGCTTGTCTGGTTGAGAGTAGGTATCGATGAAGTACTGGCCCGAAGGTGAGAGGGTAACCTGGTGGTTGCCGGGCTCAGGCGTGAGCAGCTTGAGGTTTTTGCCATCCAGCCCAATGCGGTATAAGTGCGTAAAATAGGGGTTACCCGGTTCCCGGCCATCGGCCAGGAAATACAGCTCCCGCTTCTTCTCATCCACGCGCAGCAGTTGCGTTACCACCCAGTTGCCTTTGGTAATCTGGCGCTTTACTTTGCCGGTACCGGCATCGTAGAGGTACAGGTGGCCCCAGTTGTCGCGCTCTGAGTACCAGATGATTTCTTTGCTCTTGGGCAGATAGCGCCAGTTGATTGCGCCCTGACCCGACTCATACTGCGTGGCCACGGTTTCAGTAAACACATCACGCACGGTACCGGTAGTAGCATCTGCAATGCGGAACTTCTCCTCCTTATGGTCGCGGGAAGTCGAGACGAAGGCCAGCTCCTTGGTATCGGGGCTCCAGTCCACGTCATCGAAGGTGCCGCTGCTGGAAATATCATCGGAGAGCGTGCCCCGGTGCGGGTCAGGAGCCATCTGGAAGCGTACCACCTTCGGGCTGCTTACTTCAATTACTACCCGTTCAATGGTGGCAATATCTTTATCACCAGGCAGGGGGTATTTCCAGCTGTCCAGGCGGGGGTGGCCAATGTTGGTGGTCACCAGGTACATGTCACCTACCTTGCGCTGGTCTTGGCGGAAGGTGGCAATCTTGCGCGAGTCGGGCGACCAGCGCAGCACCGGTTTGTCGCTGTGCGTCCAGCCGGCGTTGTCGGTAGCGTAGCCGTAGTCCTTGGTGCCGTCGGTGGTGAGTTGGGTAAGCTCGTTGGTGCTGGTATTGCGCACCCACAGGTTGTCGTCCTTGATGAAGGCAGCCAGCTTGCCGTCCGGCGATTCTATTTCGTTAGCTGCGTTGGCGCTGGGCTTCTCCGGCGAGGTATCTGGGGCTAGCTGCTCACTTACTACATCGTATTTCCAGGCTTTGCCGGCGGCCGCAAAGGCAATGGATTTCTCATCAGGAGCATACGAAAGGTTGCGGAATGGCAGGCGGTTGGCCTCGTAGGTTTTGCCGCTGGCCGAAGACAGCGCAGCGGCTAGCTTGGCTTGGTCGAAGGCTACGGAGCGGGTTTTGCGGGCGGGGTCTACCAGCACGAACTCACTACCCCGGGCGGTAAGCACCCGGTACCAGAACCTGTCGTTGGCGAGCCAGTGCGGCTGGCCGGCACTACCGTCTATTAGGGGTTGGGTGTTGTAGCCTAAAAAGCGTTCAGCCCGGGCGTAATCCTGGGCCGTGAGAACGGGCCGCTGTTGGGCCGAGGCGGTGGCCGGAGCCAACCATACCACCGCCGAAAGGACCAGTAGATACTTGTGCATAAAGTTGAGAGAAGGTGGGACAGCCGCCCGATTCCGGCGGGGACGGAAGGTAGCACACATTCTGCTCACTGCACATTGGTAACCGCGCAAACCTGTATAAACGCAGCATGCCGGACGAGCTAGGGCACTACCCCAGCTCATCCGGCATGCTATATCTAGCGTAACGGCTGCTACCCGCAGAAACTAGAAGCGGGCCTGAAGCTTCGCAAAGTAAAACCGCCCGTTGGCACCCATTTGCACAGGGTCCCAGGCGCCGCCGGTTTCCGTGAGCTGCGGATTGAACAACGTAGGGTAGCGGTTGAAGAGGTTAGCACTGCCTACAATGAACTGCAAATTGTTGGTGATGGCATAGTTCAGCGTCAGGTCCGTTGTGATGCGGCTGTCGTAGTTCATCTCGTCGCCGTTGAAGTCGATGAGCGTAATTTCATCAAAGCGCACAAAGCGCACGAGGGCACCGAAGCGGCCCAACTGGTAATCAAAGGTGAGGTTGATTTTGGAAGGCGGCGCGGAGGCTTTCACAAAGGCTTGCTCCCGCGCGCCAAAGAATTCATCTTCCCGGCCTGTCAGGCGGCCTGAGGTCTGGATCCGATCAATGCGCAACCTGTTGAAGTTGGCAGCCAGCGTGGAGTTCAAACGGCCTGTGCCAAGCGTGAGCGTGTGGTTTAGCACCACATCAAGACCTAGGGAACGTGTGTCGGCGGCATTTGCAAAGAACTGGGCCTGATTTACCCGAAGGGCTTCTAAGTCCGCCCCGATAACGGGGTCCAGATTCCCGTCAGAGTCTCTGGAAGGAAACTGGCTGGTAAGCACCACGCGGTCCTTCACCTTGATATAGTAGCCATCGAGGGTTAAGCTCAACGTGGAGCCTAGGCGGCTGGTGAGGCCAATGTTGGCGCTATTGGAGGTCTCCTGTTTGAGCTCAGGAATGCCTAATTTTTGGGTAACAGGGCTATTGTTGCGGGCCAACAGCACTTCTACCGGCTCGCCATTGATGAAGTTGGTGAAGGTAGAGTTGAAGTTGATTTGGGCCAGAGAAGGCGCCCGGAAACCGGTGCTGTAGGTGCCGCGCAGCGTCAGGAACTCCGTGAGGTTAAAGCGCGTGGAGGCTTTGTAGTTGAGCGTGCTGCCGAAGTCAGAGTAGTTTTCGTAGCGCAGAGCCGCGGCCAACAGCCAGCGCTGGGTCACGCTCAGTTCGCCATCTACATACACGCCAAAGTTGTCGCGCTGAGCCTTGATGGCGTCGCCGGGCTGGTAGCCGGGGAAACCCTGTGAGCCGCCCGAAAACTCGGGGTTGTAGTTGCGGTACGAGCCTTCTTCGCCGGCAAACAGTGAATACCATTCGCGGCGCCATTCGGCCCCGGCAGCTAGGTTGAAGCCCTGCAGCACCGTTTTATAGTTGCGCGTCAGGCCCAGGTTTACAACGTTCTGCTGAAGCTGAAACCCACCGGCATCAAAGGAAGTGGGAGAGCTAGCGCCCAGGGAGGCATTCAGCGTGTTGCGCACGCCGTACTCAAAGCGATTAGAGCCGAAGTTGTTGCTCAGGTCCAACTGCCAAGCATCTTCTGTAGCGCCCAAAGCGGTCCGGAAACCGGCTACAGCCGAGGCATCCACAATGTCGCTGGTAATGATGGGGTCGAAGCCGTTGGGGTAGATGGCCGGCACGTTTCGCCTGTCTTCGGGGAAACGAGTCCAGGCGTAGGCGTCGCCCTTGCGCAGGTTGCCGCCGCCAAACACGTAAATGTGGGCTTTGTCGGTGAGCGCAAACTTGGAGTTGATATACGCCGAGGTGTTGCTGACTTCCGGGTCGCCGTACTCGCGGCGAAGAAGGCCATCGGGTGCCGGAACCGCGGCCCGCTGGGTGTGCTCGCGCTTGTTATAGTCGACGGTAGCATTGATGAAGCTTCCCTTCTCGCCGAGGCCTAGTCCGTAATTGAGGTTGGCGTTGAAGTTACCGCCATCAAACTTCTCATTGTCGCGGCGGTACTTGGCGTCGTAGGCGCCGTAGTTCACGTTGGCAGTCAGCTCCTTTACCGAGCTTTTGAGCACGATGTTGATAACGCCCGCAATGGCATCGGAACCGTACTGGGCCGCCGCTCCATCGCGCAGAATCTCAATGCGCTCTATGCTGGCGGCAGGTATCACGTTCAAGTCGGTGCCGGTGTTGCCGCGGCCGCGCGTACCAAACAGGTTCACCAGCGCCGACTGATGCTGGCGCTTGCCGTTCACCAGTACTAGGGTCTGATCGGGGCCCAACCCCCGCAGGGTGGCGGGGTCCACGTGGTCGGCGCCATCGGAGCCGGTCTGGCGGTTCGAGTTAAACGACGGGGCTACAAACTGCAGCAGTTGGTTTACATCGAGTTGGCCGGTCTTGGTGGTTACTTCGCGCAAATCAATGATATCCACTGGCGAAGGTGAATCGGTAACGGAGCGGTTCTGGCTGCGCGAGCCCACCACCTGCACTTCCCCAAGGCCCGTGGAAGCATCCGTGAGCCGCACACTTACTTGGCCGCTACCTTCCACTTCCTGCGTGGCATACCCAATAGAGCTGATTTGCAGGCGAGGGCTAGCGGTGCGAGCCCGTAGGGCAAAGCGTCCGTCGTTGCCGGTGGCGGTGCCATTGTTGGTACCTTTTTCCACCACCGTAGCCCCTATTACAGGTTTGCCGGCGGCATCCAGCACTTGTCCCGTAAGGGCTTGGCCTTGGGCAAAGGCCGCAGCGCTGGCCAGGCACATAGTTACTGTCAGTAGATTCTGCTTCATATGCATCACATGATTTTAGTAATCAGACAACCAGGCGCTGCCGGCGTAGCACCCTTCGCTGGTAAGTATATATATTTTATAATCAATTTTTAATCTGAGGCATCTGAAGAACTCGTCGGCTACCCTCAATTGCATGCCAAACTGACCGCCGGTTTCAGCTCAGGCAGTACCTAGGAAACACAAAAGCCGGTTCTTTCGAACCGGCTTTTGTAATACTGGAATAACGAGTGCTTATCAGATGAGCATGCGCATGGGGTCTTCCAGCAGGCTTTTCAGCGTCTGAAGGAAGGCCGCACCGGTGGCACCATCTACCACGCGGTGGTCGCAGCTCAAGGTCACTTTCATCACGTTGCCAATGGCCAGCTGTCCGTCTTTTACCACGGCCGTCTGCTTAATGCCACCCACGGCCAGAATGCAGGCATCCGGGGGGTTGATGATGGCGGTGAATTCTTCGATGCCGAACATGCCCAAGTTCGAGATGGTGAAGGTGCTTCCCTCCCACTCGGCGGGCTGCAGCTTCTTGCTCTTGGCCTTGCCAGCCAGTTCTTTCACCTCGTTAGCAATGGTAGAGAGGCCTTTGCCATCAGCATTGCGCACAACTGGTACCAGCAACCCTTCGTCCACGGCCACGGCCACGCCAATGTTTACCACCTTGTTCTGGCGGATTTTATCGCCAAGCCACGAGGAGTTCACAGCGGGGTGTTGCTTTAGAGCTACCGCAGCGGCTTTGATAACCAAGTCGTTGAACGACAGCTTCACTGGCGAAAGGGCATTCAGCTGGCCGCGCACTTCCATAGCGCGGTCCATCAGAATTTCCATCGTCAGGTAGAAGTGCGGTGCCGTGAACAAGCTTTCCGACAAACGACGAGCAATTACCTTACGCATCTGCGACACAGGCGTGTCGGTGTAGGTGCCTTCAGCGGGGGTAGCGGCCGGAGCGGCAGCGGGTGCAGCTTTTGGCGCTTCGGCTTTGGGCTGCTCGGGCAGGGCGGCCTGAATGTACTCCGACTGCGTGTTGGCGGCCTGAGCTGGCTGCGAAGTCTGGGCTGGAGCAACGGCGGCAGCAGGCTGCGCGCTTTCCAGGTCGCGGGATACGATGCGGCCGTTTTCGCCGGAGCCTTTAATGGTGCTTAGGTCAATGCCTTTGTCTTTGGCAATGCTCTTGGCCAGCGGCGAAGCGAAGATGCGGCCGCCATTCTGGGCCGGAGCAGCTTCAGCGGCTGGCGCAGGGGTCGAGCTAGTAGCAGGAGCAGCAGTTGCCTCCGCGGCAGCAGCGGGTGCCGGAGCACTTCCGCCCGATTGGCCACCTAGCAACGCCTGCACGTCGGCACCTTCTTCCCCAATGATAGCCAGAATGCCATCTACGGGAATAGCCTCGCCTTCCTTCGGGCCGATGTAGAGTAGCGTACCGTCTTCGTAGTTGTCCAGCTCCATGGTGGCCTTGTCGGTTTCCACTTCAGCCAGCACGTCGCCGGACTTCACCTTGTCGCCTACTTTCTTGAGCCAGGAGGCGATGGTGCCTTCCGTCATGGTGTCGCTCATCTTCGGCATCCGGATAACAGTAGCCTTTTTGCCGTTGCCAGCAGGGGCAGCAGCTGGAGCGGGTGCGGCGGCAGTAGCAGGGGCCGGGGCGGCCGGAGCGGCTGCTACGGGAGCCGGGGTTGGCGCCAGAGCAGCTTCCGCTTTAGGAGCTTCAGCAGCCGGAGCCGGAGCAGCACTGCCACCGTTTAGCAGAGCCGAAATATCTTCGCCTTCTTTGCCTACAATAGCCAACAGGCCATCAACGGGCACTGATTCGCCTTCCTTCGGGCCGATATACAGGAGAGTGCCGTCCTCGTAGTTTTCGAGTTCCATCGTAGCCTTGTCGGTCTCCACTTCGGCCAGGATATCCCCGGATTTTACTTTGTCGCCTACTTTTTTGAGCCACGAAGCAATGACCCCATCGGTCATTGTGTCGCTCATTTTGGGCATTTTTATGAGTTCGGCCATCTGGGTCTTCGTTGGGTTGAGTGGGCCAAAATTAGCCCGAAAATCCGGGGGTGCAAACTAAACCCCTTCTTCTAAGAGCACGCGTAAAACAGCGAATTTTCGCCTTTGCAGGCAGCCTCTGGTTTAGATATCGGCAACGGCAACTTGAATCAGAATCAATACCGACTTCTTTACTCGAAGGTTATTGGCACTGTCCATTGCTCCTGGCTACACTTCTGGCGGTCGGCTAGGTTGCTACGCTGAATGGTAAGGGAGTGAATTACAGGCCGCACTAGGGGTAGTAACCGCTGCAACTGGGCTGAATCGGTTGCTGATTCAACTGTAAAACGTGGTTTACCCGAGCTTTTCCAAACTACTCTAGCTACACGAACCTGCTCCTGATTGATCCGGAGGTCCGGGTTTATAACGAAGCTAACAAATACCCTTCTTTCTAACGTTGGATGGCTAATGCGCAAAGGCTTAGCTTCCAAATCATCTATTTGCTAGCAATACTCGGGAGAATAGCAAAGAGCCTTCTGCGCCGTGGCGGTGGTTTGTTGTGGTTGTGGAGCTAGTAGGGGCTCCTTTGGTTCCGGCCCCTGGCAGCCAATTAATAGGCTAAGCCAACCGCCGGCTATCCAATGGGCCCTAGGCGTGGGTTTCATGCAAATGCCGCACATCCAGAAAGCTCTTCACCGTAAACTGCGAGCCGGTGTAGTGCAGTTTGTAGAGGCACAGGTTATGGTGCTCAAAGGAATCCATCTGGCTGAGCGGGTAGCCGAGCAGCTGGCAGAGCAGCACGCGCATAGCACGGCCGTGCATGCACACGAGCACGTTTTCTTCGTCGGGGCGCGAGGTAATCAGGTCGATGACGGGGCGCTGGCGGGCCGCTACCTCATCGGGGCTTTCGCCGCCTATCAGGCGAGTATGTGTCTGGCCAGCTTTCCAGCTCTGCAGTACGTCGTGATATTCCTCGTCTTCTTCCGGCGTGATGCGAGTGCCCTCGCGCACGCCCCAGCTAATCTCGTTCAGGCCGGCGTGCTGCTCGTGCGGCAGCCCCAGATCCAGAAAACCCTGCACCGATTGATGGGTGCGTTGCAAAACAGAGGTATACACCTTCGCAAAGGGCACGTGGCGGTAGGCCGCGAAAAAACGCGCCGCCTGGCGGTGACCAGCCTCGTTTAACGACGAATCGACACCGCTGCCCTGTACAATGCCGCGCACGTTAAAATCGGTCTGGCCGTGGCGAATGAGGTATATTTTTTTGACGCTCACTTTCCCCCTAGTTTTGCTGTTTCTGCCGTTAAAGTACGGCGATTTTGCTCCGGCGTTCATTTCGGGCGCCTGAGTTTTCTTCTATCTCTTACGCTACCTACGGCTTAGCTCTTACCAGAACATCGGGCGCTGAACTTGTTATTACGGAACAAAGGTGTTTTTCTTTTTCCGGGATGACCCTGCCGCTCGCTTCTTCCACCCTTCCTCATGACGCTGGAGCAAATTAAACAGTGGGTTGGAACCCGCCCTACCCTCGCCGATACGCTCGGCATTGAGCTAACTGCCCTTACCGACGAGTACCTGGAAGGTCGTATGCCCGTTGATGGCCGCACCCACCAGCCCATGGGTTTGTTGCATGGCGGCGCTTCCGTAGCCCTGGCTGAAACGCTAGGCAGCATTGGGGCCGCCACCAAAATCGACCCTAGTAAACAAGCCTGCGTGGGCCTCGAAATCAATGCCAACCACATGAAAGGCGTGCGCGAAGGCTACGTAGTGGGCCGGGCCACGGCTTTGCACGTAGGCCGTAGCACGCAGGTGTGGGAAATCAGAATCACCCACGAAGAAACCGGCGCTTTGGTATGCATCAGCCGCATTACCATGGCCGTAATTGATTTGCCCGCCGCCAAACCCCAGGCATGAGCACCCTCCAGCGCATTTCCTGGAAGCCCGACCTGCCGGTAGCCGACCGGCTGCAGCGGCTGGTGGCCCTGGCGCTTACCAGCGGCCGTCCCGTGGCCCTGTGGCGGCTTCCGAATGAAACGCACCCTAGGCTCTGCCTGAGCCTGAAGGTAGATGCCGCGTTTGTGGGGCTGCCGCCGGCACTGGAGCCCACGGCCCCGGCGGGCTTTGCCTTCTTCCCGTTCCGCGACTCCGACCACAACCCGCCACTTTTCCTGCCCGCCGACCTGTTCTTTGACCTGGCCAAGCCCGAAGAAATTCAGGTAAGCGCGGCCGCGGCCGGGCGCCTGCCAGAGCTGCGCCAGCGTTTCGCTAGCCTCTCTGACACGGCCAACCTGCCCTGGCACGTAAGCCGGCAGCCCGTTCCGCCCACCGCTTCGCAACCCGAGTATGAGGCCTTGGTTGCGGCGGGGGTGCAGGCTATTGAAGAAGGCGTGGTGCAAAAAGTAGTATCGAGCAGGGCGGTGCGGCGGCCGTTGCCGGCGGGGTTTGATGCACTGGCGGCTTTCGAGGAGTTACAGCAGCGCTATCCTAACGCCTTTGTCTCGCTGGTGAGTGCGCCGGGAGTAGGCACCTGGCTGGGCGCTACGCCGGAAGTATTGGCTGAAATTACTGAGGACCAGGTGTTCCGGACGATGGCGCTGGCCGGTACGCAGCCGCTGCTACAGGGCATGAAGCCCGCCACTGCCCGCTGGGCTCACAAAGACCTGGAAGAGCACGCCATGGTGGCCCGCTACATTGTGAACTGCTTTAAGCAGTTGCGCCTACGAGAATACGATGAGCGCGGGCCGCGCACAGTAGCGGCCGGGCAACTGCTGCACTTGCGCACCGACTTCGCTGTGCATCTTAACCACGTACCCTTCCCTACCCTCGGTACCGATATGCTGCGGCTGCTACACCCTACGCCCGCCGTGGGCGGCGTGCCCAAACAGCCCGCCCTGGAATTTTTGCGCCACAACGAAGGCTACGACCGCGCGTACTACGCCGGTTTCCTGGGCCCCGTGAACCTGCCCGATGCCGGCGTGGCGCGTTTGTACGTAAACCTGCGCTGCCTGCAGTTGCGGCCTCAGGAAGCTATTCTCTACGCCGGCACCGGCCTTACCATCGACTCCGATCCGGCCCGCGAGTGGCAGGAAACAGAGCTGAAGCTGCGGACTGTTGGGGCCATTTTAAGTGAATAACCTACTCCATCATCTGAAAGTCGTGTGGTCGTTCATTTAGGTATCAGCCGTTCTGCCCTATCCTATGCCTTCTTTGCAAGCCGTTCATAACATCCCCGAAATCTGCGCCCAGCTGGGCATTACGGATGTGGTGCTTTCGCCGGGCTCCCGGTGTGCGCCCCTCACCATTGCCTTTGCACGTCACCCGGGCATTACGGTGCGTACTGTTCCTGATGAGCGGGCCGCAGCGTTTATTGGGCTAGGGCTGGCCCAGGCCCAGCAGCGGGCAGTGGCGCTGGTGTGCACCTCGGGCACGGCAGGCCTCAACTATGCGCCGGCCGTGGCAGAAGCCTATTTTCAGCAGATTCCGCTGGTGGTATTTACCGCCGACCGGCCGCCGGAATGGATTGACCAGCTCGATGGGCAGACGGTACGCCAGTCAGATTTGTATGGCGCCCACGCGAAAGGCTCGTTCACGTTTCCGGCCGATACTGCCCACGCTGATGCCCAGTGGCATGCGGCGCGCATCGTGTCAGAGGCAATTGGACTGGCAGAGCAGTTTCCGGCCGGGCCAGTGCAGGTGAACGTGCCGCTGCGGGAGCCTTTCTACCCCAAAGCCGGCGAGGAGCTGCAGTTTGGGCCCGTGAAAGTCACCCGCGAGTTGCCCGGCCGCCCTCAACTTTCAACACCTGTACTAGCCGAGTTGCGCCAGGCCATCCGCAGCACCAGCCGCGTGCTGGTGGTGGGCGGCCAGCACCCGGCCGATGCGCAGCTGCTACTAGCCCTCCGCCGGTTCGCAACCGCCTATCAGGTGCCAGTAGTCGGCGACCTAATTGCTAATTTGCACCTGCCCGCTGCGCCCGATTTCGACCAGCGCCTGCGCCCACTGGGCCGCCAGGATGTGTTTTTGGCCGTGCCGGAGCCGGGCATGAAAGCAGCCCTGAAGCCTGAGCTGCTCATCACCTTCGGCAAGTCGCTTATTTCGAAGGCATTGAAACTGTATCTGCGCACGGCCAAGCCCGCCCAGCACTGGCACGTGCAGCCCGCAGGCGCCGTTGCCGATACGTTTCAGTCGCTAACAAAGGTGGTGCGCATGGAACCCACCGATTTCTTTTCGATTTTGGCCGAAGAAGAGCCTAGTAACATAGCTAGCGTGGTAGCCTCTGAGCCGACAGCACTAGGTTCGATATCGGGCCCAACTCCCCCTAGTTTTGTGGCAGCGCAGGATGCTACGCGGGTTGCGACTGCGCCGGCCCCTAGTGGCCCAGTGCGGCTAAAGTGGCCCGGCAGCGGCGCCCAGCTGGGTGAGGCGGAAGCCGTGGCCAAAGCCGCGTACCTGAAACCGTGGGTGGCAGCCGAAAATTGGGCTACTGGCTTTCTGCAGGAGTTTATGCAGCAGCCTACGCAGCCGTTCAACGAGTTTACGGCTATTTACAAAGCCCTCCAGCTCTTGCCCGATCATACCGCGCTGCACTTGGCTAACAGCATGGCGGTGCGCTACGCCAATATACTAGGGCTGCCCACAGGCCGAACCGTGGAAATATTCGCAAACCGAGGCACCAGCGGCATCGATGGCTGCACGAGCACGGCCGTTGGAGCGGCGCTGGCCCAGCCCGGCCGGCCGGTGGTGCTGCTCACCGGCGACGTGGCGTTTTTCTACGACCGCAACGCTTTCTGGCACAATTACGCCACCCCTAACCTGCGCGTAATCCTGCTCAATAACCACGCCGGCGGCATTTTCCGCATGATTGACGGCCCGCGCCAGCAGCCCGAGTTGGAAGAGTTCTTCGAAACGCGCCAGATGCTTCGGGCCGAGAACACCGCCCGCGATTTTAACCTGCGCTATTTCGCTGTTTCTTCATTTGCTGAACTAGAGTCGGCTTTACCGGTTTTCTTTGCAGCGGAATCCGGCGCGAGTCTGCTCGAAATCACCACCGACAGCCCCACCAACGCCGAGTTCTTCGAACAGTACCGCGCCGCGGTACGAACGTCATTCTCTCAATCATAAGGAAACCTTCCCCTATGGCCGAACAACTTACCTGGACCCCGATTAAGGAGTTCCGCGAAATTCTCTTCTCGCAGGCTGGCGGCATCGCCAAAATCAGCATCAACCGCCCCCATGTGCACAACGCCTTCACGCCTCTCACGGTGCAGGAGATGATTGAGGCCATGGATATCTGCCGCAACCGCACCGATATCGGCGTGATTATCCTGACCGGGGAAGGCGGCAAGGCTTTCTGCTCGGGCGGCGACCAAAGCGTGCGTGGCCACGGCGGCTACATTGGCGAGGACACCGTACCCCGCCTGAATGTGCTGGATTTGCAGAAAATGATTCGCTCCATCCCGAAGCCCGTAATTGCCATGGTGGCGGGCTGGGCTATTGGCGGCGGCCATGTGCTACACGTCGTCTGCGACCTGAGCATTGCCGCGGATAACGCTCGTTTCGGTCAGACCGGCCCCAAGGTGGGCTCCTTTGATGGCGGCTTTGGCGCTAGCTACCTTGCTCGCGTGGTAGGCCAGAAAAAGGCGCGCGAAATCTGGTTTCTCTGCGACCAGTACGACGCGCAGGAAGCGCTCGACATGGGCCTAGTAAACAAAGTGGTGCCCCTCGATAAGCTCGAAGAAACTACCGTGGCGTGGTGCCATAAGATTCTGGAGAAAAGCCCCCTAGCGCTGCGTATGCTCAAATCGAGCTTCAATGCCGAGCTGGACGGACAAGCCGGTATTCAGGAGCTGGCCGGCAACGCCACCCTATTGTACTACCTCTCCGAGGAAGCCAAAGAGGGCAAAAACGCCTTCATTGAAAAGCGCACGCCTGACTTCTCGAAGTACCCCAAATTCCCATAAGGCCTCGGCCCGCAATCCAGTGTAGTAAGCGCTGCCTGCCTGTAAAGGGCGGGCAGCGTTTTTTCTGTACTTTTCGCCCCAGGCGGCGCGGCTGCCTGTAGTTGCTACCCTATACCCTGCCTCCCCTCATGAAGCACTTTCTACTCTTACTTGCCCTAGGCCTTGCCGGCGCCACAACCGCTCAGGCGCAGGTTACTACCACTAAAGCGGCCGCCAGCGTTACTGCCCCCGACCCAAACAAATCAGTGCAAGTTGTGGAGGCGTCCTGCGGTCAGTGCCGGCTCGGGCTGCCAGGCAAAAGCTGTGATTTGGCCGTCCGGATTGATGGCAAAGCCTATTTCGTGGATGGCACCAACATCGACTCGCACGGCGATGCGCATGCCAAGGACGGGTTCTGCCAAGCCATCCGGAAGGCCAAGGTGCAAGGTGAGATAGTAGATAACCGCTTTGTAGCCACGTATTTTCAGCTTCTGCCGGAAACCCCCAAAGCAAAGTAGCCGAGCAACAGTTGCACCCCAGCTACTCCCATTTACTAGCCGCTATTTTTACGCCGTATGGCCAACTATCAGGTAACCAACAAGGGAACCCGCGACTTTACGCTCCTGGCCCATGATGAAGTGCGCGGCACGCTGCACTACACTGAATGGTTTTCTTTGAAAGCAGTGCTCACGCTGCCCGATGGCGCCAACTTTCGGATAGGTCCCAAGGGCGTGTGGGGCACCACCGTAGAGTTAACAGATCAGCAGGAGAAGGTGCTGCTGAACTTCAAGATGAACTGGAGCGGCACCATCATAATCAAGTCGAAGCTCAACAGCCGAGTGTTTCTGTTCAAGCAGAAAAGCCTGCTCAAAAACACCTTCGTTCTTCTGGATAAAGATGAAAAGGAGCTGATGGTAGTGAGTCCATCCTTTCAGTGGAACTCCCTGAAACCTAGCTATAGCCTGTCTGCTACCGAGGAGTTTGAGACTCTCGATGAGAAAGACGTGCTGCTGCTCACCACCATTCACTGCGCCAACTACTACATGTCGATGATGGCGGCTTCGGTTGCTATTGCTACTTAGGCTGGAGGCCATTCCAACTAGTCGAACTGTATTTCACTACATGCACACTCTGCTACTAACTAATTGGTTGGGCCCGATATTCTTTATAATTCTAACATTAGGGGCGCTTCTGATCTGGTATAGCTTGTTTGTGGAAGCTTTCAATCTGTTGCGACAATTCTTCCGCTGGATTCGGGGCGGCTAAAGAAAATTATAGCACAACTCACCCACAGAAATAAGCGGCTACGCAGAAGCGCATGCACAATCAGGCAGATTAGTATCCATCAATACAATATGAAAAATAGCTTCCTGCTTTTACTTCTTTTCCTGGCGCAAAGCGTTGTAGGCCAACAAAAAACACCCGCTCTCGCCCCTCGCACCGACGCCCAGAAGCTAGACTATTTTTTGAAGCTGACGGATACGCTGCGCACTAAAGCGCACAACTCCGGCATGGCGGTGGTCATTATCTACAAAAATCAGGTGCTTTATAAAGGTGGCCTGGGCTACCGCGATGTTGAAAAAAAGCTGCCGGTAACCAACAACACACTTTTTGAAATTGGCTCCTGCACCAAGGCCTTCACGGGCGTGCTGGCCTCGCAGCTGGTAGCCGATGGAAAGCTGAAGTGGGACGACAAAGTAGTTAGCCATTTGCCTGCCTTCAAGCTACAGGATACCTACGCCGCCCAGAATGCCACGGTTCAGGACTTGCTAACCCACCGCGTAGGGCTTGACAAGCACTTTTATCTGCTGTACGGCCCCAAGTTTTCCAGAAACGAAATGCTGGAGAAAGTCCAGCATTTGAGCTTTGACGGTTCTTTCCGCGAGAAATTTCTATACAACAACCTGATGTACACGGTGGCCGGCATTGTGGAGGAAAAAGCGGCTGGCACTACGTGGGAACAGCAAGTCAGGCAGCGCATTTTCGAGCCGCTGGGCATGAAGAACTCCTTTACCACCTTCGAAGAATTTCAGAAGTATCCGGAGAAAACCATCAGCTACAAAAACGATGGCACTACCCGCGTGCCGCAAGAAGGATTAGACGCCTGCGCGCCGGCCGGCAGCATCACGTCAACTATTGATGACATGGCCAAGTGGCTGGGTATGTGGCTGGGCAAAGGCGGCGTACAAGGCCAGCCGTTTCTGTCGGAAAAGCAGTACAACTTTCTGACTAGCCCCCTTACCGTCCGGAACCCCGCCGAGCAGGTATTTTATGGTATTGGCTGGGACGTGGATACCAACCGCAAAATAGTTTACCACGATGGCCGCACCGGGGGCCAAAGCTCCCGTATTCTGATGATGCCGCAGGCCGGTTTCGGCATTGTCATCCTGACCAATCAGCAGACTGACTTACAAAACCTGCTGATCCGGTACGCCACCAATATTTTTGTGGAGGATAACTACGAGAAGATGCGGGGATTTGAGGAATTCGTGTTGACCAATGCCACCAAAGCGCAAAGCAAGCCGGAGCAAAAACTCTATACCATCGAGAATAAGGAAACGCTTAAAAGACTAGCAACCATAGCCGGAGTATATACGCACCCGGCGTACGGCACCATCAGCATAACTAGTGAAAACAAGAACCAACTCCGCTTTGCCTACTATGACTTCAAAGGCACTGTAAAGCAAACCTCGGAGGCTGGCTTTACGGCGTACACAACCCACTTTACGGGCTCCGACCAGTTTGATTTTCAGGTACTGACCGATGCCACCGCCAAGGTGAGTGGGATTGAAGTAAAGCTACCGAACTCGGCGCCGCTCACATTTACCAAAGTGGCAGCCGGCAAAGCGCTGTAAGAGGCCACACTACTACGGTCTAACTACAAGCGCCACCTGGTACGGGTGGCGCTTGCTGTTTTCAGGAAAATCAGAATATGGAGCCGTAGGCGGCGCAGCCTTCCCACCAGCCGAAGAAGTTGCGCAGCCGTTCGCTTTTGCGCTGTTTCTTGAGCAGCTTTCGGGCTCGGCGGGCCATATCAGGCGGCAACGGGGCCGGAATGGCCACTACATGCTTGCGCAGCGTGAGGTAGCGCCGGAAAACAAAGGTTTTGGCCAGGGCAAACGGACTCGGGGCGGTGGGCTGCATGGCTTTGGGAGATTGTACTAGGGTAATATACACCCATAACCTCCTATAAGTCAAGCGGAAGTTGTTTAATTACCCGCTGCTCGGGAGCTTCCCAGCGAATTTCGGTTATTCCTACGCACTGGTTTACTACCCCTCTTCGCCTCGCAAACCCCTAGCCGCCCTTTCACTTCCCTTTCCTCATGACCGATGCCGAATTCCACGATGCTATCCGGCGCGTACGGCGCTGGCACTGGCTGCACTACCTCTTGCAGGCCCTGCTCATGCTTGGCGTGGTAGCGGCTATGGGCAGCCAGCTGCAACCTCAGGCGGCCCGGCAGCCACAGGCACCTTCGGGGCTGGCGCTGGGTCTGCTGGGGGCCTTAGTGCCCGTGGTGGGTGGGATACTGTATTTGGTTGACCGGCGCCTGCGGCCCAACCTGAGGCGGCTGGCTGAGGAAAATCTGCGTATTTACAAGGGCCGTGTATTTCTGCGCGACAGTTTGCTGGGCTTGCTTGGGTTGCCTTTTCTGGTTTCGTACTTCCTTACCCGCGGAGTGCTGGAGCTGGTGGCGTGCGGTTTTCTGCTGGTGGTTTTGTGCTTGGTCACGGCGCCTTCGGCCAAAACCTACCAGCGCTGGCTGCTCAGCTAGGGTAGTTGGCGGCCCCAAGTGTCTGTTTTTGCTTGATTTTCTGATTCTCTTGTATGGCTTCTTCCTCTGACCTGCTTCCCGACTCACTTCTGCTCAACGGCCGCGAATTCCTCTACGCCGATATTCAGCAATACCCCGCCAACTCCCCCGCTGACCTGAATGGCTACGAGGCGCGGGTGCTGGACTTCTGCCGGCAATGGCTGAACGGAGCGCAGGAGTTTGGGCTGCAGACCTCGGGCTCTACGGGCACGCCTCAAACCGTGACCATGACGCGGCAGCAGCTGGAAGCCTCGGCCCGGCGCACCGGCGACTACTTCGACCTGGGCCCCGGCGACCGAATGCTGGTGTGCCTGAACTGTGAGTATGTGGGCGGCCTGATGATGCTGGTGCGGGCCTTTAAGCGCCGCATGCACCTCACCATTGTAGAGCCCCAAGCCAATCCGCTATCCCTTGTGCCCGCTCAAACCACCTTTGACTTCACCTCCTTTGTGCCCTTGCAGCTGCGGGCCGTGCTGGAAGCCGGCCACGCCCCGCGCCTAAATCAGATGAAAGGCATACTGGTGGGTGGCGCCGCCGTAGAGCGCAGCCTGGAGCGCCAGATCCAGGCGCTGACGGTGCCCGTGTACGTGACGTATGGCATGACGGAAACGGCCTCGCATATTGCCCTTCGCCGCCTCAACGGACCTAGTCCGGCCCCACATTACCAGGTGCTGCCTGGCATTGAGGTAGGGCAGGATGAGCGCGGCTGCCTTACCATCCGAGCCGATGTGACCCGTGGAGAGCTCATCACCACCAATGACCGGGTACACCTGCTCGATGCCCACCGCTTTGAATGGCTGGGCCGCGCCGATTTTGTGATAAACAGCGGCGGCGTGAAAGTGCAGGCCGAGAAAGTAGAGCTAGTGCTGGAAGTGGCTCTCATGGAGCTGGGCCTAAGCCGCCGAGCTTTTGTAGCTGGCCTGCCCGATCAGCGGCTGGGCGAGCAGGTAACGGCTTTTGTGGAAGGCGATGCACTAACGCCCGAGCAGCAGCATGCCTTGCAGGAGTTGCTAGGCCAGCGCCTGGGTAAGTATGAACAGCCCCGCGAACTGGTCTTTGTGCCACAGTTTCGCACAACAGCCTCCGGCAAGCTCGACCGCCTCAGCACCGTGCGAGAGGCTCACTAGGCATTGCTTGCGGGCAAACCGGGCTCGACGCCCGCCGCCTAGCCCTGCGTTTAAGCACAACCGCCCTGGGCCCCTACTGGGGTGGTTATGCTGCCAAGGGTTGGCTCTGAGAAGGCCCTAGTCAGGAAAAGTTCTGGTAAGCCCGATTTGCTTGGTGCGCGCTTTCTTGCTTTCGTTAAATTATGCGTTGATTTGTACAAGTTCTCCACTCTGCCTTGTATTAATGAAGCGCCCTCCCCTATCGGCGGCTGCCCTCTTGCTGATTGCTCAGCTGGGCGGCGGCTGTGCCAGCACCTCCCACACCACCGCTCCCCCCATCACGGCTGTTAGCAGCAGCCCCACCGAGGTAGCTCCCCAAGCACAGCTCGTAGCAACCGAAGCGCCAGCAGCACCCGCCACTCCGCCCTTTCAGGTAGTCACGGAGCAGTTCGCCGACCTGCGCATTCTGCGCTACCAAGTGCCCGGTTTCGAGGAGCTGGAACCCCGCCAGAAAGAGCTGCTGTACTACCTGTACGAGGCCGCCCTAAGTGGCCGCGACATCATCTACGACCAGAATTACAAGCACAACCTGCGTGTGCGCCGCACCCTGGAAGCCCTGTGGCCTGCCAACCAGGAGCGCCTGACGGCCAGCACCAATCAGCAGCAGATAGCCCAGGCCGGCAAGTTTGCTACTTACGCCAAGCGCGTGTGGTTCAGCAATGGTGTGCACCACCACTACAGCACCCGCAAGTTTGTGCCCGAGTGCACCCCGGCCTATTTCAAGGAGCTGATTTTTGCCACCGACTCCAAACTATTGCCCCTAGAGCCCGGCGAATCAGTTACCAAGTTTCTGGCCACGATGACGCCCATCTTGTTTGACGCGAATGTGGCCCCGAAACGCGTAAACCAGGAAGCTGGCAAAGACTTGGTGAAGACCTCCGCCAACAACTTCTATGAGGGCATGACCCAAACGGAAGTGGAAACGCTGTACAAGAAAAAAGCCAGCAAGAAAGACGCGCAGCCCGTTTCCTACGGCCTCAACTCGAAGCTGATAAAGGACAAGCAAAACCGCCTGATTGAACGCGTGTGGCACACCGAAGGCATGTACGGCCAGGCCCTCACGAAAGTGGTGTACTGGCTGACCAAGGCCGTGGAAGTAGCCGAAAACCCCGAACAGAAGCTGGCGCTGCAAAAGCTCATCGAGTTTTACCAGACCGGCGACCTGAAAAAATGGGATGAGTACAACATTGCCTGGGTGCACGATACCAAGTCGCGCACAGATGTAGTGAACGGCTTTATTGAGGTGTACGGCGACCCACTAGGTTACCGCGCAGCTTATGAGTCGGTGGTATCGTTCAAGGACCTGGAAGCCACCAAGCGCATCAAGGCCATCGGCGACGAGGCCCAGTGGTTTGAAGATAACTCCACCATCAAGCCTGAGCACAAGAAGCAGAATGTCGTTGGGATTACGGCCAAAGTAATTACCGTGGTAGTAGAAGCCGGCGACGCCGCTCCCAATACGCCTATCGGCATCAACCTGCCCAATGCCACCTGGATTCGGAAAGAGCACGGCTCTAAATCAGTCAACCTAGGCAACATTGTGGATGCCTACGGCCTGGCCGATGCCGGTGGCCTGCTAGATGAGTTTGCGTTTGATGAGGCCGAAAAGCAGCGCGCCCGCCAATACGCGGCGCTGGCCGGCAAGCTCCACACCGACATGCACGAGGTAATCGGGCACGCATCGGGGCAGATCAACAAAGGCGTGGGCACTCCCAAAGAAACCCTGAAAAGCTACGCCTCAGCGCTGGAAGAAGCCCGCGCCGACCTAGTAGCGCTTTATTATCTCCCCGACCCCAAGCTAACCCAGCTGGGCGTGGTGCCCTCCGCCGACGTAGCCAAAGCCGAGTATGACAACTACATCCGCAACGGCCTGATGACGCAGCTGGTGCGCCTCCAACTCGGTGAAACCGTAGAAGAAGCTCACATGCGCAACCGCCAGATGGTAGCGAAATGGGCTTTCGAGAAAGGTAGCAAAGACAACGTCATCGAGAAGATAACCCGCGACGGCAACACGTATTTCCGGGTGAACGACTACGGGAAGCTACGCGGCCTGTTTGGGCAGCTACTGCGCGAGCTCCAGCGCATCACCAGCGAGGGGGACTATGCGGCCGGCAAAAACCTAATTGAAACCTACGGCGTGAAGGTTGACCCAGCCCTGCACAAGGAAGTGCTGGCTCGCTACTCAAAGCTCAACATTGCCCCCTACGCTGGCTTCATCCAGCCCAAGCTGGTGCCCGTACTGCAGGACGGTAAAGTGGTGGACGTGAAAGTGGAATACCCCACTGACTTCTCGCAGCAGATGCTGGAATACGGCCGCAAGTACCGGTTGCTGCCCAACTACAACTAACCTAGATTCTAAAATACAGGGAAAGAGCCGGTACCACTACCACATCTTTCCCTGTAACTTTTGCCCGCCACTCCAGATCCTCGTCTAACTTCTCCAACCATTCACCTCATGAAACACCTTTTCTCCACGCTGCTGCTGGCCACACTGCTGGGCTCGGCGGCACACGTTCAGGCACAGTCGGCTCCGGCAGCAGTGCGCCCTATGCAGGCCGAGCCTGTTCGGTACGAGTTCTGCGAACTGATGCGCACGGGCGCCATTAACCTGGGCAAAGCCGAAAAAGAAAAAAGCGGCGACATCTTCGTTGACTTCGGCTACGGCTACGAGAAGCTGGGCGGCTCGGAGCAGGTAGTGCGCGAGGCCGGCAAAATTCAGGTGTTTGCTACCACTATCAGCGCCCTCAACTACATGGGCAGCCTGGGCTGGGAAATTGTGCAGATTATGGAGCACCCCATTAACTACACCAAAGGTGAGCCTAGCGAATATGTGCGTCGCTATGTGCTGCGCCGCCCTACCTCGGCTAAAGCCATAGGCGCCGCGCGCTAACGGCAACATCTGCTCCCTCTGAAGCAGCCTCGCCCGGCATCTGGCTACAAAGCTAGGCGCCGGGCGAGGCTGTTTTTAGGCGCGGCCCGACGGGTGCGCAGCCGTTCCTTTTACTGGCGTACAAACTGGTTTTACTAGGGTTGCGGGGCGGGCAAAGGGGTAACGGGTGGCGGGTCTTCGCGAAGTCCGCGCTGCGAAAACAAGCGCTGCCGCCCCCTAACCACCCGAATAAAGTCGCTCAGAAAAAGCTTAACCCGCCCGAAGAAAATGACGCCGCTCATTTCATCCTCGGGCTGCTGGCCCGCCGCTATGGCCTGCCGATACCCTGCTCCGGCACCCACCCCAATCCACCGAAATACCCGGTAATGGGCCGCAATAGAGGGCTCTACCATAAATAGCACTTCGTTGTTGGTTCGGCGCACGCCGCCATCCGGAAAGTAGTATTTAGTATAGTAGCTGCCCGCGCCCAGCTGCAAGGGCGTACTCAGCTCCCAGCGCTTGTTCCCGATGAACACGTACTCGCCATACGCCACCACATAGCGAAACCGGACCTCGTCGCGGGTACCAGCTGGCGTCCCGATGGGCTGCGCAATACGCGTTGGTACGCCTCCAGAAAGCCGGTACAGACCTATGCCTGCCCGCCAACGGCCGCGCCATTCTATACCGCCTTTTATTCCGTTGATTCCAACTACTTTGCCATTCAGAATAGAGAACCTCTGATCAAACTGAAACACCGGCCGGCGGTGCGCCTGGCGCACAAAGGTACTATCAGCAAGTGCCCAGGCGGTTTGGCCGGGCAGTAGGGCTAGCGGGATAGATAAGGCAAACAAACGGGATAGACAGGCGGCATTCACGGCACAAAAATACGTTCTCCGGCGAGGAAATCAGGGGCATGGCATTTTGGCTCACCACATGCCCTAGTACGGTTGACCCGGTGTAACGGCGGTTTCACCCCGTTTTACCCTGACAAACACCTCCATTATCTCCATGTTTACGGCGTCATCCGCTACTAGGTCTATATGGTACTGCAACCCGACGTTCTGTTTTCGCTGGCTAACCCCGTTGCTATGCTGGGTTGGGCCTTGCTGGTGCTGGCGCCACGCTGGTACGTAACGCAGCGCCTAGTACTGAGCGGGGCCCTGCCACTCCTGCTGGCCGCGGCGTATGCCCTCCTAATTGGCTTGCACTATATTGGGCCTCATGGTTCCGAAGGTGGGTTTAGCTCTTTGGCCGGGGTAGCAGCCTTGTTCCGCAACCCGTGGGCGCTGCTGGCGGGCTGGGTGCATTACCTGTGCTTCGATTTGTGCCTCGGCATCTGGGAAAGCCTCGATGCGCGGCGGCGCGGGGTGCCGCACTTGCTGCTCGTGCCGTGCCTTCTGCTCACGTTCTTGTTTGGGCCAGTGGGGCTGCTTCTGTACTCTTTGGTGCGGCGTTTTTATGGCCGCGATGTTGCTACTTCCGCCTCCTCTGCCACGCGTTAGTTTTCCGTCGCCATGTCTACTTTCCTACCCTTGAAAACAACCTCAACCGGTACCCTGCGCCCTTTATCCCGGCACGTGGCGTTACCGCTGGCCTATGCCGCCGACTGGCTTCGGGTGCTGCACCGCGTGAATCCGGTGTTGTCGGGGGCGGGTTGGCTGCACGTAGGGTTTCTGCTGTTGGCCATCGTGCTTTTGCCCTTCGACCATCGGTTGGTGACAGGCGTACCGGTGTGGGTGAAGCCCCTGAAGTTTGCCCTATCGGGCCTCCTCTACCTCTGGACGCTGGCCTGGCTGCTGGCCGATCTGCCCTCCCAGGCCCAACGCGCCGTGCGCCGCATCAGCTGGGGAGTAGGCCTGAGCATGGTGGTTGAAATGGTGTGCATTTCGGGCCAGGCCGCACGGGGCACCACCTCCCACTACAACATCGCCAGCACCTTCGATATGCTGGTTTTCAACCTGATGGGCGTGTTCATCCTGCTGAATACCGTGCTTACCATGTGGGCCGTGTACTTGGTGTGGCGACACCGCCCGCACGGCCCCGCTGGCTACGTATGGGGCGTGCGCCTAGGCTTGTTGCTCTTCCTTATTGGAAGCGTGCTCGGTGGCATGATGATTCACCTCAACCAGCACACGGTGGGCGCCCCCGATGGTGGCCCCGGCCTCCCCGGCCTCGGCTGGAGCACCCGCGCCGGCGACCTGCGCATCGCCCACTTCCTAGGCCTGCACGCCTTACAAGCCGTGCCGTTGCTAGGGTGGCTTCTGGCCCGAACCGTGCCTAGTCGAGCGGTGCTACTCACGTGGCTAGGGGCGTTGCTCTATGCCGGCTTGGTGGCGGCATTGTTTATACAGGCCGTGCACGGGTTGCCCCTGTTTTAGAGGCAGGATATGTAGGTAGATAGGATATATAGGCCCTCATTCCGAGCGCAGTCGAGGAATCTCGCGTGCTGACGTCAGGATTACCATTGCAACGTCAGCACGCGAGATTCCTCGACTGCGCTCGAAATGACGGCCTGTTTAATGACGTTCTATTTTACTTCGTCCTGTACCCTCCTCACTATTCACCACGTCATCCTCCTACTTCAACTGCTTGAATTTGCGCTGGATCACCTCCTGCACCGGCACGTTTTCGATTTTGCTTTCGAGCCAGGAAATGATATCGAGGTAGAGAAAAGGCCGGCGCTCAAAAGGGTTTTCGGCAATGCGCACGAGCTTGTCTTTGAGCTGGATAAAGGCCTCTTTTAGCTGAGAAGGAGCCACATCGCCGAGGTTGCGCAAGAACTGGAAGATGGCTTCCTGCATCTGCTGCTGGTCGTTCATTTTGCCCAGGAAACGGTACACCGAGCGGATTTGGTAATCCAGCGCTTCGTCGCGGCCGGCTTCGTAGTGGGCAATCAGGTTCAGAATGCGGGCAAAGCACTGAATGTCTTCGCGCAGGCTCGCCTCCTTGAAATAGATAACCTTATTAAGGTACTCAATGGCCTTATCGGGCTGGCCACTGCCGAAGTAAAGGCTGGCAATTTTATAGTAGAACACCAACCGCCGGTGCGAGTCGAGCTGAATGCGGAAGTGGTCCAGCTTTTCTAGCAACTCCGGAATGATGGTGAGGCCCTCCGTGAACTGCCCGCGCATGAAATACCCATTGAGCCGGTTCGTGTAGATGTACAGGAACAGCAGCATTTCAATGTTCGGGTTCGAGTACCGGTTGGGGTCGGCAGCGTAGGCCTCCAGTTGCGCTAGCACCTGCTCAAATTTGCTGTAATACAGCATATTGTGAGCCGTAATCAACAGGTTGTGTAGGCCTTTGATGTACAACATGGCCTGCTGCTCCCGCATAAGAGGGTTGTTCTCAAACAGATCTACCCATTTCTGCGCATAGCGGAAGCACAGCCGGAAGTTCTGTGTGATGGTGTAGTACCAGACATGGGCCTGGTAGTAATACAGTTGCTCATAAAAGCCCGCTTCCCGCGGGTCCATTGCAGGCAAACCGTCGCGGAAGTAGGCCGTTATTTTCTCGTAGTCCTGCTGATTGCGGGTGTGCCCGATTTTGAGGTATCGACCGTACATGCGAAGCGCCAGGTTGGACAGTTCGTGCTCCTGCGAAACGTGCGCTACAGTACTGGTCGCCTCGTCCGATAACTCCCGCGCCCGTCCACGCAAGCTGCGCGTGATATACTGTCCTTCAATTAGCTTCTCAAAATCAAGGGCTAGTAGTACAATGTGCTGCATTTCGGCCTGCCGCGCTGAGGCTTTCACTTTTTCCAGCATGCGTAGGCTCTGCTGATAGAGGCCCCGATTGTAAAGCACCCGGGCATAATCAAGTTGCTCCCGCAGCTGAATATCGAGGTTGTGACTGGCGTGGTACATGCGCAAACTCGACAGCAACTGCCGGTACAAGTTCGCCTTTAGGTTGGCTACTTGCACTTTCTTAATGGCTGGCACCTGGGCCAGCACGCGCTCCTCATCGTACTTCTCCTGCCCGTCCAACGCATCGAAAAGCTGCAGGAACTTCAGCCCATCAGTGGAGCCCTGCCGGTTGGCAAACAGCCGGAAGTGCCGCTTTTCAGTGCGGGTCAGGGTCTTGATTAATTGAAAAACCGGATCGGAATTTTCGTTGGGCATCGTATTTGGGGAAAATACAAGTTATTATCTATCAATATTTTACCGAATAAAAACCAAATATTAGAAATAGTAGTGAAGTAAGAAAAACGTTTTAAGGCTTAGCATAAGCTAGTGTACTTGCGCTCATCAATAGAGCGTAAAGATGATATGCCTGAGCACTTTTCCACTTCTTGGTCCGCAATATTTCTTCCTCTTGTAACGGCCGGCTGGCGAGCCATACTTACGCAGGCCACACCTTCCGGAGATACTATTAGCGGCTGCTACTCTCTCCAAAGAATTGCAGCAAACCAAGGCTCCGGTAGGCCACTCCCTCTGCCCTCTTCCTCTTTTCACTTTCGATTTCCATGACCTCTGTTTTCCGCCTCATCCAGCTAGTCATTATTCTGCCACTGCCGGGCTGAAAGGAAGCGCATTGTCCTGTTTCGACTAGCCTTTCTCAGCCCCACGCTCGGAAAGGCTTTTTCATAGCCAGTTTTTCTCCCTTAGCTCTCCTACTACCATGTATTTCACTAGTAACACAGTTGCCTTTCTAGATGGCGAGTTCGTGCCGGCTGAGCAGGCTACCTGCGGCGTGTATGCCCAATCCTTGCACTACGGCTACTCCGTATTCGAGGGAATCAGAGCCTACAATACGCCGGCCGGAACCCGCATTTTCAAGGCAGAGGAGCACTACGAGCGGCTGCATTACTCGTGTAAGAGTATTGGGCTGCCGCTGGAGTATTCGGTAGAGGAGCTCACGCGCATCAGCTATGAAGTACTGGAACGCAACAACCTGACGGATGCGTACATCCGGCCGCTGGTGTTTGCCGCTACCCCCAACATGAGCCTGAAAGCCGCCACCACTAGCAACCTGCTGATTGCGGTGTGGGAATGGGGCAAATACCTAGGCGACCAGAGCCTGCGCCTCACCATCTCGCCCTATGAGCGACCCAACCCCAAAGCGGTTCCTATCGAAGCCAAAGTAGGCGGCCACTATGTTAACTCCATTATTGCCAGCACAGAGGCCAAGGGCCGCGGCTATGACGAGGCCCTGCTGCTAGACATGAACGGTTACGTGGCGGAAGGGCCGGGTGCCAACTTCTTCTTCGAGCGCGACGGCGAGCTGTACACGGCTCCACAGGGCAGCATTCTGCGCGGCATTACCCGCAATACCATTATCGATCTGGCCCGCGAGGCTGGCATCACGGTGCATGAGAAATTCTTTAAGCCAGAGGAGCTGCACACTGCTTCAGCGGCCTTCATGACGGGCACCGCGGCCGAGGTTATCGGTATTGCTTCGGTGGATGATGTGGTGTTTGAAAAGTCGTTCCAGCACTCCATCGGCGGCATGCTCGCCGGCCACTACCACGCTCTTGTAACGGGGCAAGCGGTGAGCCGCAACGCCAGCTACGCGGAGCAACGGTAGGTAGTGGCCTAGAAGCCAAAACCAACCAAAAAGAACGTCATACTGAGCGGAGCCGAAGCATCTCTACCACTTCCCAAGAACGTCATGTCGAGCTTGTCGAGACATCTCGCGTGCTGACGTTGCTAGGCCACTCCAACGATTCGAGCAAGATGTCTCGACAAGCTCGACATGACGTTCTTTTTCTCCGATAAAACAGCACAAACACCCCGCCGCAATGACCCTGAACAAATACAGCCGCATCTACACCCAGGACGACAGCCTGCCGGCGTCCCAAGCCATGCTCATTGGCTCAGGGCTTTCGGATGCTGATTTGCACAAGCCGTTTGTGGGCATTTGCTCCACGGGCTTTGAGGGCAATACCTGCAACATGCACCTCAATGGCCTCGCCGACCAGGTGAAAGTGGGCGTGCAAGAGCAAGGCTTGGTGGGGCTGCGGTTTAACACGATTGGGGTCAGCGACGGAATTACCAACGGCACGGCAGGCATGCGCTACTCCTTGGTTTCTAGGGAAATCATTGCCGATTCTATTGAAGCCATGGCTGGGGCGCACAACTACGACGCGCTGGCCTGCGTGATGGGCTGCGATAAGAATATGCCCGGTGCCCTCATTGCCATGGCACGGCTTAACCGGCCCTCCCTGATGGTGTATGGAGGCACGATCAAGGGCGGCACGTTTAAGGGGCAGCAGCTCAACATTGTGTCGTGCTTTGAGGCCTACGGCAAGAAGCTGCAGGGGCAGATATCGGACGAGGATTACAAGGGCATCATCCACAACGCCTGCCCGGGTCCGGGGGCGTGTGGGGGCATGTACACAGCCAACACCATGGCGGCGGCCATTGAAACGCTGGGCATGAGCGTCCCGTTTTCCTCGTCCTCCCCGGCAGTGAGCCAGGAAAAGCAGCAGGAGTGCCTCACGGCCGGCTCCTACCTGCGCCGCCTGCTCGAACTCGACCTCAAGCCCCGCGACATTCTGGTGCGAGAGGCTTTTGAAAATGCCCTGGTAATGACCACCGTACTCGGCGGCTCTACCAATGCGGTGCTTCACCTGATTGCCATTGCCCACGCTGCCGGCGTGCACCTTACTATGGAAGACTTTCAGGCGGTAAGCAACCGCACGCCGGTGCTGGCCGACCTCAAGCCCAGTGGCAAGTATTTAATGGAAGACCTCTCGGCCCTGGGCGGTGTGCCGGCCGTGATGAAAACCTTGCTCAACCTAGGCCTGCTCCACGGCGACCTGCTGACGGTAACGGGCCAAACCCTGGCCGAAAACCTCGCCAACGTGCAGCCATTGGGTGCCGAGCAGGATTTGCTGCGCCCCCTGGACAACCCCATCAAAGCCGATGGCCATATTCAGATTCTGTATGGCAATCTGGCCGAGAAAGGCGCCGTGGCCAAAATCACGGGGAAAGAAGGCCTGCGGTTTGAAGGTCCGGCCATTGTGTTCAACTCCGAAGAAGAGCTGAACGAAGGCATCACGCAGGGTAAGATTCAGCCGGGTCACGTGGTCGTGATTCGCTATGTGGGGCCCAAGGGCGGACCCGGCATGCCGGAAATGCTCAAGCCTACCTCGGCCATCATTGGCGCTGGCCTAGGCGACAAGGTGGCGCTCATTACAGACGGCCGTTTCTCAGGTGGCACGCACGGCTTCGTGATTGGCCACGTCTGCCCCGAGGCCTACGATGGCGGCACCATCGCGCTGGTGGAAGATGGCGACTGGATTGTGCTGGACGCCGGCACCAACACTATAGATGTGCAAGTAGATGACGCCTTGCTGGAGCTACGCCGCCAGCAGTGGCAGCGGCCCCGGCCCAACGTGCAACAAGGCGTGCTGCTGAAGTATATCCGCACGGTCAGCGACGCGAGCCGCGGCTGTATCACCGATTACCAGGAAGACCATGTACTTGAACCCACAACCCCAGCCCGCGCCAACCTCGCCTGAAACGGCCGTAGCCACGGCGGAGCCTAGCACCCAAACGCTTTCGGGGGCGCAGGCTACGCTGCACGCGCTGCTGGCGGAGGGCGTGGACACTGTGTTCGGCTACCCTGGCGGCGCTATCATCCCGATTTATGATGCGCTCTACGACTTCAAGGAGCAGCTGAACCACGTGCTGGTGCGCCATGAGCAGGGCGGCATTCACGCGGCCCAGGGCTATGCGCGTTCGTCGGGCAAGGTGGGTGTAGTCTTCGCGACCAGTGGCCCCGGCGCTACCAACCTCGTAACTGGCCTAGCCGACGCCCAGATTGACAGCACGCCACTAGTGTGCATTACGGGGCAGGTATTTGCACATTTGCTGGGCACCGATGCCTTCCAGGAAACCGACATCATCAACATCACTACCCCGGTTACCAAGTGGAACCACCAGGTAACGGACGCGAGTGAGATTCCGGAGGTACTGGCCAAAGCCTTCTACATCGCGCGCAGCGGTAGGCCTGGTCCGGTGCTGATTGATATCACCAAAAACGCTCAGATTCAGAAAGCTGACTTTGAGCCGTACCAACCCTGCACGCACATCCGCAGCTATAGGCCTAGGCCACTTATTCGGCACGAGTACGTGGCGCAGGCAGCCGCCCTCATCAACCAAGCCAAGCGGCCGTTTGTGCTCTGGGGCCAAGGCGTATTGCTAGGCCAGGCCGAGCAGGAATTCAAGCAGTTTATTGAGAAAAGCGGCATTCCAGCCGCCTGGACCATTCTTGGCGCTGGCGCCCTACCCACCGGCCACCCGCTAAACGTGGGCATGCTAGGCATGCACGGCAACTATGGCCCTAACGTGCTGACCAACGAGTGCGACGTGCTCATTGCCATCGGGATGCGCTTCGACGACCGGGTAACGGGCCGCTTGGATAAATATGCCAAGCAAGCCCAAATCATTCACCTCGACATCGACCCCACGGAAATCGATAAGAACGTGAAGGCCACCGTGCCGGTGTGGGGCGACTGCAAGGAAACCCTACCTATGCTCACTGAGCTACTGGAAGCCCGCACCTACCCCGAGTGGCGGCAACGATTTATGGAGCACGACGCCGAAGAAATAGCCGCCGTCATTCAGGATGAGCTGTTCCCGACCTCCGACGAGTTGACTATGGGCGAAGTAATTCAGCAGCTGAATGAGCTGACCCAAGGTGAGGCCATCATCGTGACTGATGTAGGTCAGCACCAGATGGTAGCTTGCCGCTACGCCAAGCTCAATCACACCCGCAGCAACATTACCAGCGGTGGCCTAGGCACCATGGGCTTTGCTCTACCGGCCGCCATCGGGGCCAAGTTTGGTGCACCGGAGCGCACGGTAGTAGCTGTTATCGGCGACGGAGGCATTCAGATGACGATTCAGGAGTTGGGCACCATCATGCAGACCGGCGTCAATGTGAAGATTTTGCTGCTCAATAACCAGTTTTTGGGCATGGTGCGCCAGTGGCAGGAGATGTTCCACGACCGGCGCTACTCCTTCGTGGATATTGCCAGCCCCGATTACGTGACCGTGGCCCGTGGCTACAGCATTGCCGGCCGCCGCGTAGACAGCCGCCCCGAGTTGCAACCAGCCCTGCGCGAAATGCTGGAGCACCCCGGCTCCTTCCTGCTGGAAGTAATGGTGACGAAGGAGAACAACATCTTCCCCATGGTGCCGCAAGGCTGCGGAGTAAGTGAAATCCGACTGAAATAGAACGCGGTCCGACAGATCAAAAAAAGAACGTCATGCTGAGCGCAGCCGAAGCATCTCTACCGCTGACTAATTACTGGACTAAGCCTCTACAACGAAGCGCAAGAGATGCTTCGACAGGCTCAGCAGAAAGGCTTAGTAGCTACCCCTTATAACCATGAATCAGCAACCCATCGAACGGCAGGAGTACAACATCACGGCCTACACCGAGAATCAGGTGGGACTGCTGAACCGCATTGCCATCATTTTCTCTCGGCGCAAAATCAACATCGAGAGTCTCAACACGTCGCCTTCGGAAGTTGAAGGCATTCACCGCTTCAATATTGTGGTGGTGGAAACCGAGGAGGTAGTGCGCAAAATTGCCCGGCAGATTGAAAAGCAGATCGAGGTGCTGAAGGTGTACTTCAATACCAACGAGGACGTGATCTGGCAGGAAATGGCGCTGTACAAAGTCCCCACCGACGTTATTGCCGAGCGCGTGATTGTGGAGCGACTGCTACGGGAACATGGCGCCCGCGTTGTGGTGATTCGGAAAGACTACACGGTATTCGAAACCACTGGCCACCGTGAGGAAACCGACAAACTTCTATCCGTTTTGGCCCCCTATGGCCTCATTGAGTTTGTGCGCTCGGCCCGCATTGCCATCATCAAAAACAGCCAAGGCTTCCACCATAAACTCCGCGAGTTTGAGCGAGTGGAACCCAGCCACGAGGTCAGTGAAAACGACTACCTCAACAGCCGCGACAAAGTGTTCACGATGTGAAAACACCCGCCATCGTGAGCAAAAAGAACGTCATGCTGAGCGGAGTCGAAGCATCTCTACTGCTTCGTTGTAGAGGTCTAGGCCTGGTAGTTAGTCAGAGGTAAAGATGCTTCGACTCCGCTCAGCATGACGGCCTGAAAACCAACAAAACGACATTTTCATCTTCCAACCCAATACCCAACATCATGGCAACCATCAATTTTGGCGGCGTAGAAGAGCACGTAGTGACCCGCGACGAATTTCCTTTAGAGAAAGCCCGGGCTATTCTGAAAGACGAAACCATTGCCGTGATTGGCTACGGCGTGCAGGGCCCCGGCCAGGCACTAAACCTGCGCGACAACGGCTTCAACGTCATCATCGGGCAGCGCCGCGACTCCGCCTCTTGGAGTAAGGCCGAGGCCGATGGTTGGGTAGAAGGCGAAACGCTGTTCGACATTGAGGAAGCAGCAGAACGCGGCACCATCATCGCCAACCTACTTTCCGATGCCGGCCAGATTGCGGTGTGGCCTACGCTGAAAGCCAAGCTGACGCCCGGCAAAACACTGTACTTCTCGCACGGCTTCGGCATCACCTTCAACGACCAAACCGGCATCGTTCCGCCCGCTGATGTGGACGTGGTATTGGTAGCCCCCAAGGGTAGCGGCACCAGCCTGCGCCGCCTGTTTGTGGCGGGTGGTGGCCTGAACTCGTCGTTTGCGGTATTCCAGGATGCTACCGGACAGGCCTACGAAAAGGCCATTGCCCTCGGCATTGGCGTTGGCTCAGGCTACCTATTTGAAACCGACTTCAAGCGCGAAGTCTACTCCGACCTCACTGGTGAGCGGGGCGTGCTGATGGGCGCATTGGCGGGCATCATCGAGGCTCAATATCAAGTGCTGCGCCAGCGCGGCCATTCCCCTTCCGAAGCCTTCAACGAAACCGTAGAAGAACTCACCCAAAGCCTCGTGCCACTAGTTGGCGAAAACGGCATGGACTGGATGTTCAGCAACTGCTCCGTAACCGCCCAGCGCGGCGCCCTCGACTGGAAAGGCCGCTTCCGCGACGCTACCCTGCCCGTTCTCAACGAACTCTACGACAGCGTGGCCTCCGGCCAGGAAGCCGCCCGTACTATCCAGCGCGGCTCTACCCCCGGCTACCGCAAGGAGTTGGAAGCGGAACTGAAGGAAGTACGCGATTCGGAGCTGTGGCAGACGGGCGCCACGGTGCGCGAGCTACGCTCCAAAGCCACCGAGAAGGTAGAAGAACTAAGCTAACTACATTACTGAATCTAGAAGAACGTCATGTCTCGCTCCGGTCGACATGACGTTCTTTTTTGGTGCTCACAACTACCTCTATGGAACAAGACACTCTCACCTCTGCCCCAACGGTACGCCTGGAAAACGTGGAACGGGCAGCGCGCACGCTCGATGGCGTGATTTACAAAACGCTGCTGCAACACAACCTAGGCTTATCGGACGCTTACGGAGCGCAGGTATATCTAAAGCGTGAGGATCTGCAGGTGGTTCGTTCCTACAAAATTCGGGGGGCATATAACAAGATGGCTGGCCTGAGCAGGGATCAGTCGGGGCAGGATGTGGTGTGCGCCAGCGCGGGTAATCATGCACAGGGAGTGGCCTACGCTTGTCAGTTGCTGGGGCTACGAGGGTATATTTTTATGCCTGCCCTCACCCCAGCTCAGAAGGTAAATAAGGTGCGCTTGTTCGGCAAAGACCAAGTGGAAGTTATCCTGACCGGTGCCACATTCGACGATACCTACAAGGCGGCAAAAGACTTCTGCGACCAGCGCGGCAGCACATTCGTGCACCCATTCGATGACCTAGCTATTGTGGAAGGGCAAGCCACGGTAGGCCTAGAGATACTGCGCGACGCCCCCGGCTCCATCGATTATTGCTTTATGCCTATTGGTGGTGGTGGTCTGGCCTCGGGCGTTAGCAGCGTGTTTCGGCAGCTGAGCCCTCATACTAAGCTCATTGGGGTGCAACCATTAGGGGCGCCTTCTATGCAGCGCGCTATCCAGACTGGCCTACGCCAACCCCTAGAGCACATCGAGAGCTTCGTGGATGGAGCGGCGGTAAAGTGCCCTGGCGAACTGACGTTTGAACTATGCCGGGAGCTACTAGATGAGGTGGCGCTGGTGCCCGAAGGCCAAGTCTGCGAAGACCTGCTGAAGATGTACAACGAGGAAGGCATCGTGCTAGAACCAGCGGGCACGCTTAGCGTCTCGGCCCTACACCAGTACGCCGACCAGATCAGAGGGAAAACCGTGGTGTGCGTGCTCAGCGGCTCCAACAACGATATCACCCGCATGGAGGACATCAAGGAGCGGGCCATGCGCCACCAAGGTCGCAAGCACTATTTCTTGGTCACCTTCAACCAGAAGCCCGGCGCCCTCCGCCGCTTCGTGAACAACGTCCTCCACGAAGGCGACGACATCATCCAGTTTCAGTACATCAAGAAGAACAACAAGGAAAAAGGTCCTGTCTTTATAGGCCTAGAAGTCCAGCGCCCTCACGACATAGAAGGAATTCAGTTGCGCATGGCCGCCGAAGGCTTCGGCTACGAATACCTCAACGGCAAGCAAGACTTCTTAAGTTTACTGGTGTAATCGACCTAGTGGGTTAGAAGGTTCGTCTCCCCTGCTCAGATGAGGAGGGGCTAGGGGTGGTTGATGTGGCCTAGAACGACTCTATTTAGAACAACCTATCAGCCCGTCATGCTGAGCCTGTCGAAGCATCTCTACCGCTGACTAACCAACTGGCCTAGGCCTGTACAACGAAGCGGTAGAGATGCTTCGGCTCCGCTTAGCATGTCAGTTTCTTGTGTACAACGATTGGTCAACCACCCCCAGCCCCTCCTCATCTGAGGAGGGGAGCTTCGTTCTTTACTGTGTTGGCCGTTGTATTTCACCAATACACTACCTACTCATTATCAGTATTTTATAATTTATAAATCAACTTTTAGAAATAGTAGGCGTGCCGACTGACTGTTTTCATTCGCACACCGAAGCCATGTACTTGCGGGCAGCACATTTCGCTGACAGAACCCTATCGACATGGCAACTCAAAAAATCCACATCTTCGACACGACCCTGCGCGACGGGGAACAGGTGCCGGGCTGCAAGCTGAACCGCGACGAGAAACTCCTCATTGCCCGACAGCTAGAGCTACTAGGTGTTGACGTAATTGAGGCTGGTTTTCCGGTATCAAGCCCCGGCGACTTTGCAGCAGTAGCGGCCATTGCGGCCCAAACGCGCTACGCCACCGTGTGCGGCCTTTCGAGAGCCGTGGAGAATGATATTATTACGGCCGCTGAGGCGTTGAAATCAGCCAAGTACCCGCGCATTCACACCGGTATTGGCACCTCTGATTCGCACATCCGATTCAAGCTCTGCACTACCCCAGAGAAGGTATTGGAGCGCGCCGTGGCGGCGGTGAAGCTGGCCAAGTCCTTCGTGGAGGACGTGGAGTTTTACGCCGAGGACGCGGGGCGCACAGATAACGAGTTTTTGGCTCGAGTCTGTGAGGCTGCTATTCGCGCCGGCGCTACCGTGCTCAATATTCCCGATACTACGGGCTACTGCCTACCGAGTGAGTACGGCGCTAAGATTAAATACCTCGTGGACAACGTGCGTGGCATTGAGCACGTGCGCCTCTCCACCCATTGCCACAACGATTTGGGCATGGCCACGGCCAACTCTATTGCCGGCGTGCTCAACGGAGCGCAGCAAGTGGAGTGCACCATTAATGGCGTGGGTGAGCGGGCCGGCAATACCGCCTTGGAGGAAGCTGTGATGGTGCTGCGTCAGCATCCCTACCTCAACTTCGAGACGGGCATCAACACCAAACTGCTCGCCGAAACCTCGGCCATGGTGTCGCACCTCATGTCGATGCCGGTGCAGCCAAACAAGGCTATTGTGGGCGCTAACGCGTTTTCGCACTCCAGCGGTATCCACCAGGACGGCGTTATCAAGCACCGCGAAACCTACGAAATCATCGACCCACGCGAAGTGGGCATGCCCGATTCGGCCATTGTGCTCACGGCCCGCTCCGGCCGCGCTGCCCTGGCCTACCGCCTCCAGAAAATCGGCTACGACTTCGACCGCACCGCACTCAATAAGGCCTACGCCTCCTTCCTTGTCCTCGCCGACCGCCAGAAAGAAGTGGTTGACGAGGACTTGCACGTGATGGTGGAGCAGGAGCAGTTGGTGACGGTGGAGTAGCAGTACTAGCAGCATGTCGTTCTGATTAACCATCCCACCCCACTCTCATGTCGTCTAAAACCTTATTTGATAAAATCTGGGAAGCGCACGTGGTGCGTGAAGTAGCTGGCGGCCTCACGGTGTTTTACATCGACCGTCACCTGATTCACGAAGTCACGAGCCCCCAGGCATTTGACGAAGTGACGGCCCGCAGCCTTACCCTGCGCCGCCCCGAGCAGATAGTTGCCACCGCCGACCACAACGTTCCCACGCGCCATCAAGACCAGCCCATCCAGGATCCGCTGTCCCGCTCGCAGGTAGACAAACTCACGGAGAACTGCGCCAAGTTTGGCGTGGAGCTCTATGGCCTAGGCCACCAGTACCAGGGTATCGTGCACGTAATTGGGCCGGAACTGGGCATCACGCAGCCGGGCCTGACCATGGTGTGCGGCGACAGCCACACCTCTACCCACGGCGCGTTCGGCACCATTGCATTCGGCATCGGCACGAGCCAGGTGACCCAAGTAATGGCCTCGCAGTGCCTGCTGCTAGACAAGCCCAAGCGCATGCGCATTACCCTCGATGGCGATGTACGGCCCGGTGTATCCGCTAAGGATTTGATTCTGTATGTCATTTCTCAGCTGGGCACGGGTGGCGCTACAGGCTACTTCGTGGAGTACGCGGGCAGCGCCATTCGTGCCCTGAGCATGGAAGGCCGCATGACGGTCTGCAACATGAGCATTGAGATGGGTGCCCGCGGCGGCCTCATTGCCCCGGATGCTACAACCTTCAACTACTTGCAAGGCCGGCGCTTTGCGCCCCAGGGCGAGAATTGGGACCGGGCCGTAGCGCACTGGCAGACACTGTACTCCGATGAGGACGCCGTGTTTGATGCCGAGCTGCAGTTCGATGCCTCGTCCATTCAGCCCATGATTACCTACGGCACCAACCCTGGCATGGGCATTCCGCTTTCAGCCAACATTCCGGTGCTCAACGGGGGTAGCGAGGCTACCAGCTTCGATAAATCGTTGCGCTACATGGGCTTTCAGCCGGGCGAGTCGCTGCTGGGCAAGGAAATCAACTACGTGTTTATTGGCAGTTGCACCAACTCCCGCATTGAGGATTTGCGCACGGTAGCGGCCTACGTGCGGGGCAAACAGAAAGCGGCCCACGTGGAGGCCATCATAGTGCCCGGCTCCAAGCAAGTAGAGCAGCAAGCCATTGCCGAAGGCATCGACAAGGTCCTAGCCGACGCTGGCTTTGAACTGCGCGAACCAGGCTGCAGCGCCTGCCTAGCCATGAACGATGACAAGATTCCGGCCGGTGCCTACTGCGTCTCTACCTCCAACCGCAACTTCGAAGGTCGACAAGGCCCCGGCGCCCGCACCCTGCTTGCCAGTCCGCTGGTAGCCGCAATTACAGCGGTGGAAGGCCGCTTAGTGGATATTACACAGTATTTGAATTAGACTACTAGTGCTAGCTCCCCTCCTCAGATGAGGAGGGGCTGGGGGTGGTTGACTAATCGTTGAACCTCAACTAGAACTAGTCTTAGTTACCGTTCTAGGCCACTTCGACCACCCCCAACCCCTCCTCATCTGAGGAGGGGAGCTAGCAATAGCCTCTCGTACATCTTCCCCACCCCATGGAAAAATTCCAAACACTACGCTCCGGCGTGGTGCCGCTGCCGATAGAAAATGTGGACACAGACCAGATCATTCCGGCGCGCTTTCTGAAGGCGACGACTCGCGAAGGATTCGGTCAGAACCTGTTTGCCGACTGGCGCTACACCGCCGACGGGCAGCCTAAGCCCGACTTCGTGCTGAACGATACCCGCTACCAAGGCCATCAGATTCTACTAGCCGGCAAGAACTTCGGGTGCGGCTCTAGCCGGGAGCACGCTGCGTGGGCTTTGTATGACGCCGGTTTCCGAGTGGTTATCAGCAGCTACTTCGCTGATATTTTCCGGGGCAATGCACTCAATATTGGCCTACTGCCGCTGCAAGTTTCTGATGAGGTGCTGCAGGGGCTGTTTGAGGTAGTAGTGCAGGACTCGAATACCGCACTGACGGTGGATTTGCAGGCCCAGACGCTTACCATACCGGGTTGGGATGAAACTATTCGCTTCGAACTGGACGCTTACAAAAAAGAGTGCCTGATCAACGGGTACGACGACATTGATTTTCTCATTAGCCAGGAGGCGGCCATCACGGCTTATGAACAGCAGCGGTCATGGGTATTCTAAGCAAACGGATTGTGGTGTTGCCGGGCGACGGTATTGGCCCCGAAGTGTGCGGCGAGGCGGTGCGCGTGCTGCGCGCGGTGTCGAGCCGCTTCGGGCACGAGTTTATCTTCGATTATCAGTTGATGGGAGCTTGCGCTATTGACGCCACGGGCACTCCGCTGCCAGATGCTACCCTCGATGCCTGCCGCCAGGCCGATGCGGTGCTACTCGGCGCCATCGGCGACCCAAAATATGACAATGACCCCACGGCCAAAGTGCGTCCGGAGCAAGGGCTACTAGGCCTACGGAAGTCGCTAGGCCTGTACGCTAACATCCGCCCCATCACGGCTTATGACCAGCTACTGGAACATTCGCCGCTGAAAGCAGAGCGCATTCGGGGCACTGATATCCTCATTTTCCGGGAGCTGACCGGTGGCATCTACTTCGGCGAAAAAGGCCGTTCCGAGGACCGCACCTGGGCCTACGACAATTGCACCTACTCGCGGGAGGAAATCCTGCGCATCGCACACCGCGCCTTTAAGGCCGCTGAAACGCGTCGCCACAAGCTCACGCTCGTGGATAAGGCTAACGTGCTGGAAACCTCTCGCCTGTGGCGCGAAACCGTGCAGAGCATTGCTCCCGAATACCCTAGCGTAGCCCTCGACTATCTTTTCGTGGACAACGCGGCCATGCAAATCATTCTCAATCCGCGCCAGTTCGATGTTATCCTGACGGAGAACATGTTCGGCGACATCATTTCGGATGAGGCATCAGTCATTGCAGGCTCGTTAGGCCTGCTGCCCTCGGCCTCCGTGGGTGATGGGGCGGCGCTGTTTGAGCCTATCCACGGTTCCTATCCGCAGGCCAAAGGCAAAGGCATTGCTAACCCCATTGCCACCATCCTCTCGGCCGCCATGCTCCTCGACCACTTCCACCTGCAAGAGGAAGCCGACTGCGTGCGCGACGCCGTGCAACACGCCCTCGACCAGGGGGTAGTGACGCCCGAACTAAACCCAGCTACACTGTATACCACCGAGCAGGTCGGCAACTTCATTGCCTACAGCGTGCTGGACATTGCCGATTGTGAGGTACACCGCAACAACATCAGGCTCGGGATGAGCACCATTATTTAAGAGAAGAAGTATGGGTGGGGACCCTAGCCCAGTTGTCCGGCAGCAATGCCGGGCGGCTGGGCTTTCTTGTTTCCCGGAAGGCCGAAGCGCTTCAATTGGCCCTAGGGCTTTCGTTGCTTCGCCCTGCTCCTGCTGCATTTCGCCCCGATTCGGCTGGAAATGAGGTTTAATTTTATGGAGGTTTGATGCAGTTACTAGCCTAGTCTTACCTGCTACTCCCATGACCAGCCTCTGCCTCCGTCCGTTGCGTTTCCTGCTTGCCTGCTTGCTACTTCTGACTAGCCTAGGCCAGTGTTTGGCGCAAACCAACCCGTCCGCCCGCTCCAATGGCGTTACCACCCTGCTCACCTCGGATTCCGTGAAGCTGTTTGTGCAGGTATTGGGTAAGGGGACGCCGTGCGTGTTTGTGCACGGCGGGCCGGGCGCGGGCAGCTACTCGTTTGAGAAGCTAGGCGGCAACCGGCTCGAAGACCAGTTGCGGATGGTGTACTTCGACCAGCGCGGTAGCGGACGCTCGGCCAGCTCAGTGCGCAAAGATTACTCTATGGCGCGCATGGTGCAGGATCTGGAAGAGTTGCGGCAGCACCTAGGCCTAGAGAGGTGGGTAGTGATGGCGCATTCATTCGGAGGAACCATTGCTACGGCCTACGCCACCAAATACCCCGAGCGGGTGCAGGGCTTGATCTTAGTGAACAGCGTGCTGAACCCTTCGGCCTCGCTGGAAGCCATGCTGCAGTATGGCACGTCCCTGCTACCTGCCGCTGAGCAGCTTAACACGAACATCCCGATGATGCAGCGTTTCGGCATGGTGATGGGCGCGCTTCAGCAAAAGAAACTGGCCTACCAGCTCCAATACTCCGCCGATTCTCTGGCTGCCCGCGCCAGCCGCGTTGTTCGGGCAGTACCTGCCAACCAGGATTTTGCTACCCAGGTCTTCAGCGGCCGCCTGCCCGATTATGGTCAGGATTACACGCCCGCTACGGCCCAGCTCACCATGCCCACGCTGGTGATTGTAGGCCAGGATGACCGCACCACGGGTGCTACACCGCAGTCGTTCCGGTTCCCGAAGCAACAAGTAGCGGTGCTGCCCGGCAAGCACTATTCCTTTCTGGAGCAGCCGGTTCAGTTTCGGCAGGCGGTGGTTAGCTTCGTGCAAAAGCTGCCTCGCAAATCTTAACCTATGTCCGTCGCATCTGAGCGCCCCACCCCTATCCGCCTAAACGACCGGTGGTTTCTGCTCATCGGCATCCCGGTGCTGTCGGTGCTGGTGATGTTGCCGCGAGGTGTCCTGCATGTAACTTCCTTTCCGGTCTTTCTGATTAACTGGGGCGTTTCGCTGCTGTTCACCTGCTCTTTTTGGTTTACGGGCCGGGCCCTCTGGATTGCCCTGTTTCGCCGCTTCCCGCGCGTTGATCAAACCGTGCGCCGTTTGTGGCTGCTGGCAGCACTTAATACCACCATCACGGCCGTCGTTACGCTGATCCTGGATAGCATTGTGGGGTTGCTGCAAAACACCCGGCTCGACTGGCCTACGTTCTGGTTTGAGTTCGGCCTGAATATGGTCCCGACGGTTGTGGTGCAGCTGATTTACGAAAGCTCGAACTTCTTTCGGCAGTGGGCCGACAACGTGCGGCGGGCCGAGCAGCTCCAGAGCGCCGGCGTACAAAGTCAGCTTGAAGCCCTGCAAAGCCAGCTCGACCCGCACTTTCTGTTCAACTCCCTCAACACCCTTTCCGCCCTCATCGAGCCCGAAAACGAACCTGCCCAGCAGTTCGTGGAGCAGCTCTCCGACGTGTACCGCTACGTGTTGCTGGCCCGTGAGCGAACCACCGTGCTGCTCAGTGAGGAGTTGGCCTTTGTAGATGTTTTCCTGGCCCTGCACAAGGTTCGTTTCCGCGACAACCTGCGTGTGACCCAGCACGTGCCACCCGAGGCACTAGGCCAGTTAGTAGCCCCGCTCAGCGTGCAGCTACTCGTAGAAAACGCTCTAAAGCACAACGTTGCCTCACGGGAACACCCACTAGAGTTGCGCCTCACAGCCGACCTATCCTCTGGCTATTTCATTGTAGAAAACACGCTGCGTCCGCGCACGGCGGGCCTGGCACCGGGCACCGGCACTGGCCTACGCAACGTGCGCCACCGCTACGAATTGCTGCAAGCGCCGAGGCCAGTAGAAGTTAGCGCCGACGACGGTTGGTTTCGGGTGCGGCTGCCGTTGCTCAGCGCCTCTTAGGCCACTCATTTACCCTGCTCGCTATGAAACCACTGCTTGTTCTTCTGATTGTATTCGGCGTGCTGGCGGCTGGCACGCATTTCGTGTTTGGCGAGGCTGATTTCGTGCTGGCCGGAACAGGCGCTATGTCGGCCATGCTGGTGTTTACCGCCATCGGGCACTTTGCTTTTACCCAAGGCATGATGCGGATGCTCCCGGAGTTTCTGCCCGCCAAAAAAGCCCTGGTGTACGCCACGGGGGTGTTGGAATTGGCCGCCGCTCTGGGCCTGCTGCTCCCCGAATGGCGCGAGCGTACTGCTTACTGCCTGCTGCTGTTCTTCGTGCTGATTCTGCCAGCCAACATTCACGCGGCGCTAGGCCACCTCAACTACCAAACCGGCGCCCCGGATGGCCCCGGCCCGCGCTACCTCTGGTTCCGGATTCCGCTGCAGCTGCTTTTTATGGCCTGGACGTGGTATTTTGCCTTGTACCTGCCGTTCTTTCAGGCCCTGCTGAAGCCGTTTCACGAATCTCAGCCCTAAGCCCGCTGCTCTGCTTATGCCTGTCAGAATGCACAGTGCTACAGCGTAAGGTTTCGTGGGCACCGCCAGCACATAACCCCTACTTCTCCCTCTGTTCAACGTTGCTTTTCTCAATGACAGTTTTGCTGCTCGAAGATGAATATCCGGCCGCCGAGCGGCTGCAGCGGCTGCTAGGCCAGGCCGCGCCCGAAGCGCATGTCGTTGCCGTCCTCGACAGCGTGGCCGGCGCCTTGCAGTGGCTGGACACCCACCCCGCGCCCGACCTGATTTTGTCTGATATTCAACTCGCCGACGGACTTAGCCTCGAAGTATTCGAGCAAGCCGTGGTGCGCAGCCCCATCATCTTCACCACGGCCTACGATGCCTACGCTATCCGCGCTTTCAAGGCCAATAGCGTCGATTATCTGCTGAAACCCGTGAAGATGGCAGAACTGCAGGCGGCCCTCACCAAGCTCCGCGAGTGGCGCACAGCACCGGGAACAGCTGCTGTTACCCTCCCCGAAAAGGACGCCACGGCCCACCAACTGGAGCGGCTGCTTGATGCCTTGCCTCGCCCCGACCGCCAGTACAAAACCCGTTTTCTCGTCCGCAGCGGGGAGCAACTCCTGCCCTTGCCTGCCGCGCAAGTGGCCTGGTTCCAGAGCCGCCACGAAACCACCACCCTCGCCGCCACCGACGGCCGCCGCTTCGTGGTCGACTACACCCTGGAACAGTTGGAAAGCCTGCTCGATCCTAGCCTGTTTTTCCGCCTCAACCGCCAGTTCATCGCCCAACTGCCCGCCGTACAACGCCTGCACCCGCACTTCAATGGCAAGCTGCTGCTAGAGCTGCAGCCCGCGCCCAGCGACGAGGTGTTGGTGAGCCGAGAGAAAGCAGGAGCGGTAAAGAACTGGCTAGAAGGGTGAGCAAGAAGCTTACTAGAACGGCTGCAAATGAACGTCATGTCGAGCTGGTCGAGACATCTCGCGTGCTGACATTGCAATAGTACCTGTCATGCTGAGCGCAGTCGAAGCATCTCTACCGCTTCGTTGAATCGTTGCTAGGCCAGTTAATTAGCCAGAGGTAGAGATGCTTCGACTGCGCTCAGCATGACGGTCTGGTTTATATGGCGCTTACTCATTAAGCCTGATTACCGATCCAGCCACGCCTTAAACGCGGCTACTTTTTCGCGGCTTACGAGCACGGTGTCGTTGTCGGGGGCGGTGGGCTTGAGGATGGTTTGGAGGCGGGAGTTGGTGTAGTGAATGATGTCGTGGATGGCCTCGGCGTGGGCCAGATAGGCGCGGTTGAGGCGGAAGAATTCTGTCGGATCGAGCATGCCCTCTAGCTGTTCTAGGGTATAGTCGACGACAAACTTGCGGCCTTCGCGGGTGTGCAGCAGCGTCACTTTTTCGAGGCTGGCGAAGTAGGCAATCTGCTCCACCGGAATGGCCTTCAGGTGCTCCCCTACCCGCACCACAAACCGCGACTTATACTCCTTGGCGGGCTGGGCCTGGCGCAGCACCTGAGCCAGCAGGTTGGCGTCGAAGGCGGGGATAGTAGCTTCGCGCTGGCGCTGCAATTTCGCCAGCGCCGCCGTCAGCTCCTCCGGGGCGATAGGCTTGAGGAGGTAGTCGACGCTGTTTACTTTGAAGGCCCGCAGCGCATACTTGTCATACGCCGTGGTGAAGATGACGGGGCTGGTGATTTCCAGGCGCTCAAACAGCTCAAAGCTCAGCCCATCGGCCAGATGAATATCCAGAAACAGCACATCCGGCGCCGTCCGCAACGACTGCAGCAAAGCCTCCGCTTCCGCCACCGATTCGGCCTTACCGATGATCTCTACCGGCTGATCCTGCTTGCGCAGCAGCTCCGTAAGGCGGCGGGCGGCCAGCGGCTCGTCTTCAATAATCAGGGCTTTAAGAGTCAAGGTAGAAGTGGAAGGCATAGGCGAAAATGCAGATTTTATGCGTTTGATTTATCCAGCAGATATCTGGCTGGCGGTTTGGTTTGGCCCCTCAGCGAAAGCAAAGCAACCTAGCAGAACGTCATTCCGAGCTTGTCGAGGAATCTCGCTTGGCTGACGTTGCCAGAGTAATCAGACATCAGCACGCGAGATTCCTCGACAAGCTCGGAATGACGGGTTTGATGACAGCAGAAGTTTGTACTGTGCAACCCATTCAGGTTCTACCGCAGTTCCAGCACGGGCAGCACCACTCGAAACTCCGCTTCGGTTTGCTCTACCAGCACGGGCTGCGAGGTCAGGAAGGCGTAGCGGGCTTGCAGGTTTTTCAGGCCTAGCCCCATGGATTCACCGTCGGCGAGACGGCGCGGGCGGCGGAAGTTGCGCACCGTGAGGGTGCGGGCCTGGGCATCCAATTCAATATTGATGCGGAGTGGGTCGCGCTGCAACGTGGCATTGTGCTTCAGGGCGTTTTCCAGGAGCAGCTGCACGGCCAGCGGCGGCACTTGCAAAGTTTCTAATTCGGTGGCGGGCGGCAGATGCATTTCTACTTGCACGCCTTCGCCGAGGCGGGTGCGCTGCAAAAACAGGTAGGCCTCCACGAAGCGCATTTCCTCAGCGAGCGGCACCACTTCCTGGTCCTGACTATCGAGCACGTAGCGATACACTTGGCTGAGCTGCCGGATAAAGCGGGAGGCGCGGGCCGGGTGGTTTTCCTCTACCAGCGAGGTCAGGGCATTAAGGGAGTTGAACAAGAAATGTGGGTCGAGCTGGCGGCGCAGAGAGTCGGCCTGGGCCTGGGCATTTTCCTTCTGCAGGCGCTCGGCCTGAATAGCGGCTTCGCGCCAGCCCAGCAGAAACGAGCGGCTGTGCAGAAACAGGGAAATAACCACTGTAATGAGCAGCGGCACCACAAACGGCCGCCACGTAAGCGAGCTGAGCGGCCGGTGATGATAGAACACCAGGAAGCCGCCCGTGACCAGCAGAATGACCAGCAACGACATCACCAGCGAAAAGGACAGCGTAATCAGAAACCGCCGAATGGGCTGCTGTGTCCAATCGACGCGGCGGTTTAGCCACTCGTTGGGGTAGCCATTGGCCAGCCATAGGCCAGTGGTGTAGCAGAAGTTGTAGCCGAACGTGACCAGAAAATCTTCGCTCCAGATCTTGCAGCCCCGGCAAAACAGCAAGCTCAGCCCCAACGACATAGCTAGCATCAGGCCCATCATCACGGCCCAGCGCCGGTGCGGATAATGCTTGCCCAGGTTCTTGACGGAGTTTTCCCGCGCGGCAGCAGATTCCGCCGAGACCGGGCGCGTCGAAGACAAAGCTGATTCAAGCATATTCAAGGCCTTAAGCAGGCAAATAAAGCAGACGAAATGATACTGGAGCCGGCCGCGCGGGGGCTAGGCCACTCAGGCCTATTTGGCCGACGCCGTTTCGTAGCCTTTTAACCGGCCGTCGAGCTGCCGCTCACCCCAGTTCGGCATCAGCGGAGAGGTGGGCTTGAAGGCGGCAAACCGGGTTTTGGCCTCCTGGTACAGCGGCTTTGCTACCTCGGCCCCACCGCCAAACATGGCGGGCGTGTAGTAGACATTGTTGGCCTGCACCAGATAAATGCGCGGGTTAGCAGGGTTGGCTTTTTTCGCTTCGGCCAGAGTTTCGGTTACCATACCGGAGTACTTCACGGAGCGCAGCATCGGCGACACACCCAGGCGGGCCTGATAGATATAGCTCTGTAGCACCAGCAGCTCCGACGCGTCGCCGCCCAGCTTTCGGGCTTGCGCCAGCGCGGCTTCGGCCTGGTCGAGGTACTTGTCTTTCGTGTCGCCATCTTCCTGGCTCACGAAGCAGGTGATGAGGCGGGCGTAGGCCTGGTAGTAGCGGGGCAGCCAGTCCTTAGGAGCCACGGTAGCCGCACGCTCCAGCTTGGCATCTACCTGTTTCAGCTTGGCCGCGTCGCCGGTGCTCATCAGCTCCTGAATGGTAGCAGCCATCAGCGAAGTATAAGCATCAGTGGTAGCAGCAGCGGCGGGCGCAGCGGGTGCCGACTGGCCTACGGCGGCAAAAGAAGCGGCAACCAGGGCGAGAGTAAACAGGGTCGTTTTCATGAGAGAAAGGGTTTGTAGTGGTTGGTGAGTCAAAAGTGGCCTAGCGCCGACCCACAAGAAATTTGCTGTTACCGAACCGTCGGATAAGCCGGATGAAGCGCGTTGAATAGTGTTAAGCTCCCCTCCTCAGATGAGGAGGGGTTGGGGGTGGTTGACCAATCGTTGTTTACAATGCCCATCCTGCTGAGCGGAGTCGAAGCATCTCTACCTCTGGCTAACCAACTGGCCTAAGCCTATTTCAATGAAGCAGTAGAGATGCTTCGACTCCGCTCAGCATGACGGGCTGATAGGTTGTTCTAAATAGAGACGTTCTAGGCCACTTCAACCACCCCCAGCCTCTCCTCATCTGAGGGGAGTTACAAACTGTCATTTACTCTGGCCGCTCGTTCACATTCAGCGGGTGCTGCTTGTTAATCGAGATAAACACCCCCAGAAAGAGCATGCGCGGCGCGGTGGGCATTATGGCTACGCGGTTGTAGCTGCCGCCTAGGTCAGGTTGGGAGGCGAAGCGGTAGCCGTACACATTCTGGCGTGCTAGCACGTTGGAGGCGGCTAGGTGCACCACCGTGTACTGCCCAAACAGGCGGGTGATGTAGCTGGCGTTGAGGCTCAGATCCTGGTAGCTCGGTAGCTGGCTCTGGTTGTAGGCCTGCTCAGGGTCGTTGAGGTCGTGGTAGCGGCGGGGGCTGCCGTAGCTGGCCGTGGCTCCAAACAGCGTATGCAGGCTCGAAACCCAATATTTCCCCACCACCGACACGTTGTGCCGCGCCGCAAACGTGGGCACGGCCGCTACTGGGTCTTGGCGGTACTGGCGCTTGGTATTCAGGAACCCATAGCTGAAATAGTACTCCAGGTTCTTCACTGTTTTCCGGTCGCGCCACAGTATATCCAGGCCACGGGCGTAGCCATTGCCACCGTTATTGTAGGCCTGTGCGTTGCGGATGTTTGGGCCGTCGTAGCGGGTGAGGTGGCGGTAGGTTTTGTGGTAGGCCTCTACCTGCAGCAGCTGTCGGTCGTGGGTGTATTGGTACGTGAGCACCGAGTGAGTGGCCTGCTCGAAGCGCAGATTGGGCTGCACCAGCAGCAAGCTGTTGTCGGGTGTTTGGAAGAAGTGGCCGTAGGCGCCGGAGAGGGAGCTGTTTTCGGTGGTTTGATAGGCTAGCGCGAGGCGCGGGGCGGCATTCCACTGGCCTAGCAATGCGGAATATTCTCCGCGCCCGCCCATACGGCCCGCTAGCCTATCCGACAGCTGAAAGTCAGTTTCCAGAAACCCAGCCACTCTTTTTTCCAAGAAAGAAGGTGTGTATACCGTTGCCGAAGCAGCATTGGGCTGGATGTACTGGGTTACTTTCTGGGCAAGCACTTCGGCGCCTATTTTCACGTTCCAGCGGGCCGCAGCCGAGTCGTTGATGAGCACTACGCGGGCTACGGCGGCTTGCTCCAGGGTGCGGAGGCGCACGGTGTCGGGGGCCAGGCGCTGGTTGTCGCGGCTGAGGCTAAGGCCCGTTTGCAGACTCCAGCCGCGGCGCAAGGGGCTGCGGAAGGTAGTGTTGAGGTAGCCATTGCCGCTACGCAGGGCCACTTTCTGCTGGCCGGCGGGCTCCGGGCTGGGCTGCCCAATGCTGAGCTGCTGCTGGCTCCAGGTGCCATACACTTTCAGCATGCCCGCCTGCCCGGTGCGGTGGCGCAACCCCACGGAGGCGTTCAGCCCGCGCGGCGACTGGTACCACGTCACGTTCTGAGGCAGCAGGTGCTGGTAAGGCGTCAGGTTGGTGTAGTCGAGGGTGGCATCGAGGGAGGTCCGCTCCCAGCGCTTGGTGCGGGAGGCACCCACAAATACCGAAGTGGCGGAAATGCCGGTTTGCGTTTCCGGAGCCAGATCAGTGGAGTTCAGCAGCAACACGCCCGATAGTGCCTGCCCGTACAGAGCGGAGTAGCCGCCGGTGTTGAACACGGTGCCTTTAAACAAGCTAGGCGAAAATAGGCCGCGCGCCGGCACCGCCGCTACGGTGGCGTTATACGGGTTCTGCACGGGCAGCCCATCCATATAAATCTTGGTTTCGGAAGCCGCTCCACCCCGCACGAACAGCATACCGTCCTCGCCTACCCGCGTGGTACCGGGCAGCGTGTTGAAGGCCGCTGCTACATCGGCCAGGGCCCCGGCCGTAGTCTGGATGTCGCGGGTGTTGAGGGCGGCGCTGCGGTGCTCATCACTGGCTTCAAAGGCGCCGGCCGTAATCACCACCGAGCCCAGCGCATGCGGCGTGCTTTTCAGCGTAAGATCGAGGCGGACTGGTGCGCCGCTCAGCGTCACGGGCCGCTCCACCGTCACGAAACCCAGCAAGCTGGCCTGCAGCGCATAGGCGCCGGCAGGCTGCTCGGTTTCGAAGGAGAAGTGGCCTAGCGAGTCGGTCGTGGCCCCATCGAAGGTGGTTTTGAGAAACACATTTACGCCCGGCAGCGCCTGCCTGTCGGCGTCGAGAATGATGCCGCTGATGCGGGTAGTAGACTGGGCCAGCAGGCCTAGAGTCGGGGCCAGCAGCAGGAGTGCAAGGAGTAGCAGTCGTTTCATGAGGGTAGCAGCGTAAGGATGAACCAAATGTGGCCCGCTGCCCATTCCGATAAAATTTGCTGTTACCGAAGCGTTGGTTTTGCCCGATGAAGCGAAGGAAATCCGCTGCGGTAGCAGGAAATCCGTGTGGTATAGCCTGTACCCATTGGTACTGCAACCAGTGGTGCTGGTAGTAAGCAGAATGCAGACTATAGGGCCTTAAAGCGGCCGCAGCCGCCTTTGTGCCACCGGTTTTGGCTGGGTGTCTACTCGCCGAGGTTGCTAAGGAAAAGCAGCCTAGTGTTAGCGGTATGAGTCGTTGGGCCGTAAAGAGGCTATTTTGCATGGGCTACGCTGGCCTCTGGCGCCCTTCTCTTCCGGTATCACCTCCTTATGAAAGCATTCCTTTTTGACCTCAACGGCACCATGATTCATGACATGGACTACCACACCAGCGCCTGGAAACACATTTTTAACCATGAGCTGGGTGGCAGTTTTAGCTGGGAGGAAGTAAAGCCCCAGATGTACGGCAAAAACCAGGAAGTACTGGTGCGCATGTTTGGCCCCGACCGATTTACGGAGCAAGAAATGGAGGAACTAGCCGTGCGCAAAGAGCAGCGCTACCAGCAGGAATTTCGGCCGCACCTGGCGCTGCTGCCAGGTTTGCAGGAGTTTCTGGAGCAGGCGCATGCGCGCGGCATTTTGCTGGCCATTGGCTCGGCGGCTATTCCGTTCAACATTGATTTTGTACTTGATGGCCTCGACATCAGGCGCTACTTCAGTGCCGTAGTTAGTGCCGATGACGTGACGCTTAGCAAGCCCCACCCCGAAACATTTCTGAAAGCCGCGGCCCAGCTGGGTGTGCCTCCCGAAGACTGTCTGGTGTTTGAAGATGTACCAAAAGGGGCTGAAGCCGCCCAGAATGCGGGCATGCACGCCGTTATCCTAACCACTACGCATCAGGCCGCCGAGTTTGAGCAGCTGCCTAACGTGCTGCACTTCGCCGCCGACTTCACCGATCCGTTTATGCGCACGTTGCTTCAGGACTAGGCCTGCTACCTCCGTAAACCTGCCGGCTAGCTGGGTGGTTGCTGAGGTGTACCGCCAGAGCGCGGCTCGTACTTTTTACTACCCTTACTTTCGCTATGAACCCTTCTTCTGGCCGCCGCATTTTTCAGGTGATTGATGGCAACAAAAAAGTGGTGGGTGATGGGTTCGACGTGACCAGCCCCATGCCGGGGCCGCGCATTCGGCAGCTCAGCCCGTTTCTGCTCATCGACCACACCGGCCCCATGGCCGTAACGCCCACCGAGGCACCCCTGGGCACGCCGCCGCACCCTCACCGCGGCTTCGAAACCGTAACCGTCGTGTATGAAGGCTACCTCGCCCACCGCGACACGGCGGGCCACAGCGGCACCCTGGGCCCCGGCGACGTGCAGTGGATGACGGCTGGCGCCGGCTTGCTGCACGAGGAGCGCCACGAGCGAGAATTTGCTCGCCGCGGCGGCACCCTGGAGTTGCTACAGTTGTGGGTAAACGTGCCCAAGAAGGATAAAATGGCCCCACCCCGCTACCAGAACATTCGGACCCAAAGCATACCTAGTGTGCCTACCGCTGATGGCCGCGGCAGCATTCGCGTAATTTCAGGTGTGTACGAGGGGGTAGCGGGTCCGGCGGAGGTGTTCTCACCTATCACGCTGCTGGATGTGCACCTGCCCGCCGGTACCGAGACCAGCTTGCAGCTACCGGCTGAGTATAACGTGGGCATTTATGTGGTGAAAGGCAGCATTACCCTTCATGGCAACCGCCCGGCCACCACCAAGCAACTCGTAGTATTTGGTTGGGACTCTCCGGACGTGCACCTCACCGCCACTGAAGACGCGGTTCTGCTGGTGCTGTCCGGCGCTCCTATTGAGGAGCCACTGGCTACCTACGGCCCCTTCGTGATGAATACCAACCAAGAGCTGGTACAAGCCATTGCCGACTTTGAAAGCGGAGGCATGGGCACGTTTCCGGAAGACGAATAACCAGCTTCCCGGAGCGCCGCCCTAGTCATTTTTGACAAGGTCAAGCATAACATAAAGTAACGCCGGTAAGTAAGCAAAAGGCGCCTGCGGGCTATCTACCTTACTTACCGGCGTTACTTTATGTTATGCGGCTACGCTTGATACTACTCTGGAGCCTAGGGGCCCTGCTACCCTACCTGGCCTCCGCCCAAACGAGTACCGGCCCCCAAGGCGAGCAGTTTGCCATGCGCGTGGTAGCTAAGCAGCTCAGCGACCCGTGGGAAATAACGTATGGCCCCGATAACTACCTGTGGGTTACGGAAGCGTGAGGTTACCGCGTCAGCCGTATTGATCCTGCCACCGGCACCCGCCATGTGTTGCTGGACCTGAGCAAAGCCCGGGAGTTTCCGCGCTATGATAAGATTCCGGACGAGGTAGATGGCGGCAAGCCCTGGCCCCAGGGCGGACTGATGGGCCTAGCCCTGCATCCGCAGTTGCTTACTGGTAAGCCTTACGTGTACCTGGCTTACATCTACCGGTTTGCAGGTGCTCAGGAACCGGGCAACGGCTGCGCGCCTAACTATGGCGGCTACTTCTTCACTACCCTCCTGGTACGCTACGAGTACGATGCCAAAGCCCAAACGCTGAACCGCCCCCAAGTGCTCAGCGACACTATTCCGGGCAGCAACGACCACAACGCCGGCCGCCTCCTGATTGCGCCGGTACAAGGCCGCGACTACCTGTTTTATAGCGTGGGCGATTTAGGAGCCGGTCAATTTGAAAACGGGGGGCGGCCTAACCACGCTCAAAACCCAACGTCGTACGAGGGCAAAGTGCTGCGCTTTCATCTGGAGCCCCAGGCAGAGGCTACCCCGGCGGGGCGCTGGATTCCGCACGACAACCCCTTCTCTCAGCAAGGCCCCAACGCCGTTTGGAGCCTAGGCCACCGCAACGCCCAAGGCCTGGCGTATGCGGTGGTAGGCGGTACCGGCCGGCTGTACTCCTCTGAGCACGGACCTTTCTCTGATGACGAAATCAACCTCGTGGAGCAAGGCAAAAACTATGGCCACCCCCTCGTGATTGGCCTGGCTGATGGCAACTATGATGGCCTAGCTGCCGCCGCCTCGGAGCACCCAAGCCTGCCGGGCCGCTGGCACACTACCTACCCCACCATTGGCAGCGAGAAGGCAGCTGCTACCCAGCTAGGCGCTGCGTACCGCAACCCCATTTTTTCGCTTTACCCGCTAAGCAACCAGTTCCTGACCACCATACTCACGCGCATACGCAACCAAGCTCCAGCCCAACCCACCTGGAACTCAGAAGCCCCAAGCAGCCTGGCCATGTATACTGCCACTACTATTCCGGGCTGGCAAAATTCCCTTCTGATTCCGACTCTGAAAAGGGGCAAGCTGATTCGGCTGAAACTACATGAGAATGGTACCGGCATTGCCTCCGATACACTGATGTATTTTAAAGCCCCTGTCCGCTACCGCGACCTAGCGCTTTCGCCGGATGGCACCCGCATTTACCTGGCCACCGACAGCGCATCCGTCACTTCCGGCCCCTCAGAGGAAGCACCCAAAGGTACCGTTTGCAAAGGATGCATTGTCGAGTTTCGGTATATGGGTGGAGGCTCGGCCACTACCCCTCCAATGCCCGCAAACCCCGCTATCAGTCCTGACAAAGCCTTGCAGGAGGTTACTACCCTAGTAAAACGCCTAAAGCCCCAGGATCAGCGCGTGAAACGGGCCGGCCTTCCGGCTGGGCAGCAGCCCCTCTTTGATCTGCTCCTGAAGCCTAACCTAACGCAGCAAGAAAAAGCCCGGGTACGCCAGCAGGCCACGGCACTGCTCACGGCACTTCGGCAGCAGTAGTTTTGGAATGCACGCCACCCAGCTAACTATCCGCAGCTAGTTTAAACTGGTTTGTGTTGTACGATACATGACATCGGTTCGAAGCACGTATTTCACGCCCTGCGTTACTTCACTTCCTTCGTGGTAGAGGCTATGCAGGAAAATCAGGGCCATACCTTGCTTAGGCTGAATTCGGAGGCCCCGGAACGTGGTGTCACCGCCCCCGAAATTATCGTTCAGATACACCATGAAGGTAAAGTAGCTGGCTTCTGTAGCGTTACGCACGTAGCTTTCGTCAAAGTGGCCCTTGAACTGGTGGCCGCGTTGGTAACGATAGAATCGGAACAGCTCGTTAAGACCAATAGCCGTGCTGTTGCCTAGCTGCTCGGGTACGAAGGGGCGAATTTTATTCCAGAGACTAGCAGCCAACTCTTCGCTGTTATAGAAGGCGCGGTTGTTATTGCGTACGCTGGTCATCACTTTGGACCCTCTGGCCGTATTTACTTTCGCTCGTTCGTACCCGAGGCCCTCACTACGTATGATGTAGTCGAGGCACTCTTTACGACTCAGGAAGTCTTCAACTGTGAATATGGTATCGGTTAGCTTGTTGTATTTCAATGAAGCGCAGTGTGTATCTGATTGATTGGCAAGCAATATAGTAGGTTCCTCATCCAGAACTACCCTATCACATGCGTACCCGCTTAATTCCTTCCAGCCAGGAGCCGCTACCCGTGATAGGCCTAGGCACGTGGCAAACCTTTGATGTTGGGAATGCGGTAGCACACCCCGGCCTACTCGAAACCCTCCAGGTATTGCAAGCGGCCGGCGGCAGCGTCATTGATTCATCACCGATGTACGGGCGGGCTGAGGCGGTAGTAGGCGAGCTGACAGCTCTGCTGCCCACGCAGAACGCATTCTTCTACGCCACCAAAGTCTGGACCCAGGGGCACGCGGTGGGCATCCGGCAAATGGAGGAATCCTTGCGCAAGCTGCGCCGCTCGCACCTCGACCTGATGCAGATTCATAACCTAGTAGATTGGCAAACGCACCTGCCTACGCTGCGCGAGTGGCAGGCGGCGGGCAAAGTTCGCTACCTCGGCATCACGCACTACACTGACTCTATGCACGCGGAGCTGGAGCACGTGCTGCGCACCGAGCGTTTTGACTTTGTGCAGTTTAACTACTCCGTCCTGGACCGCCATGCTGAGCAGCGCCTGCTCCCGGCCGCCGCCGACCTGGGGGTAGCAACGCTTATCAATCGGCCTTTCACGGAGGGCAACTTACTAGGCAAAGTGCGCCGCCATACCCTGCCGGAATGGGTCACCGAACTGGGCATCAGCAGCTGGCCGCAGTTTCTGCTCAAGTTCATTCTCTCGCATCCGGCCGTGACGTGCGTGATACCTGGCACCAGCAACCCTCAGCACCTTGCCGATAATCTACTTGCTGCGGAAGGCCCCATGCCAGACTCCGCTACGCGCGAGAAAATGGCGGCTTTTGTCCGGGCACTGTAATGCCCACTGTTTAGTTAGTATTCCGCGCGCTTCATATCCACTGAAGGGTACAAGGCAGCCAGCCTCATCCGGCTGCGCCAAGTGCTTTCCGAGAAAGTACCGGAAAGCCTATATATTCGGGCCTTTTGCTTTAGTCTCGGTCTATTTTTCAGGCTGCTTCTTTTATATCTACTTACCCATTTTCATCATTATCAGCATGCGCAAAGCACTTTTTCTAATGATCGGCCTAATAGTCGGTGGAAGTTCCTTATCCGGATGCCAGGACGATAAGCAGAACACTCCTACCCCTAGTACACCTCCTACCCCAGCGCCTAACACTATTGCGGCGGATGCAGTAACGCCGGCAACAGGCGCCAAGCTATCGGCCGCGTCCACTATCACTGCCACCCTCACATATGCCCTGGCCGAAAACCAGCGAACGGACTACATCTACTCCATCACAGCGCAGTTTGAAACCACTACGGCTGGCACCACCATTGGAACAGGCTCTAGTTCCACGGCGGTGCTTTCAGACCGGGCGGGCAAAACTAGCTTAACTATACCTCTCTCAGAGCTCTGGAAGGATACTCGGTTGAAGCACCCCGTTACGGTGTATTTTTATCTGCTTGCCAGAGCCCCTGGCAGCAGCACCAGCGAAGTAATTGCCAAAACCGGGGCGTACACGTACACCGAATAGACGTGGTTTTTCTGCGACAAATTCTTTTTAAGGCCTGGCCCACGCCAGGCCTTTTTGTGTAGCACATACAGTATTATCGACAACCTATACATCACTAAGCCAAACTATTATAGAGTTAAATACTACCTAGCGGCAGCAACCCGTACAGGTAAAATCAGGTACTTCTATCTATCATCTATCTATGGCTACGCTATGCTTCATTCTGATACCTTTTCGTATTCCTCGCGCCGGGACTTTGTGCGCACCTTGTCCTTAGGCCTTGGGGCAACGCTCGTGGGCGCTTCGGCGGTGGGGCAACCTCTTTCGTGGCTGGAGGAAATAAGCTACGGGCCAGCCAGCCGAGAGGCGTGGCAGACGGGCCGACAACTAGGCGTGGCATTGGTAGGCCTGGGCAAGTACAGCACGAGCCAGCTGGCGCCGGCCCTACAGGAAACCAAGCTGTGCAAGCTGGCCGGCATCGTGACGGGTACGCCCGCAAAAGCTGCTAGGTGGAAAAAGCAGTACAACCTGCCCGACAAGAACATCTACGATTACCAGACCTTCGATAGAATAGCCGACAACCCCGACATTGACATTGTGTACGTGGTGCTGCCCGTGGGTATGCATGCCGAGTTTGTGGAGCGCGCCGCGCGGGCCGGTAAGCACGTCATCTGCGAGAAGCCCATGGCCACTTCTGCCGAAGACTGCCGCCGCATGATTGAAGCGGTAAAGAAGGCCGGTAAAAAGCTTGGCATTGGGTACCGCCTCCACCACGAGCCTCACCACCAGGAAATGATGCGCCTAGGCCAGCGAGAGGTGCTAGGCCCCATCAAAAGCCTAGTGGCCGACAATGGGTTTCGCTTTACTAACGACACCCCCTGGCGCGTGAGCAAGAAGCTGGCTGGCGGCGGACCGCTCATGGATATGGGTATTTACTGCGTACAGGGCGTTATTTATACCAAAGGCCAGTTGCCCGTTTCCGTAACGGCCAAACTGGCGCCTAACCCCGACCCGAAAGGCTTGTTCAAGGAAGTAGAAGCCGGCGTAAACTGGCAAATGCAGTTTGCCGATGGCGCCGTGGCCGAGTGCCGCACCAGCTACGCCGAAAACCTAAACAGCCGCCTGCACGCCGAAGCTGCCAAAGGCTGGATGGAACTGCGGCCAGCTTTTGGCTATGGAGGCCTGGAAGGGCGCACCAGCCAAGGCCCCATGAACCTGCCCAACGTGCCCCAACAGGCTCGCCAAATGGATGAGTTTGCCGACTGCGTGCTCAACAACAAAGTCACCCGCGTGCCCGGCGAAATGGGCCTGCGCGACGTGCAGATTCTGGAAGCCATTTACCGCGCCGCCGAAACTGGCCAGAAGGTATCGACCAAGGATGTGGTGGCCGTACTAGACCAAGCCAGCGGCCGCTAGCCGGTTGCTACCCCTGGCTGCGGGCTAAACCCCTACCCCAAAACAGCCAAGGCCCCCGTATGTGCAGGAGCCTTGGCTGTTTTAGGTTCGAAGCAGGTGTAACCCTAGTCGGCGTTGCCGGTGGCGCCGTCGTCGGTGAAGTTGGCGGCGTTTTTAGGGTTGTGCTCGGTGTAGCTGGCTACCTCGTTGGTCAGGGCCACATCTACATCGGCGGCAGCGCCTTTTTTCGTTTTGCCAGGAGCGCCCTTTGCAGCAGTTTTCTTCAGGTCTGGGGCGGCCGCCTTACTGCTCTTCGATTTGGTAGCCGCCAGGTAAATGCCCGTAGCTACCGCGGCCACGCCGGCCCCAATAAGAGCTAGTTTACCCGGTGCCACTTTCTTGCTAACCTTAACTTTTTTGCCAGTTGCTGGCTTGCCAGCCGTTGTCTTGCTTGCTGCTGATTTCTTTTGCTTAGCCATGAGATAGGAAGAGGTAGGTGAGGATGCGGATTGACAGGAAAGAGTAGTTGCCCTGCTAGCCTGCTGTACGCAGCAAACCCAAACCAGGTGACCACAGGCCCTACTTTTCTAGGGCTTGGTGGGGCTTACCGGGTACTTTTCAAACAAAGTGGCAATACCCTCATTGATGCGGGAAGCTAGTTTTTCGGGGTCTTTGGAAAGCGTGCTGGCGGCCACACCCTGCCAGATTCGCTCGTTGCGGGCCGCATCTACAATGTCCACGGTGGCGGTGCCCTCCTGGTACGTCCCGACGGGTACCTGCTGGCTTTGCCAATGGTAGCGGCGCTGTCCTATGTAGCGCGGCGCCTCCCGAATGTTGGTTTCGCGCGTTTGCACTTTCTGCTCCGTTACTACCCCAATATTTACCCACAAGTCTGGCGAGTCGGCGCGCTGGTAGCCGCGGCTTTCCATCTCGCGGGCCACGGCTTGCTTCAGCTCATTTACCCCTAGGGCGCCCCCGGCAAAAAAGGCCTCGTTCCGGGCCGAAACATCCATGAAATTATACGTTTTGTAGGCCGTGAAATTCACGCCCGGTGTTTGGGTAGTTGATTCTACCCGAACCGGGGAGCAGGCGGCCGTGGCCACCCCTAGCGCAAGCACGAAAAAAAGCGTTTTCATAAGCATAAAGTAGAATGTGGCAGCGCGGGTAAGCAGGACTTTAGCCAGCCCCTAGGGCTAGTGAAATCACCGCCAGAATCCGCCCCACCAGATGCGGACAAAGAGTGGCTAACAACTCAGCTACTGCAGAGAGCAGCCAATAGGTATACGCGCCGGCCGGCCTAAGCGCTGCCCCATGCTGCGTTCTGCCTAATACCGCCCATCTTTGCGGCCTTCGTGCTACTATTTTCGCCTCATGACGTTAACCTGGACTACCAAACCCTTTTCTGCTCTTACGCTGGCGGAACTGTATGCCCTGCTGCAACTTCGCTCGGAGGTATTTGTGGTGGAGCAAACCTGCGCTTTTCAGGACATTGATGGGCAGGACCAAGCGGCACATCACTTGCTAGGGTTTACCGAGGCAGGTGAGCTAGCGGCGTACTCCCGCCTGTTTGGGGCCGGCATCAGCTACCCCGAGGCCAGCATCGGGCGGGTGGTGGTAAGCCCCAAATTCCGGCGCTACGGGCTGGGCCAAGAGCTGCTGCGGCAATCTATTGCGGCGGTTGCCGAGCTATTTGGCGAGCAGCCCATCCAGATTGGGGCCCAGCTGTATTTGCAGGCTTTTTATGAAAGCTTCGGCTTCCGGCAGGTGGGCGAAGGCTACCTAGAAGACGATATTCCGCACATCCACATGATTCGCGCCTAGGTTTCTTGCAGCGCTAAACCGCTGGGGCCAGCATCATTCTGGCCCTACCTTTGTACGGTTCAGTTTATCGTATTTTACGCCACCACCTCGCACAGTGCCGGCCGTCTTTTCGGCTAGTTTAGTAATAAGCATTACGTTTTACTGTTCCGCTGTAGCGGCGGGCTCGCCTAGTAGCAAGCGTTTTATACCTGCTCTTTCATCACATCATGCCTACTCCCGAATTTCCGGTTAACTACCAGAAGTTGTTTCATGCCCTCTCCGACAACTTTCTGCTGATTGCGCCGAATGCTGACGCAACCATTCTTGATAACACCAACAGCCACGAGCGGGTCTCGATGAAAAGCCGGGAGGAGGCGGTAGGCAAACCCTTTTTTGAGGCCTATCCAGCCTCCGATGAGGAGTCGGCCCGCATCATTCGGGAGTCGCATGAGCACGTGCGCCTGTACCGGGAGCCACATACTATGCCTCTAATTCGTTATGACCTGGAGCGCCCCAGCGAGCAGGGAGGCGGCTTAGAAGAGCGGTACTGGGAGGCTACGCACTACCCCGTTCTGGACGAGCAAGGCCAACTGGAGTTTATTCTACAGCGCACCCAGGACGTGACCGAGCGGTATCGGGCGGAACTGCTCAGCGAGCAAACCCGGCTTGAACTAGCGCGGCAGCAGGAGCGCACCAACTTTATCTTGGAGTCGTTGCCCGTGATGATCTGGACGGCTTCTCCCGATGGGCAGCGCGATTTCTTTAACTCCCGTTGGTTGCAGTTTACGGGCAGCACGCTAGGCCAGCAAACCGGTGAGCAGTGGCTGCAGCAAATTCACCCCGATGACCAGCAGCGGATACTGGGCCTGTGGCACGAAAGCGTACGCACCGGCAACCCCTACCAGGCCGAGTACCGCCTGCGCCGCCACGATGGGCAGTACCGCTGGATTCTGATGCGCGGCCAGCCCCACCGCAACTCCCAAGGCCACATTACCATGTGGGTAGGCGGCGGCACCGACATTCAGGACCAGAAGCAGATGGTGCAGGAGCTGCTGGAGCAAAACGAGCAGCAGGCCATCCTCTCTGATCAGGCGTACCAGGCGTTTCAGCAGGTGCAAAAGCAGCGCGAAACGTTCTATAACCTGTTCATCCAGACGCCGGCCCTGATCTGCATTCTGCGCGGGCCGGAGCACCGCTTTGAGTTCGTGAACCCGCCGTATCAGCAGCTGTTCCCCAACCGTGAGCTAGTAGGCAAAACTGTGCAAGAGGCCCTGCCCGAAGTTATTGAACAAGGCTTTATAGAGTTGCTGGATGGCGTGTACAACACGGGCCAGACCTTCGAGGGCAAGGAAGTAGAAATTATGCTCGACCAGGATGGCAGCGGCAACTTGCAGCGACACTACCTCAACTTTACCTATCAACTCTTTCAGGAAAACGGACACAAGGCGGGCATCACTGTGTTTGCCTTCGATGTTACGGATTTGGTGTTATCCCGCCAGGCTATTGAGAAACTGAATTCTGATGCTCGCTAGGCCGAATACTTGTTCTGCTTTCGGGCGCTTATTTCAGTTAGTATGGAGTTAACCAACCTTGATTTTCAACAGGCTCGCATCAAGCAGGTGCTGTTTAAGTCGCGGCTGCGCTCCATTCTTTATGGAGTTCGGGAGCCCGACCCAACCATGTTTTCCATGCGCGAAAACCCGTTGGGCGAATGGCTGTACGCGGTGCTAAAGCCGCAGTATGGCGCCACCTTGTTTGTGCAGCAGCTGGAGCAGGAGTTGCAGCGCATGCTCGATACCAGTCGCGAGCTGGTGCAACAATACCAACGCGGCCAGCTAGAGGAATCCCGCTCGGGCTTGGAGCGCCTCGATGCGCATGCCGCCCGCATTGAAAGTTTGCTTAAGCAGCTAGAGCAAGCATCCGCAGGCTAGGCCTCAACGGTAGGCCAGCCGCCAGATAGTGTGACGATTTTATAGAATGAGAGTTATTTTCTTGCTGCTGTTGTGGGCAGCCGCGTTATCTGCTTTTGGGCAACAACAGCCTCATTCCATTTTCCTGCAGGTACTGGCTCCCCGGGGCGTCAATGCCTTAGGTGAGGCATTTGATGGGGCACCGGTACGCCAGCTGGTAGCCGACCAACTTACCCGTATGGGCTACCGCGTAGTACACGACCGCCAGGAGTTTGCGCAGCTGGCCGCCCAGCAGTATTCTGACTTCATTTATGCAGATGTGCTGTGCATCGGTCCGGCTACTACTACGCCCAGCGTTAAGCTCATAATCCGCGACAGTCTCAATAACGTGTGGTACCGCTACAGCGAGGATCGGATTGGTCTTTCTATGGGAATTGCCGGCACCAGCCTTACAGCCACCAAGCACCTAGTACGCGTACTGCCGGCCACCTTTACCCCTCGCAGGTTTATTACCTCAATAGACGAACAACGCGGGCCTCATTTTTTAAGCTACGGCAAAATTGAGTTTAGCGCCTTTCTGGAAGAAGCACTTGCACAGCCGGAACTACGTCGAAAAATTAAGCCTGAAGGGTTTCGGGCAGAGCTGCAGATAGACTCCTTGGGCTTTGCTTCGTTGCAACAGGTACTGCTTCCTACTACCCTCACCCAAACAGAAACCACGTTTCTGCAAAACCTGATTCTGGCCTCGCCCCGCTGGCGGCCAGCCTACACGCAGGGCAAGCGCACAGCTACTACCCTCACCTTTAGCTGGAGCAGAACCAAGTAAGCTGGCGCAGGTACGGGCGCGGCTGCGTATTTTGGGCCGATGAAACAACTGCCCCTCCTGCTGGCAGCCGGCATACTGCTTGCCGGCTCCACTTCTGCCCAAACCACTCAAACCACTTCCCCCGTCCCGAAACGCGTAGCCAAGGCCCTGACCAAGGTGAAGCCCGACGATATAAAAGCGCACATTCAGTACCTAGCCGATGACCGACTGCTGGGCCGCAAGCCGGGCACGCCGGGCTACCAACTGGCCGTCGACTACGTAACCAATCAGCTTAAAAGCTTTGGCGTGCAGCCGGCCGGCGAGGAGGGCAGCTTTACCCAGCGCGTGCGCCTGCGCCGCGCCACTACCAGCCCGGGCGCTACCGTCACGCACCAGCCGGCGGCCGGCAGCACGGCCTTAGCTCCCTCCGATGTTCACCTCTACCCCCACCCCGAAAAGCCCAGCACCAGCCTGGCCGCTTCGGGGTTAGCGTTTGCTGGCTATGGGATTTCGGCCCCCGACCAGGGCTACGACGACTACCAGGGCCTTGATGTGAAAGGCAAGGTAGTAGTGATTGTGCGCGGAGCTCCTCGCAGCTTCCCCAGCACTGTGGCTGCTGCCAGCCAAGACCAAACGCTGCTGGTGCAAACCGCCGCCCGCCACGGCGCAGTTGGTGTGCTGTTCTCTTCCATGAAGCCCCCCACGACGGCGGCCGCTACTGCCGGCAGCCGGCCTATAACTACCACTAGTGTACTAGGCACTGATGGCCGCGTAGCCGCGGCGCGCGGTTTTATCAGTGGCTCGGGCATTGAGCTGACGGGCACCGTATCAGTGGCCGGCCTACAAACACTGCTGCGTAGCGTGGCGTCCGATACGGCCCGCGTATTTGGTAGCCTGCGCCAAGGTAAGCCGGCTCCGGTGGCCTTGGGTGGCACGTTGCAGGCCAGCTGGCAATCTAGCTACCAAGACTTTGAAAGTTACAATGTGGTTGGCAAAATTCCGGGCTCCGATGCCAAGCTCCGCGAGGAGTACGTGGTGCACTCGGCCCATCTCGACCACCTAGGCGTGGGCACTCCCGTGAAAGGCGACTCTATCTACAACGGCGCCCACGATAACGCTTCTGGCGTAGCCTCTGTGCTGGAAATTGCCCGGCTGTATTCGCGCCTGAAGGAGAAACCCAAGCGGAGCATTTTGCTGGTGTTGCAAACCGGCGAAGAGCTGGGGCTCCTAGGCTCAGCCTACTTTGCAGCCCGCCCTACGGTAGCAAAATCGGCTATTGTGGCCGATGTAAACACCGATATGCCCACCATTATTGCGCCCCTGCTTTCGGTGGTGCCACTGGGGGCCAAACACTCCACCTTGGCCCAACCCGTGGCCGAAGCCGCGCGCTACCTCAACCTGACGGTGGAAGAAGACCCGGAGCCCGACCAGAACCGCTTTATCCGCTCCGACCAGTACAGCTTCGTGGCGCAGGGCATTCCGGCCCTGCACATCAAGTACGGCAACCGCACCGCCGATGGCAAAAACAACCTCAGCGAGCAGGTACAGAAGTGGCGCGCCCTCACCTACCACAAGCCCCAGGATGACATCAACGGCACGTTTGACTTTGAAGCAGGCCAGAAATACGTGCAGCTTAACTTCCTGATTGGCTACCTGGTAGCTCAAAACCCGCAGCGCCCCACCTGGAACCCCGGCGACTTTTTTGGGCAGCGGTTTGCGCAGCAGCCCTAGCTAGTACGCCAGGTAAGTAAGCAGTCAAAAGTAGTGGCTGGCCAAACAGACAAGTTGTTCTGTTTGGCCAGCCATTTTTCCTATCTGAATTCCATATATATTTCCGAATATTACCCGCTCAACTGCCGTGCTTCCTGGTAGCCATCCGTACTGCTTGCAGTAGGGTTATTCTTAGGGTAGCCCTGGCCTGTTCACATCATCTATGCTTGCTTTATGATTATTTACGGTTCCAAAGCTTCTTACCGAGCCGGTGGCCGGCACCTGCAGCCATTGTGCTACTCCTGACAGTTTGCGCGTCAGCGTATTTGGACGCTATGCGCACGTCTACTGGATTCCGTTGTTCCCGATTGGCAAGACCGGCGCCTCGGAGTGTGGCCACTGCCGGCAGGTGCTGGAGCCCAAACAGATGGAACCAAGCCTGAAACAGGCTTTTGAGGGCGTGAAGCAAAATGCTAAAGTGCCGCTGTGGCACTTTGCCGGGTTGGGCTTGGTAGTGTTAATCGTGGGCTGGGGCCTAGTGGTGGGCAGCAAAAACCGGGAGCAAAATCAAACGCTTATTACGGCCCCGCACAAAGGCGACCTGTACCACATCCGGACCGAAAACGGCCATTACTCCCTAATGAAGGTGCACGAGGTGGCCGGCAACAGCGTAAAGCTGCTGGCCAATAACTACGAAATGGAAAACGAAACCAACGTGGAGGAGCTCAACAAGCCCGAGAACTTTGCCGCCGACCCCGTTGAGCTTACCCGCTACGATCTGAAGATTATGCTGGAGAAAGAGGAAATTGTGGACGTAGAACGCGAGTAACCTTTAGTGCTTTAGGCAGTTCTCTGGTACTACCCCTTCAGGGCCCGCCAACCGTTTGGCGGGCCTTTTTAGTGGTCCTGAAAGTCGCCCCACTCGGCCAGTGCCTCTTGGTGTTCCTGCGTTATCTGCCTCCGGATGGCCGCATCAGGACCTGAGCACCGCACAATGGCCGTGCCTTGCTCCCGCGCGTATGGGTTCCGGACTTCGTCAAAACGGCAAAACTCCTGGAAGTGCGCTTGCAAGTCATCGGGCTCGTCGTCGATGATAAGGATGTGCTGCCAGGTTTGCACAGCGGCCGCCGGAAACCAAAACAGGTAACTGCCATTGAAGCTCTGGGCTGACGGCATAGGCCGGCTTCGGTTAAAGTAGTTGATGGCGCCGGCCTGCCCGTAATTGGCCGTCAGGATGAGGGTGTGGGCGCGGGTAGCAGCGGGTAGGCTTTGGTAGGCCTGCCAGGTTTTGTCGGCCATTTCCTGCCAGCCCTGCATGTCGGCATAGTCCTGAGGTAGTGGGTGGTCGCGGCCATCTTCCCAGCGCAACAAACCAAGGTCGCGGTACTTCTTACCAAGCTCCACCATGCGGCCCGGTGAGTACAGCGTAAACAGAAACGGCAGCACCGGAATACTGGCCAGAAACGGAACTACCAGAAACACGGGCCGCAGCACTGCGGCCACGCGGGGCACACGCTGAAGCTGGTGCTCCCACCACACCGCGCCCGCCGCAAACAGAATGGGGTAGTAGCCCAGGGCGTAGTAGCTTTTGCCGTGCAGCACCGTCAATATCAACAGCCCGGTACAGTACACAATGCCCACTGCCTGGTAGGGCCGCAGCCGCTGGCTTAGCAGCAATGCCCCGATGCCTGCCAGCCACACCAGCAACGTTGGGAAACACATCAGCATCTGGTCTTTCCAGAAATCGCCTACGGATACATTTACTAGCTGGCTTTCCTGTAGCAACTGCATGTGGTGCAGAAACGGAATGTCGTGGGTAAGCTGCCACACCAGATTGGGAAGCCAGAGCAGCAACGCTAGGCCCGCACCTCCCCAAAATGCGCGCGTGGCCAGCACGCGCCGCAGTGGAGTTGCCAGAATTCCAACCCCTAGCGCCGCAATAAAGAACAGTGTCGTGTACTTGTTTAGCAGCGCCAGTCCTAACACCAAGCCTACGCTATAGAGGTAGCGCGCCGCCGACCGCTCCTGAAAGCAAATTAGCAAGTAGCATACCAGCGTAAAGGCAAAACATTCGAAGGAATTGGGCTGAAACAGGAAGTTGACTCGTGAAAACGCACTGTTGAGGTAGCAGACTCCCGCCAGTAGCACCGCCCAGGTACCGCCCCCCATGCGCTGCACGGCCCGCGCCACCACATATATGGTCAGGCTACCCCACAGAATAGGCCAGAACTTCACCCAAAACCAGCCACCACCCAGGGCCAGGGTAATCCAGCTTTGCAGCGCAGTAAGCGGGGGCACCTCTAGGTAGCCCCAGGCCAAATGGTGGCCGTAGTTGAGGTACAGGTACTCGTCGCGGTGTAGTTCGTAGGCGTGGCTGGCCAGCAGGTAGCTAGTGGCAAATTTGATGAGCGCCAGTAGCAACGGAAGGAAGCGGGAAGATTTCACGCCTCAATATAGGATTTACTGCATATGCAGCTCGAAATACTTATGCTGCCTCAACAGCAGTAGACGGCGGCTATTACATTTTCTGCCAGTACTACTTACTCAAAGCGGTATAAGTGCTCAGGTTGCTCAAACGTAAAAGGCCAATACGTGTGTCAGTTCGGCACCAGACCCACGTGTTCTGATAGGGTCGAGGCTTCAAGATAGCATCCCTACAGTTCTTCCGGCAGCCTGATTCCGTCGAGGTAGTCGCGCAGGCCGGCCGGGTGCTGAAACAGATGAATGAAGAGAATACGCTCCTCGTCCCACTCACACCATTCCTCCGCATAGAAGTCGCCGGCTGCAAACAGGCGCAGGCGGAAACTGTCCTGGCGGCGCTCGGCCAGCAGGTGGCCGTGCTGGCGTAGGTGCTCAGCCTGGCGGTACATGTGCAGCTGTTTAAATTCGGCGTATTTCATGAGCGGCTTCCATAACCCGAAGGTACACCCCAGCGGTTCCGATGTAGCGAAAAGGTGAATGACCAAGCCAGAGCGTACTAGGCCCCAGCACACCAGCAAGCGCTTTCATGCCTTCCTCGTCTCACAATTTCACCATCTTCGCGGCATGAAATCGATTCGCTTTCCGCACCCGCTAGTGTTGCTGGTGGGGTTTATCCTGCTGGCATGTGCCCTCAGCTACGTACTGCCCGCCGGCCTGTTTGAGCGCCACGCCGATGCTGCTACCGGCCGCGAGGTAGTAGTGGCCGGCTCTTACCACCGCGTGCCTGCCTCACCCGTCAGCCCCCTGCAAGCCATTGTCGATATCCCGAAAGGACTGGTAGATGCGGCCTCGGTTATTTTTCTGGTGTTTCTGGCCGGCGGTGCCTTCACGGTAGTTGACCTGACCGGTGCATTGCGCCAGGGCGTCGACTGGCTGCTCAACAAGTTTCGGAGCCGCGAGGCCATCGTGATTCCCATTATCTCGGTGCTGTTTGCCACCATGGGCGCGCTAGAGAATATGCAGGAAGAAATCGTGCCTTTGGTGCCGGTGCTGCTGATTCTGATGCGCCGCATTGGCTACCCTACCCTTACGGCTGCGGCGGTTAGTATTGGCTCGGCGGCAGTTGGTGCAGCATTCAGCCCCTTAAACCCGTTTCAGGTGGGCATTGCCCAAAAACTGGCGCAACTGCCCCTGCTTTCGGGTGGTGCCTTCCGGATGGTGTTTCTGGTGCTGGCCCTGGCCATCTGGATTGGTGGCACCGTGCGCTACGCCGTGCGTCATCGCCTAGCCCCCGAAACTGCTGAAACCTCCGAACCCGGGGCCGCTGCTCAGGGCCGCAACCACGCCGTGGTACTGGCGTTGCTGTTTGGGGGGTTTGCCTTCTTTGCCTACGGAGTACTGCAGCTAGGCTGGGAGTTCGAGCAGATGGCCGCCTTGTTCTTTGCGTTGGGGGTAGTGGCGGGCCTAGTAGGTGGGCTGGGCCTTACGGGCACGGCCGAGGGCTTTATTGCCGGCTTTCGCGACATTGCCTTTTCGGCCCTGCTGATTGGGTTTGCCCGGGCCATCTTTGTAGTGCTGGAGCAGGGCCAAATCGTCGATACCATCGTCAACAGCATGTCGGCGCCGCTGGCCGGGCTGCCCGCCTGGGTCGCGGCCCTGGGCATGATGGGTGTACACACCGCTTTGCACTTGCCCGTGCCCAGCGTGAGCGGCCAGGCCGTCCTGACCATGCCGCTGCTGGTGCCCCTCTCCGACCTCATTGGCCTTTCGAGGCAGGTTACGGTGCTGGCCTACCAATACGGTGCTGGCCTCTGCGAGCTTATCACGCCCACCAATGGCGCCCTCATGGCTATTGTGGCCGCTTGCGGCGTGCGCTTTGATGAGTGGTGGAAGTTTGCGCTCCCCCTCTACCTAGCGTTGCTGCTACTAGGAGCCGTGGCCGTAGTAGTGGGCATTGCCATCGGGGTGTAGCCTGGCATCTGACCTAGGCGCCCACCAGCGCAAGAGGCCGCGAATCACGTGATTCGCGGCCTCTTGCGTTGAGCCCAACGGCGTTACACAAATTGTAACTCCTCAGCCTCAAATACACGCTTGAGCTTGCGTTTCTTCTCCACAATCTGAAAACGGGCTTTATCGGCGGCTTCATCCCAGTATACATCTGAAATCTGGCCCTGATGCGGCGGCTGGCCCGGGGCGGGGTTTACTTCCTGCACTAGGTCGCCAAAGCTGAACGGAGGCTTGCCATACAACTCCTTGAACAGTTCCCGGCTGACTTTAAACTGCTGCTCATCATAGCGGAGCAAGATCCAGTCGTCGGTTTCGTCGATTTTCTCGAATAGTTTGCCCACCGGTTCCAGCCACTCAAAGGTGCGGCGGTTGGCAGGATGAATGTAGCTCAGCCCGTAGTCGGGCGTCCAGGAATACAGGCCGTAAATGACAGGTTTGGGACGAGGCACGAGGCAAAAAAGTAGAGGTACTACAACAGGTAATCAGCTAAAATCCGAAGCAACGGCCCCACATAGGCAAAGTCAACATAAAGGCCTTCAGCTGGCACTAGGCCCAATTTCAAGGCGCTGGCAAGTGATTTACCAGGGGCAATTTCCGGATTTTAGATATAACTACCCACATGGGCTCTTCGTTCATCGAGGGCTAGTAGTTTCATGTTAAGAAAGTGCCTGGCTATTGGTAGCCGCTACCGGATAGCAGAAAGCAGCCGAAGGTAAACCACTAGCTGCCATAGCCCCGGCAGATATAGGTTAGGCAGTACCTGAAAAGTGCTATTAATCATCTGTGAACATCCTGCGGAGCAGTTGGCGCATCAGGCCAGCAGCCGAAGCATGTTGCTTGACTGATGTTGACTAACACCCCCAACCATGCGATGAGATGCATTGACTCCGCTCAGCAGAACGTGCAGGAGCAGTCGGATACTACATAAGGAGCATGTGCTCCTGAAATTTCAGTAGAAAGCGTGTGTAGGCTTCTGGTGCCGGCACACCAACGGCAAGGAATAGGCATCGATAACTAAAACTCGTGAAAAGCAGTATGAGTCAGTTGTCGAGCTTTATGCTCCTTTTTTCTGAATTACAATGGTTAAAACCGCTTCTGCTCTACCCCGTACCACCTTACAGGATGGTATGGGCGCTTTACCGCACCTCCAAGGCACTACTTTTCGAGTTTGGGCACCTGCCGCTACGGCTGTAGCGCTAGTTGGGCCTTTCAATTCCTGGGACCCTAGTACCCACCCGCTCGCCCATGAAAATGACGGCTACTGGGCCGCCGATTTTGCGGAGCTTGGTCCTGGCACCGAGTACAAGTTCCACCTCACTACCCCCTCGGGCGAGCTAACCCGCAACGACCCCTACGCCCGCGAAGTCACGCACTCGGCCGGCAACTCGGTGGTGCCTACTCATAACTTCGACTGGGAAGACGACCAGTTTCAGATGCCGGCCTGGAATGAGCTAGTAATTTACGAGCTGCACATTGGCACCTTCCACGCCCCCGACCCAACGCGCCCCGGCACCTTTCATGATGCCATTGAAAAGCTCGATTACCTGCAGGACCTCGGTATCAATGCCGTAGAAATTATGCCGGCTACGGAGTTTCCAGGTAGCTTGTCGTGGGGGTATAATCCGGCTCATCCCTTTGCTATTGAAATAGACTACGGCGGGCCGGTGGCTTTCAAGGAGTTTATCAAGCAGGCGCACCGCCGCGGCATTGCTGTTATTCTGGATGTGGTGTACAACCACTTCGGGCCCGGCGACCTGGACTTGTGGCAGTTTGATGGCTGGGCTGAAAACGACGGCGGCGGCATTTACTTCTACAACGACTGGCGCGCCGAAACGCCCTGGGGCCACAACCGCCCCGACTACGGCCGCGAAGCCGTGCGCCGCTACATCCGCGACAATGCCCTGATGTGGCTGGAAGAGTTCCGGGTAGACGGGCTGCGCTGCGACTCTATCTCGCACATCCGCAACGTGCACGGCACCAACGACCCTTCCCACGACCTGCCCGATGGCTGGAGCCTGATGAAGTGGATCAACGAGGAAATTCGGGAGCGGATGCCCTGGAAGATTACCATTGCCGAAGATCTGCAGGGCAATGAGTACATCACCAAGTCGCCGGAGGAAGATGGCCAGGGCTTTTCGGCACAGTGGGATGCAGCCTTTGTGTACCCCATCCGCGAGGCCCTTGTGACGCCCAACGACGAGGACCGCAACATGGAAGAAGTGGCCAAAGCGCTGAGCTATTCCTACAACGGCGATGCATTTCAGCGCGTCATCTACACCGAATCGCATGATGAGGTAGCCAACGGCAAAGCGCGCGTTACGGAGGAAATTATGCCCGGCAATGCTACCTCGTGGTTTCCGAAAAAGCGCTCTACCCTAGGGGCCGCGCTGGTGTTTACCGCTCCCGGCATCCCGATGATTTTTCAGGGCCAGACGATGCTGGCCGACGGCTCCTTCTCCGACGACCAGCCCCTGGATTGGAGCCGCGCCGAAGAACACGCGGGCCTGGTGCACCTGTACCGCGACCTGATTCGGCTGCGGCGCAACCTCGATGGGAATACCCGCGGCCTGATGGGTCAGAGCATCGATATTTCCCACCTCAACAACGAGGATAAAATTGTGGCCTACATCCGCCGCGACCAAGGCGGCCCCGGCGACACCACGGTAGTACTTTGCAACTTTGCCGATACTGCCCACCCGGCTTACACCATTGGGCTGCCCAGGGGCGGCCACTGGCGCGTACGCTTCAACTCCGATTGGGAAGGCTACGACCAGGAGTTCGGCAACTTTGAGAGCATGGACACCCAGGCGGAGGAAGGTGTATATGACGACCAGCCATTTCATGGCACGTTTGGCCTAGCGCCGTATTCGGTGCTGATTATTTCGCAAGAGCCGAGCTAGCGTACCTGCTGCGGCAGGTTTGGCTTTGGGGTTTGCCTAGTGTAGTGCTGTAAAAAGCAGTTCACTGGGCAAACCCCACTTTTTTTAGCGCATCCCGTAGGAAAACGCTAGCCAAACACCGCCAGAAGCCTATCTTGCCCACTCGCCCAATTCCCACGCTATGCAAGTTCCTCTCCCTACCCCCGAACCAATTGCTCCGGACGCCCTGCTCGTGGAAGTAGCCTGGGAAGTCTGCAATCAGGTGGGAGGTATTTATACTGTTATCCGCAGCAAAGTGCCCGCCACTGTGCAAGGCTGGGACGACCGGTATTGCCTGCTAGGCCCGTATTTCGCCAACCAGGCCCAGGGTGAGTTTGAGCCCTACGACGACCACCAGATGGCCAGCCTCACCGATCCGTTTGCCGGGGCCGTGCGCGAAATGCGCCGCCGCGGCTTCGATGTGTGCATGGGCATTTGGCTGGTAACGGGCCGCCCCCGTGTGGTGCTCATCAATCCGTTTCAGGCCTACCCGCGCCTAGGGCAGATTAAGTCCGACCTCTGGAACGACCACCACATTCCGATGCCCGACGGCGACGACCTGCTGCACCAAGTTGTAGCCTTCGGCGACCTGGCCAAAACCTTCCTGGAAATTCTGGCCGCCGAGGTAGTGCCGCCGCAGCGCCTGGTAGCGCATTTCCATGAGTGGATGACGGGCGTGGCTATACCGGCCCTGCGCCGCGACCAAGTGCCAGTACATCTGGTATTTACTACCCACGCCACGCTGCTAGGTCGCTATTTGGCCATGAACGATCCCAACTTCTACGACCACCTCATGCAGGTGGAGTGGCAGCAGGAAGCCCGACACTTTAACATTGAGCCGGCCGTGACGATGGAGCGGGCCGCTGCGCACGGCGCCCACGTCTTTACTACGGTAAGCGAGCTAACGGTGCGCGAGTGTATCTATCTGCTCGACCGGATTCCGGATGCGGTGCTGCCCAACGGCCTCAACATTGAGCGGTTTGTGGCCTTGCACGAGTTCCAGAACCTGCACCAGCAGTACAAGACCAAGATTCACGAGTTCGTGATGGCGCACTTTTTCCAGAGCTACTCTTTTGATCTGGATAACACGCTGTACCTGTTCACGAGCGGCCGCTACGAGTACCACAACAAAGGCTTCGACCTGACTTTGGAGGCGCTGGCCCGCCTGAATTACCGTTTGCAGCAAAGCGGGCTGGAAGGCAATATTGTGATGTTCTTTATCACGAAGCGCCCGTTCCACAGCATCAACCCGCAGGTATTGCAAAGCCGTGCCATTCTGGATGAAGTGCAGGCTACCTGCGAGGCCATTGAGCGGCAGGTGGGCGAACGGCTGTTCTATGCCGCCTCCGCCAGCACCGACCACCGCCTGCCCGACCTCAGCAGCATGGTAGATGACTACTGGAAACTGCGCTACCGCCGCACGCTGCAAAGCTGGAAGACCACAAACCTGCCGCCCGTCATCACGCACAACCTAGTAGACGATGCCAACGACGACATCCTGAACTTTGTGCGCCGGGCCAACCTAGTAAACAACCAGCACGACCGGGTGAAAATCGTGTATCATCCTGATTTCGTGTCGCCTACCTCGCCCCTGTTCGGGATGGAGTACGGACAGTTTGTGCGCGGTTGCCACCTAGGGATTTTCCCGAGCTACTACGAGCCCTGGGGCTACACCCCGCTGGAGTGCGTGGCCCGCGGCGTGCCGGCCATCACCAGTGACCTTTCCGGCTTCGGCGACTACGTAATGCAAACCGTGCCCAACCACGAAGACAAAGGCATATTTGTGGTGCAGCGCCAGGAAAAAAGCTTTGATGAAGCGGCCGAAGAACTTACCGAAATGCTCTGGCAATTTGTGCAGCTCAACCGCCGCGAGCGAATCATGCAGCGCAACAACGTGGAAAGCTCCGCCGAGCTCTTCGACTGGAAAAACCTGCGCGTACACTACGACCGTGCCTATACTCTAGCCCTGGAACGGGAATAGAATACTAGGTTGCTATTAGCGCTAAACCGAACAAGCCCGGCCGTGCAATGCAGGACCGGGCTTGTTTTTTATTGAAGACGGTATGGAGCGTAGTGCCGGTTACCGCTCACTAGGGCTGAATCACCTGATTGATTACGTGCACTACCCCATTGGTGGCAAGCAAGTTGGCTGCGGTAATAGTGGCCGCTGTGCCGTTGCCGCCTCGTACGGTAAAGCCGTTACCGGCTGCCGCTACTGTTACGTTGCCGCCCAGTGTAGCTACCGTGCCCGGTGCCAGATCAGAAGAGAAAACGCGGCCCGATGTGATTACGTGGCGCGACAGAATAGCGGTCAGATCAGCATCCGATACGGAGCTCAGCGGAGCCGTACCCAGCAAGGCGCGGAAAGCAGCATCAGTAGGAGCAAACACCGTTACGTTCGCGCTGGAGCTGCCCGCTGCGGCCAGAATGGCTGCCGCGGCAGGGCGCTGTAGCGCTTCCAGAAGCAATGTAAACTCAGGCGCCGTGGTGCTGCTGGCGCTGCTCACTACCAGCCCAGCAATTGTTTGCGAAGGCGGCATCAGTACGTTGTCAATGGCATGAATAACGCCGTTGCTGGCGCTTACATCGGCAGTTACTACGCGGGTGCTTCCGTTAAGGAAAACGCCGGTTGTGTTTTTGGTTATATACAGTGTGTTATCGTTGATGGCCGCACCACCCACCGTGCTGGCGGGCCGGGCAGTAGTACGGTTACTAGCCCCGTTCGGAATGTCAGAAGCCGGCAGACTGGCCCCTACCACGTGGTAGAGCAGGATGCCCCGCAGTTGGTCGATCTGGGCCTGGTTAGTAATGGCCGTGATGTTGGCGGCATTGTTGAAGGGCGGCGCCAGCTTCGCGAAGGCATCATTGGTGGGCGCAAATACCGTGAACGGCCCGGTGCCGCTGAGGGTAGTACCCAGGTTGGCCTTTGTGACGGCCGCTACTAGGGTACTAAACGAGGCATTGCCCTGGGCTACCTGCACAATGTTCTGCGAGGAGTTGTCGGGCAGCGTGTCATCGTCGTCGTCGCAGGCAGATAGGCTAACAGTAGCCAGACCGCATAGCCATAAAGCCAGCACTCGCAGAATCGACCATTTTCTTGAAAGAGCATCCATTTTGTTTAACTTTTTTGGGTGAAATATTAAACAACTTACTTCACTACCGATAACTCAACCGTATTGTTGGCTTTCTACCTGATTTTTTTCACTTATGCCATCATCTTGTAACTTGGCTAGCCTACCTGCGGCCCCATGCACTCTGTTTCCGTTGCTTCCCGTACTGCGGCCTTTGCGGCTATTTGCCTGCTAGGGGCCGAGGCGGTAGCCCGTGAGTTTTGGCTGGAGCCGGCCCGGTTTTTTGTGATGCCTGGCACCAAGGTGCATGTGCGGCGGCTGATTGGCGAAAACTTTCAGGGTAGTACTTGGCCCGGCCAGCGCAACCGCCTGGTGTGCCTGCTCCACCTCGCGCCGGGACAGCCAGCCCATCAGCTGCTACCCCCTGCCCTTCCGCCACCCCCCGACACGCTAAGTACCACGCTCACGTTTCAGCAGCCCGGCACCCACGTGGTGGCCCTTGCCACCACAGAGGTCTTGAGTATGCTCCCGGCTCTGGAGTTCACGGCATATTTAAAGAAAGAAGGGCTGGACCATGCGCTGGCCTTGCGCGAGCAGCGCGGGGAGGCCGCTACCCCCGGCCGCGAAGCGTACCGCCGCTGCGCCAAAACACTGGTGCAGGTGGGGGGGCCTGAGCGCACCCCCGACACGACCCGCACATGGGCCCGGCCAATAGGGTTACCTCTGGAATTGCTACCCGAGCAAAACCCGCTAACCCTACCACCCAATGCGGCGCTTACCGTGCGGGTACTGGCCGAAGGAAAGCCGGTGGCCGGTCAGCAGGTAGTACTTTGGCGGCGGGGCGGTGTTGCGTCGCACGCGCTGGTAAGCAAACTTCGCAGTAACCAAAACGGGCGAGTGCTGTTTCGTATAGCCGGGCCCGGTGAATACCTGATTAGCACCGTCCGGATTACCGCGGCGCCCGCCGGGCAAGAAACTGACTGGCAGAGCACTTGGAGCAGCCTGACCTTTGGAATCCGAAATCAAAAACACCCGTGAAGCAGCCTTGTGTCAGTTTTTCACTCCTTCATCGTCTGTTCACCAACGAATAGTTTTTTTGTTACCTTCGTAACTCCCATAACCACCGAATGACCTGCGGTATGAAGTATTCCATAGATAAAAAAGAAACCTACACGATCATCACGATTGATGAAAAGAAGCTCGACACCACCGTCGCGCCTGATCTGAAGTCGGAATTCGTGAAGCTAAATGCCGAGGGCATTAACAACCTAATTCTGGACCTGAGCAACGTAAAGTACACCGATTCGTCGGGCCTCAGCTCTATCCTGATTGCCAACCGGCTGTGCAACTCCACCGGCGGTTTGTTAGTGCTCACGGGCCTGCAAGACCATGTAATGAAGCTCATTACCATCTCGAAGCTCGAGTCGGTGTTGCACATTCTGCCAACTGTGGAAGAAGGGATTGACCGCATTTTCCTGCACGCCATTGAGCGTGACCTGACCAGCAAAGAATAGCTTTTTGTAAGCTGCTAGCTGTTGGCTGTTGGTTGTTAGTTTTCGTGCTGACAGCTACCAGCCAGCAGCTTTTTCTTTTCTGTTGTTTTCCGGCAGCAGGTAGCCGCCTTGTGCTGCACTCTGCTTTCCTCTCACTAAAAGAAGCGTACCGCCGGTTTTGGAGTTTGAGCTGAAAATTCTGGGGAGTGCCTCGGCCACGCCGTTCATGGACCGCCACCACACGGCGCAGGTCCTGACGGTGAGCGGCACTCAGTACCTGATTGATTGTGGGGAAGACACCCAGCGCCGGCTGATGGAGCACAAAATCCGGCATCAGCGCCTCCACACCATCTTTATCAGCCACCTTCACGGCGACCATTTTTTTGGATTGTTTGGGCTGCTTGGCACCATGCACCTGAATGGCCGCACGGAGCCCCTTCGCCTGTTTGGCCCTCCGGGCCTGGATGAAGTGCTAACCACGCAGTTCAGGCATTCTTATACCCACCTCAACTTTGAGCTGGAGTTTACGCCCGTTGACCCCACCCAGCACGTTCAGATTTTTGAGGACAAGAACCTGACGGTGCACACGCTGCCCATGCGCCACCGCATTCCGTGCTGCGGCTACTTATTCCGTGAGAAGCCCAAGCGGCGGCGCCTGCTTTCCGAGCGCCTGCCGGCCGGCCTCACCCCTGCCCAGCTTAATGCCCTCACCCTCGGCGAAGATGTGCTCGATGACCTGGGCCAGGTGCAGGTGCAGAATGCTGCCGTAACTACCAACCCCAAACACGCTCGCAGCTACGCCTACTGCTCCGACACGCTCTACACGGAAAGCCTGGCCGACTTAGTACGTGGTGTTGATTTGCTGTATCACGAGGCTACTTTTGCCGATGACCTGCGCGACCGGGCCCTGGCCACGCACCACTCCACGGCCCGCCAGGCTGGTCTGCTGGCCCGCCGCGCCCAGGTGCACCGCCTCCTGATCGGGCATTTCTCCTCCCGCTACCGCGACCTGACGCCGTTGCTGGCCGAGGCCAAAACCATGTTTGAGTGGACGGAACTGGCAGTAGAAGGGCTACAGATAAGTATAGCGGAATAACTCTGTCGTCTGGTTCTGGTTGTTGTTCCGAAAACTCGCGCCGCCGTGGCACGCCTGCCGCGCCGTCCGTTTTACTTGTCTTCTATGGCCCAATCGTTTACGCACAAAAAGCAACAGCTGTATCTGGTGCTCAGCGGCATCTTCATTGTAAATGCGCTACTGGCCGAAATCATTGGCGTCAAGATTTTTTCGGTCGATGCGTTGCTAGGTCTGCCCGGCAACTTAACCGCCGGCGTTATCATTTGGCCGGTGGTGTTTGTCACCACGGATATCATCAACGAGTACTTCGGGCGGCAGGGCGTGCTGCGCGTCAGCTTCCTGACCGTGGGCCTGATCTTGTATTCCTTTCTCGTGATTCTGGCTACCACTAAGCTGCCGCCGGCCCAGTTCTGGCTCGATGTGAACAGCAAGGATGCCCAGGGCCGACCCTTTAATATTGAGTTTGCCTACCAGAGCATTTTCCGGCAGGGCCTGGGCATTATTCTGGGCTCCATCACGGCCTTTATTATCGGGCAGGTGCTGGATGCGTCCATCTTTCAGTGGTTTAGAAGGGTAGCAGGCGGGCGCTACGTATGGCTGCGGGCCACGGGCTCTACACTGGTTTCCCAGCTCGTCGATTCGTTTGTGGTATTGTTCGTGGCGTTCTATGTATTTGGTAATTGGACCTTTGATCAGGTACTGAGCGTGGCCAACACCAATTACTGGTATAAATTCGCGGCAGCTATTCTGCTCACGCCTGTGCTGTACCTAGCCCACTTTCTCATCGACCGCTACCTAGGAAAAGAGGAAACCGTGGAGCTGCAGCAGGAAGCGGCCGCTGATGTAAGTGTGTAATGCTTTTTTAGATAAGTACTTATTCACTTTCTGCTCCGACAGGCTCATTAGAAGCCGATAACGCGTAATTCAAAGTAAACTACATGTCCCGCATTCTTACCGGCATTCAGAGCACGGGCCGCCCGCACTTGGGCAACCTGCTCGGCGCCATTCTTCCGGCCATCGCGCTGTCGAAAAACGCAGCCAATGAGTCGTTGTACTTCATTGCTGACTTGCACTCCCTCACCACAGTGCGCGACGCGGAGCTGCTGCGCCAAAACACCTACGCGGTAGCTGCTGCATGGCTGGCCTGTGGGTTCGATACCGAGAAAAACCTGTTCTACCGCCAGTCAGATATGCCACAGGTAACGGAGCTCACGTGGTACCTCTCGTGCTTCACGCCCTATCCGATGCTAGCCAACGCGCACTCGTTCAAGGACAAGAGCGACCGGCTTTCCGACGTAAATGCGGGCTTGTTCACGTACCCCGTGCTGATGGCGGCCGATATTCTGCTGTATGACGCGGAAGTGGTACCCGTGGGTAAAGACCAGATCCAGCACCTGGAAATTGCCCGCGACATTGCCTCAGCTTTCAATGGCCGCTACGGCGAAACCTTCGTGCTGCCCCAGGCCCGCGTAGATACCGAACTGATGACGATTCCGGGCCTCGATGGGCAGAAGATGAGCAAGAGCTACGGCAACATCATCGACATCTTCGCCGATGATAAGGCCCTACTTAAAACCATCCGCAGTATTGTCTCGGACAGCACGCCGCTGGAGGAGCCGAAGAACCCCGAAACGGATACCACCTTCAAGCTGTACTCGCTGCTGGCCACGCCGGCCCAGACGGAGGAAATGCGCCAGAACTACCTGCGCGGCGGCTACGGCTACGGCCACGCCAAAACGGCTCTTTATGAACTGATTGTGCAGCGCTTTGCCACGGAGCGGGAGCAGTTCAACTTCTACATGAACAACCTGCCCGAGGTAGACAAGCGCCTGGCTGAAGGCGCCCGCAAAGCCCAGGCTTACGGCTCGGAAGTACTGAATAAAGTGCGCGAGAAAGTAGGTTACTCACGCCGCTAACGCAGTAGTCATAAAAGAGAACAGTCAGCTTGGGCAATGCTCAGGCTGACTGTTCTCTTTTATGACTACTGCGCCAGATAGTACCCTAGTAGGGCAGGCCGTCGATGTTGATGGGGTGATGATCCTGTTCGTTGGAGAAGCTGAAGCCGACTTTGCGGGGGCGGCTGACTTGCTGGTTTTCCAGCTTTTGCTTCACGTTAATTTTCTGGATGTCTTCCAGCGGCGGCGCAATCAGGTCGTTGTTTACGGCGGCAATCATGGCGCTTTCTACGAACAGCTTGAGGCCATCTTCCGTCACGGGATTGTCCGACATGTCGTTGTCAGGCAGTTCTAGCTGCTGCACGCCTTCCAGAAAATAGTGGTTGTCGATGTTGATGAGCAACCGGCCTACTAGGTAGCCGGGGTCGTTCATGCGCTGGTATTTGATGCTGTCGGCCATGAAGTTATAGGCCATAATGTGCCCGAAAAACCGGCGACGGAAGTCTTCTTCCACGTACTTGGTGGCCATGGGACCGTAGTCATCGGGGAAGGTGACGATGTTGGAGTGCAGCACAAACACCAGTAGGTCGCCGGAGAAACGAATGTGGAACTCCATCTCGTTTACGGGCCGGTACTCGATAATTACTGTCGAGTCGACGGGCGTGATTTTGCGGCTCAGCTCCACTACCAGCTCCTGCGACACCTTGCGCAGCATGGCAAAGGTGGCCTGCGTGTTGCGGTAAATGGCTTGTTTGGCCGACGACTTCTGTTTCAGGCCCTCAAAAATCAGGTCGAGGCGGTCTTCGGGAGTTGGAGCGGGCTCGCCGGGGGCATTCGGGCGCTGCCCGTCCGTATTGGGGCTACCAGTGGTAGCGTGCGTACTTTCTTCGGTGTGCGAAGAGCTAGCAGAAGTAGAGTGGCTATTGAGCGTTTCGTCCATGAAGTTCAATGCTATGAAAAAGCCCACACACGGGCACGAAAAGGAGCAGGTGGCCCTAGGTAGTAAGCAGGTGCAAACTATCACTTACGCAAAATAACCAGTTCTGAGTTTTACCGGCGCATGTTTCGACCAATGCATCTTCTGTCTTGGCAATTCCCTGTTCTTCCCGGCTACATCCTATTAAGTCACCGCTGGAGGCACCAGCTTGGGCGGCGGAAGCAGCTCCTTAGCCGCTGGCCATGAAGCACTTCGAAACGCTACGGTGCGCAAGCCAGAGTGCGGAAACTCCGGGGTAGCGGGCAACAGCATGGCTTGGGCCGACGCTTGCCCAAGGGCCTCTCCTACCGTGCGTACCCCTCCCGCCGGTACAGCCAGCTTTTCCAGCGCCGCCAGCAACTCCGCCCCCGCTACTTCCGAAATCCGCTGGCGCAGCATGGCTTCCAGCTCTACTCGGTTCGCTACCCGGTTGGTGTTGGTTTGAAAACGCGCATCGGTTGCCCATTCCGTCCGACCTAGTACGCCGCACAGGTGCTGAAACTGACGGTCGGCGCCCACGGCTAGCAGTAGCCGTACGCCATCCGCCGCTTCATACACCGTCCCATACGGTACAATGCTAGGATGCCCAGAGCCCATAGGCTTCGGATCGTGGCCCGTGACAAGGTAGGTGGCGGCTTGGTTGGCTAGTGAGGCTAAGGCACTCTCCCAGAGTGACACCTGCACTAGTGTACCGCGGCCGGTTTTCTCGCGTTGATAGAGCGCCGTGAGCAGGCCTTCTTTCAGCTGATGCGCGGTAAGCAGATCAATTAGCGCTACGGGCATTTTTTGGGGTTCTTGCCCTGTCCCGGCGGCGTTAAGGTGCATAAACCCCGTTTCGGCCTGCAATACGGCATCGTAGCCGGCGCGGTGGGCCTCGGGGCCGTAGCCGGTGATGTGGCCATAAATCAGGCGCGGGTTCAGGGCCGCCAGGGTGGCGTAGTCGACGCCCAGTTTCTCGGCGTCGCCGGGTTTGTAGCTAGCCAGCACTAGGTCGGTGGTAGCCGCCAACTGGTGCACTTCGGTGCGGCCAGCGGGGGTAGTAAGGTCCAGCACCAAGCTCAGCTTGCCCCAATTAGCACACGAGAAGTACGCCGATACAGACGTGCCTGGATCCTCAGCGGGGGTGCGCCAGGTGCGGGTTACGTCGCCGGTGGGTGGTTCAACCTTGAGTACGTCGGCCCCTAGTTCAGCCAGAAACTGCCCGACTTGTGGGCCAGCCAGCACCGTTGCCAGCTCCAGCACCCGCAGGCCGTCAAGAGGTAATTGTTGGGAGAGTTCGACCATGGGCCGAAGGTAGGAGGCGCAACGCAAACTCAGGACGCTAGGTAGCCTCGCTCCCGCAGCTCGGGCCAGGGGTCACGGAGTTTTTCCAGGCGCCCGCCGTGCAGCAAGTACACCACATCGGCCAGCGCCAGCACCTCGGCATAGCGGTGGTCGGTGAGGAGCACGCCGGTATGGTGCTTGGCCGTTTGCATCAGGCTAGCGAGTTGCTCCACGTGTACCGGCATAATTCCCGAGAACGGCTCATCCAGCAGCAAAAAACGATTCTTGCGCGCCAGCAACAGCAGCACCTGCAGCAGCCGTACTCCGCCCCCCGACAGCTCATTGAGCCGGCACCCAGCCTGCACTTGCTGCTGAAATTCCGGAAAACCCGCCAAGGCCGCCTCCGCATCCACCGCAAGCAGACGAGCGGCTTGCCGGATGGTGAGGTTGCCGGGCAATAAGGGTGCCTGTGGCAGGTAGCTCATCAGGCCCGCTTGCTGGTAAGCCGGAATTACACGCTGGCCGTTCACGCGCACGGAGGCATCGGGCACGGACCGGGAGCCAAAAACGGTTTGGAGCAGAGTTGATTTGCCGCTGCCATTACGGCCTAGCAGAGCCACAATCTGGCCGGTTTGCACTCGCAGGTACACATCCGTCAGGAGGGCGCGCTGGCCAAAGGCGAGCTGAATGCCATCGGCTTCCAACACCCACGGCTCTGGTTGCGAGGTGGGTTTCATGGAATCAGCAGGCTAGCAATTACCACCAGCAACACAAACAGCACTCCATCCAGGAGCATCACGCCGCCCCACAGCTGCCGGGGCGAGAGGTGCAGGTTACGGTAAAACCAGTACTGATGCGGCCGCAACTGGGAGGTCAGGTAAATAATTGGCGGAAAAGTCAGCAGCTTTAGCAGCAGCACAGGTACTAGCGGGGGCGGCCAGTTACCGAATTGGGGCAGCAACGAGGAACCGATAATCAGCCCCGATACGAGCAGCGTGTACACCAGCACGGAGCGGTAAAACAGGGCCAGGGCCTTCAGATAAAGCGTCATGAATAGGGCTACATGAATACTCGGCCCTAACGCGCCGGTTGCCGGTTTAGTCTTTGTGCCCTAGCCTCGCAAACACCGGAAACTCTACTTTTCGCTCGCCGGGTCCCCACAGCCTAGTCAGTTCATCGGCAATGAGTAGCACAGGGTCCTGTCCGTGCTGTTTTTCATATTTCACTACGCTCGACCACGTGCGCAGGTAGTTCAGAAACCACTCCGCCGACCATTCGCGGTGCACGGCAAACCGGGCTTGCTGCACGCCTGCAAATGGGAACGGCAGGCGGGCGTACGCATCATCAATGTGCCAGCGGTTCTCGTCCCAGTAGGGGCGCATGGTGTCGGCATAAAAGGTACGGAGCAGCGGGTCCAGCTCGGGGCTAATGTGCACGAGGCCGTAGCCCCATTCGGCCACTACCCCTCCGGGGCGCAGCAACCGACTGACTTCCTGATTAAACGCCGGCATATCAAACCAATGCACCGCCTGCGCTACCGTTATGAGGTCGAAATGTTGAGCAGGAAATGGCGTGTGCTCGGCCGGGGATTTTTGGTACGTGATGTTTGCCCGCGTCGGAGCCTGCGCCAATTGCGCCGTACTAATGTCGGTGGCCTCCACGTGCCCAAAGTGCTCAGCCAAGACAACGGCCACCTGCCCATTGCCGGTGGCACAGTCCCAAGCACGGCCGCGGTGTGTTACCTGAGGCAGCAGCCAGGCGTAGAGCTCCGCCGGGTAATTGATGCGGTAGCGGGCGTACAAATCAGCTTGGGATGAGAAACGGTCGAGGGCGGGCATAGCGTATTCGGGAGTTTGTGCGTTTGTTTGCGGTTCTTCGCGGCGTAGCGTCGTATGGGTTTATCGGCGCCGACTACCTAGTCACCGTCACTTACTCACGCCTCTATTATGACCAACGTACTGCAAACGGGCCTGCTGGCCTTCGGGATGTCGGGCCGGATATTTCACGCGCCGTTTCTGGCTACGCACCCGGGCTTTCAGCTGCGGGCCGTGGTAGAGCGCACCCGCAAGCAAGCCGCCGATTTTTACCCGGGCATTATCAGCTACAATAGCGTGCCCGAGCTATTAGCTGATCCGGAGCTGGAGCTGGTCATCATCAACACGCCGAACAATACCCACTTCGAGCTGGCCCGCGCGGCCCTGCAAGCGGGCAAACACGTGCTCATCGAAAAGCCCGTTACCACTACTCTCGCGCAACTCGACGAGCTACTAGCCCTGGCTGCGGAGCAAAACCTGCACGTGCTGGCGTACCACAACCGGCGCTGGGACAGCGACTTTCAACTGGTGCAGTTAGTAGTAGAAAGCGGCCAACTGGGGCGGCTCACAGAGGTGCATTTTCGCTTTGATCGGTACAAGGCGGCACTTAACACGAAGGTATTCAAAGAAGACCCGGAAACGGCGGGCAGCGGCCTTAGCTTCGACCTAGGCCCGCACGTACTCGATCAAGCGCTGAGCTTGTTTGGGCGGCCCGAGGCTTGGCATACAACCCGGGCTAGTAACCGGCCTGGCTCCCGCGTCGATGACTACTTTCATTTTCACCTTACGTACCCCAAGGGCCTGAACGTGTTCGTGACGGGCAGCCTGCTCACAGCCGCGCCCATACCGGCGTACGTGCTGCACGGCACGCTAGGCTCGTTCCAGAAGCAGCGTACCGACGTGCAGGAACCTCAACTCGACCAAGGCATTCTGCCCACCGACGACCAGTATGGCCTGGATGACTCCATTGGAACGCTGACGACGATAAGCAGCCCTGGCGCTAAAACCGTAACGGAAATACCGGCACCGCGCGGCAATTACCCTGGTTTGTTTGAGGCCGTCTACCAAACCCTACGCCACGGCGCCCCCTACCCCATCCGGGCCGAGGAACTGCGGTGGCAGCTGGCAATACTGGAGCAGTAACCGGGCTTAAAACGACAGCGCCACGCTAGAAGTCAGGTTGCCGTACGAGCGGGTGGGTAGGCCGTTGCGGTCCGTCAGGAAATCCTGGCGGCCCTGGAACACGCGCCCCTCCACCCGAAACGCCACGTTGGTAGTAGGCAGGTAATCAAGGTTCAGAGAAGCAGCTTTCACATTGAAATCGGCCTCGCTGCCCAGTGGTGAAGCAGTTCTGATTATGACACCGTGCCGGGCATAGTAGTACTCCAGCCGGCCCGTCGCCGACCATTTTTCGGCCAACCGATAGCGCAAAAAGGCGGCGCCGGCGTGCCAGGTATCGGCTTTGCTGCCACTAACGGCCTGCTCCTGCTTGCCCACATCAAACACCCCGGCTACACTCAGCCGCTGGGTGATGCTGTAGCTGAGGTAGAAATCATGAAAATAGCGGCGGCGCTTGGGCTGGCCTTCGGGCTGCTCGTTGCCTAGGAAAGTGCTGCTATTGACGACCAGCTTATCCGTGGGCTTCCACTGCAGTTGCGTGCCGAGGGCTTTGGCTTGGTTGTTTTCGCGGATATTCTGCCATCCGTTGAGCACTAAGGCGGTAAGAGTCAGCTTGGGGGTAGGCGCATAGGTGAAACGGGCACCGGCCTCGTAGTAGGGCGAGTTTTCGGCCATCAGGGAGCGAGTCAGCGTCCAGTTATCCTTGCTAAGCGCCGACTCAAACCCAATGTGCGAGGCGAAAACGCCCACATCCAGCCAGGCTTTTTGGAATGGACGGAAACCGGCGTAGGCCTCAAACAAGTGTTTCAATACCTGGTCTTCGACCGCATAATTCGCCGAGACGTAGGTGCCCGCGTGTAGCCCTAGCGCGCCGCGCACCTGCCCATTATCATAGCGCACGCCCAACACGGCGTTGTTCACCGTGAATTCATTCTGCCGGTTGTGCGAGTACAGGAAGCTAGGACGTTGGTTGCCCCGTGCGTGCTGTATGTCGTAGCCGTAATAGCCATCTACAAAGCCGTAGGTGGTAAGCGGCCCCGTAGCAGGTGCCTCAGAGGGTGCCATGGCTGGCCTCGCGGCCACAGCAGAGTCGGTTGCCACAGTTACCTGGGCTAGTGCGGCAGAGGCACTTAGCCAGCCCAGGCAGAGCAGCGCAAGAGCTTTCATGCGAAGGGGGCGCCACGCTGTTGTTTTCAAACGCGAGCAGGGCAGAGAACTAGCGGCAACGTAACTGTGCACTAACGGAACGAAATACATGCGGCATCTCGCACGGGAGCTTATCACCGTAGCCAGATTACTTGATATACTGCGCCAGAGCAGCTCGCAACTCCGCCCCTTTGAGGTTGACCGCCACAATTTTGCCAGCAGGGTCAATCAAGTAATTCTGCGGGATGCTACGCACTTGGTAGCTCTTCGCCGCTTCGTTTTCCCAACCGCGCAGGTCCGATAGCTGCGGCCAGGACAATTTATCATCCTGAATGGCCTTTATCCACTTTTCGCGGTCCTTTTCTTTATCGAGCGATACGCCCAGCACCTCAAAGTTGCGCCCCTTGTATTCCTCGTAGGCTTTGGCCACAGAAGGGTTTTCCTCGCGGCAGGGACCACACCAGGAAGCCCAGAAATCAACCAGCACGTATTTGCCGCGGTAATCGTGCAACGACATAGTTTTGCCGTCGGGAGTTTTTTGGGTGAAGTCTGGTGCCTGGGCGCCAATAGCTACGGCTTTCAGCCCTCGTACCAACTCGCCGTATCTTTTGCCCTGAGGCGTGTTCTTCAGCGCGGGGCTCAAGGCCTCATAGAGAGGACCTACGGTGGCGTATTGCGGCACATCCATCATCTTCATGCCCATTAGCGCGTCAAGGCTAACTAGTGTGTTAGGATTGTCCTTAATGAAAGCATAGTGGGCCTGGGCAATCTGCTTGCTGACTGCTTGAAACCTGCCCCTCATCTGTTCCTGGAAAGCGGGGTCTTGGCGTTGCTGCTCCGTGGTCTTCTGAGACTCTGCCCCAATGGCATGCATACTCGCAATGGCAGGTGCTGTGGCGGCAAGTAGCCGCGCATAATCCTTATTAAGCGCCCCACCAGTGAGGGTAGCGTGGGCCAGAGAATCGGGGCTGGTTACAAGCGCGGTGCCGGGTTCCAGGTAGAGGCGGGCACGGTCGCCCAGCGCGCCGAACAAGCTGCCGAACCGGCCGTTGCGGCGCATAATCAGCTCGGCCATAACGGGCGCTTCAACGGTGCCTTTCAGCTCAAAAGCTCCGTTTTTAAGCGTGGCTGAGTCCGTCACGGTCATTCCGCGCACCAGATATACTTTGGCCGGCGCATTTAGCTTACCCAGTTTGCCCTTAATAACGAACGGAGCAGGAGCTTGGGCATTGGCGCACCACGGTGCAAGCAGCAGGAGGCCTAGTAAATACTTTTTCATAGATAGGGAAACGTGGAATAAAGCCGATTAAGTAACAGAAAGCTGAACAGTGCAGGCCTCAGAAGTCAAATAACGGATAATTATGATTTAGTATTATACCTATCTAATAGGTTGAGGTCTATTTTCTCCTGGCTTATCATGTGAAAGCGCTACATCTAACGGCACGCCGTATGGGCAAGCTTGGTTGTCGGATGACTTTTAGTTGATGGCTGCCGTTTTCCTGCAAGCACTGGCGGGTACTTTGCTTTCTGTAGCACGAGCACGCGTGGGAGCGCCTACCGCAAGCTGGTTTTGGCATCACCGGTAATGAAACGCAGCGCATTTGCACGCGTAGGTGGGGTACGTAAAGTAGTTTTTTGGACTCGACAGTACTTAAACATAGCGGACCTAGGGCCTGACCGGTTATTGAAGAGGTTGCGTGGCTCGTCGCACCCAAATCCCTCTATCTTTGTTCCCATTACAATACAGCGGTTCGCTGACCAGAAAGCAAGGTCAGCCATCAATCATTTTAAACAAGCTGCGCCTTGACATTTCACGAATTCAACCTCCACGACGACCTACTGGCCGGCGTGGACGCCATGAACTACCAGAACGCTACCCCCATTCAGGAGCAAGCCATTCCTAAAATACTTGAAGGCAAAGACCTGATTGCCTGCGCTCAAACCGGCACTGGCAAAACGGCCGCCTACCTGTTGCCGCTCCTGGATAAGATTTCGCACGCCAAGCACGGCACCACCTCTACCCTGGTGCTGGTGCCTACCCGTGAGCTGGCCACCCAGATTGATGAGCAGGTCACCGGCTTCGGCTACTTTGTAGAAGCTAGCTCCATTGCCATTTATGGCGGCGGCAAAAGCGAAGGCTGGGAGCAGCAAAAGCGCGCCCTCACCTCCGGCGCCGACATCATCATTGCCACGCCCGGCCGCCTTATTGCCCACATGCAAATGGGCTACGTGAAGTTCGAGGACCTGAAGTACCTAGTGCTCGACGAGGCCGACAAGATGATGGACATGGGTTTCTCCGATGACATCATGAACATTGTGCGCCAGTTGCCCAAGCAGCGCCAGACGCTGCTGTTCTCGGCCACCATGCCCAACAAAATCCGGGAGTTTTCGCAGCAGATCCTGAATCAGCCCGAGGAAATCCGGCTGGCCGTTTCGAAGCCCGCAGCCGGCATCGACCAGCAGTTCTACCTGGCCTTCGACCGCCAGAAGATTTACTTGCTCGAGCACATCATCAAAACGCAGGATGTGCAGAGCATGGTGCTGTTTACGAGCCAGAAAGCAGCTGTGGGAGGTATCGTGCGGGCTATCAACAAGCTTGGCATTGAGGCCCGCGGTATCAGCTCCGACCGCACCCAGGAGGAGCGTGAGGAAATCATGCGGGCCTTCAAAAACAAGCAATTCCCCATTCTGGTAGCCACCGACGTACTGAGCCGCGGCATCGACATCGACTCGTTGAGCCACGTGGTAAACTACGATATTCCGCGTGCTGCCGAAGACTACGTTCACCGCATTGGCCGCACGGCCCGCGCCGCTACCAAAGGCACAGCCATCACCTTCATTTCGGACCAGGACCAGGACCGCGTGGTGAAGATTGAGAAGCTGATTGAGCGCGAAATTGAGAAGAAGAACATTACCGAAGAGCTAGGCATTGGCGAGGCCCCGGAGTTTGACCCCAAGCGCTTCAGTGGCCTGCGCGGCAAAGTGGGCGGCCGCCCTGAGCGTGGTGGCAGCCGCTCCGGCGGCGGTAGTGGTGGCCGCGACCGTGGCCCACGCAGCGAAGGCGGCGGACGCTCTGGCGGCCCCCGCGACGGCAAAGGCCCGCGCCCCGACCGTGGCGACGGCAAGCCCGATGCCCAGCAGCAGGAGCGAATTGCCAAAGCCCAGGCCGCACTGGCAGCACTAGATTCGGGCCAGGCGCCAGCCCAGCCCTATCAGCGCCCCGCTCGCGAGGCGGGCGCAGAAGGCAGTGAAAGCCGCCCGCGCCGTGAGCCCCGCGCCCCGCGCCCGGAAGGTGAAGCCCGCCCGCCCCGCGAACCCCGTGCGCCCCGCTCCGAAGGTGAGGCAGGCACAGAGCCCCGCGCGGAAGGCGAAAAGGCCGAAGGGCAGCGCCGCCGCAAGCGGGGTGGCCGCAACCGCAACGGCCGCGGCCCACGCCCGGAAGGCGGCACTGCCCCTTCCGACGCTACGGTTTCGAGCCCGGTAGCACCTAGCGCTGAGTAAGCGAAAACCACACAAAAAAGCCCCCGCTGCGGAAGTAGCGGGGGCTTTTTCATTAGATGACTGGGAGAATTTTAAGCGTCGCTCTTTCCCCAAATGAATAACCAACGCACGGCTTTGTACACGCCTACTGCTACGTAGCCTAAAGGCCCTAGCCGGGTTTTGGGCCGCAACTCGATGGTTAGGGTAGCGTAGCTGGTTAGGTGCTGCAGCCGCTGCAACTGCCCGGTAAACTGGTCTATTTCGGTGTTGAGTCGTTGCAGCTCTTTTTCCACGGCCACGGCCTCCGTAACGTTGGCCGCTTTCGCTAACAACTCGAGGTAGCGCTGCCGAGCCTTTTGCGCATTCTCAAGTCGGATTTGATAGTCGGTGTATTCCTCCGTCACATCTTGCCCGCGCAGGTTCTGGCTTTCCACTTTCCCAATGCCGGGCAGGGCCTGCAATACCACCGGCAACCGCTCAGCCGGCACCCGCAGCTGCATCCGTTCTTCACTGGTCTGGACCAGGTAGCCTTGCTCCCGCACTACCAAGCGCCTTACGCGGGCCTGGGCGGTATCGGGGCGCGTTACCCGCAGGCGCACGTCGGCATCGTACACCATGCGCCTTGGGGCTGCGGGTTGCGGCGCCTGTTGCTCCGGCAGCTCGGCAGCAGTGGAGTTGGGGGAGCTTTTGGCGGCACCTGTTACTACTACTTCGGAGAGAGAACCGGATGCGGAAGCATGTGGAGCTGAGGCGGTACAGCTCGTTAGCCACCCTAGCAATATTATTCCCTTCAGGACGCGCCTGCTGCTACCTGGTAGCAATACATATCGGTAGTAATTCATTTCTCGCTTGCGTCAGCTTGGGATAGTGTCAGGACTACAGCGAAACTAACCCGCTTTCTTTTGCGCGTTGAATATAGGCTAAGTGCTATGACTCAAGCGCATTCTGGACAGTTGCAACGACCTGTTTTTTCTAGTGATACTAGGTCTGCCGTTTGCTGGAAGTGTGCGAGCGTGCTTTCCAGCATAGGCATCTAAAGCAAAACACCTCCCTTACAGCGTAAAGGAGGTGTTTATGGGCAAAAGCTCTAGCAAGGTTACTTCACCATCACTAGGCGTTGGATATGTACTTTGCCAGCAAGTCGCAACTGGCAGGTGTAGATGCCGCTAGCTAGCTTGGCACCATCCAACGTGAGCGAATACTCGCGGCCCCGCTCGGCTGAGCCATCATACAGCGTAGCAACTAGCTGGCCCAGGAAATTGTAGACCTGCACTTGAGCCGGAGCTGTTGTGGCCGACTGGAAGCGAATAGTGGTGCTGGTGGTGAATGGGTTCGGGAACGCGCCAAACTCGGGCTCGAGCACCGTTTTGTTGGCAGCCAAGTTTGCACTCTGAGCAGTAGAGCGGGCAGCCACGGCGGCGCAGCTTCCTAGGTTATCGTGGTGGTCGGGGCTTCTTAAGTGGCTGTCTACGGCGCTGGCATCAACGCACAGCTCTTGCCCATTGTGGCAGAGCAGCACCTTGTCGTTTTTGTTGCCGCAACGAGCTTCCAGCACCGTTAGTGTAAGGCGGGCGGTAGCAGTGCAGCCGTATTCGTTGGTAGCGGTTACTTCAAGCTGGAACGTGCCGGGAGTGGTGGCCGTGAAAACGGGGCTAGCAGCCGTGGTGCTACTTAGGCCGGCCACCGGGCTCCACTGGTAGCTGGTGCCGCCGGTGGCCGTGAGCGTAAGGCGCTGCGGACCATAGCCCAGATACAAGGTAGTGGGCACACCGCCCGTGTACACCGTGTTCTCGGGTGTTGCGGTAATGGCGGCCGAGGCCAGTGCCCCTTCTACGTGCACTACCGCTGTTGCCTTGGCCTCGTTGCCGCTGGCATCGCGCACCGTTAGCGTTACGGTATTATCGCCCAGGTTGTCGCAGGTGAAGGTGCTCGGTGACACGATCATGGCATGAATACCGCAGTTATCAGAGGAGCCATTATTGATGCTGGCCGCCGTAATGGTGGCCCGGCCCTGCACTAACGTAACCGAGATATTCTGCGCAATGGCGGTTGGCCCCTGTTCATCTTTTACCGTTACGGTTGCTTGCGCCGTGGCCGTATTGCCGTTGTTGTCCGTCACGGTCAGCACTACCGTATTGGCCCCTAGGTTTGTGCAGTCGAAAGTGGTTTGGCTGGCTTTCACGGAGGCTATTCCGTAGGCATCATTGCTGCCGTTATCGAGGTCGGCAGCTGTAATAGTGGTGTGGCCTTGGGCATCGAGTAGCACGGTGAGGTCGCGGGCCAGGGCAACGGGCGGCACTTTGTCTTCCACGGTATACGACCACAGGTCACCTAGGGCCACTACTCCGTTCGTGTTGCTATCAACGCGCCAGTAATACTGCCCCAAGGCACTGGTGCCAGGAATTGTAAAGGAAGTTGCCGTAAGCGAAGTAGCCTGTACACGCAAGTCATGAGGCGAAGTGCCGAGCAGCAGGTTGTAGCTAGGAGCCGAGCCCGACCACTGCATCGTTACGTTTTCGGGGTTCACTCCGGCCTGCCCGCTGGCCGGTGCTACCACCGTAGCCTTAGCCGTGGCGGTGCTGGTGCGGTTGATGTACCAGCGCTGACACAAAAAGCCGTTCTGGTCCCACAAAGCCAGTTGCGTACCGGGCGTGGTAGAAGCTGCGGGCACCTCAATTACCCGGTTTCCCGTCAGGGAAGTCAGTAAGTAAGCCCCGTCAGCCGTGCGCTCAATCTTGAACTTCTGACAGTTGTTGTTGAGGTAGGGCCAGAGGTGCAGCTTGGTACCATTGCCGGGGTTGCAGTTGATAACATCGGCGGCCAACCCTCCCTGCGCATTCGTAATCTTATAGGTACCATCGCCGAGGGGGGTGAAGTCCCACTGTTGGCACGTCATGTTGTTGTACTGACCTTGGGCAATGGCTTGGCCCGCCGCGCCGGTGCAGCCCCAGGCATCCCACGAGAGGCCGCTGTTTTGGTTGGTAATGCTGTAGCGCCCGGCGGCTACCCAGTCGCGGGTCACAAAGGGCCAGCCATCCGTGGTGCTGATGCCCATATTGGCAATATCCAGCTTGGGGTTGCCATTGTCGTTGCGGTCGTAATAGTGCAACGAAACGAAGTTGGCGCCGTTTTCCCGCAACAGACCAAAGTGCCCAGGGCCTACGTATTTGCCGGAGCTCGACAAAATGCGCGTACCGCCACCACTACGCAAGTCTACACCGGCCTTGTCTATATACGGACCGTTGATGTTAGTTGAGCGGCCCATTACGAGGAAATACGTGCTGTTCACACCTTGGCAGCAGGCGCCACGGTTAACTACCATGTAATAGTAGTTGCCCTCTTTAAAGAGGTAAGGCGCCTCCCACGAGGCTCGGTTGCCGCCGGCTACGTGCACTATAGGAGCAGCCGCTTTCCGCAGGCCGGTGGCAGGGTCGAGTTCAACAATACCAATACCGCCCGAAAACGAGCCGTAGGTCATGTACACTTTGCCATCATCGTCCTTCAGGAGCGCCGGGTCGATGGCATTGATGTCGGTTTGAGTGGCGGATGAAACCACCATGCCTAGGTCCGTCCACTTGTAGTTGGGGGAGTTTTGGTCGAGCGTAGGGCTAGTAGCCACTCCAATAGCTGAGCGGGGCGAGCCGAAGGCAGAGCAGGAATAGTAGAGGTAGTACTTCCCGTTCATGTACGTCAGATCGGGGGCCCAAAACGTACCATCGAAGCCGGGCACTGCCTGGTTAATCCAGGAAGGCCACGTGCCGATAGGGAAAACCGTTTTGGGTCCCGGCTCCCAATGAAACATATCGGTTGAGTAAGCCGCGTAGATGCCCGCTCCGGTAGTGAACATCCAATATTTGTTGCCGTCTTTGGTGATGGTAGATGGATCGTGCGAGCCAATGGCACCGTCGAGGGCATAAACCGGCGCTAGAGAGCCGCATAGCACTAGCGTAAACAACACAAGCCGGGCCAATGCCTGATGTATCTGGTTGGGCCAAAATCGAATGAGTACTGTGTGTTTCATAAAATGGTGGGATTTAAGAAAGGTCACACACAATCGATTGTGCAGATATCATTACGATGCATCACAATCGATTGTGTATACTAGAACAGGAAAGAGGTGATGATGGGATTAAACAATGTGCTGGGGACACTTGCGCGTTTAACACGAACCACGGATAGTGCTAAAGGCACTAAAAGGTACTGACTTGCATCGGAAACAGACAAACTAATCTTTCTTTTTGCTACAAAATATTTCTGCACAGCGCTACGGCTCTGCTTTATTAGGTGTCTAACCAAAAGGGGCTTCAGCTAGCAATAGCTGAAGCCCCCTATATACGGCTCCGGTACCTCCCCTTATATTTCCGCGTAACTCCCCTCCATAATCAGTTCCCGATTGATAAAGGCACCGGCTTTTGCACCACCAGCAACGCTATTAGCCACTTGCCGCATGGGAGTAGTGGCGTCGCCAGCGGCAAATACTCCTGGCACACTCGTCTGACCGAACTCCGATACTTCGATGTGCCCGGTTTCGGTTAGAACGCAGCCTAGTGACACGGCCAGATTACTAGCCAAGTGCGTAGGAAAGCGAGCAAACAACGCATCTATTTCATGGTGCTGTCCATCGGCCGTACGAAGTTCTTGCAAGTAGCCAGCTGCATGCGCTATTGCTGCTATTGGGGTTTCTACTACGGACACTTGATACCTGGCCAACACCTGTTGCACATCAGGCGTAAAGGCGGCAGGTCCGTTAGTAAACAAAGTCAAGTGGCGGCTCCAATTTCGGATCAGCGTTACCAACTCGATGGCCGTTTCGTCATTGGCCAGCAACCCCAGCCGTTGCCCTCGTACCTCATACCCGTGGCAATACGGACAGTGTAGCACCGAAATGCCCCAACACGCCGCTAGCCCCGGAATAGCGGGCAACTCATCTACTACCCCCGTAGCCAGCAGCAACTTCCTTGTCTTCACCACTAAGCCGCTGGCGGTTTCTACCTGAAAGCCCCCTAGCTCGGCCCTGGCCTGCACTACTGTATCGGTTTGCAGGCATACGGTGGGGTAGTGTGCTAGCTGCTCGCGTGCAATGGCCGCCAGGGTGGCGGGCGTTTCTCCGTCGCGCGTGAGAAAGCCGTGCGAATGCGGCGTTTGGCGGTTGCAGGGTTGGTTATTGTCCAGCACCAGCACCTGCCGCATGGAGCGCCCGAGCAGTAGGGCAGCACTTAACCCAGCATAGCTCCCTCCTACAATCACTACATCAACCTGATTCATGACGATTTATATTATATGCAACAACGTTGCAAACATACTCATTCGCACGAAAAACCCAGCCTAAGCTGGGTTTCCCGGTTTCCAAGGCTGCTTGTAAAACTGGTTCCTACTAAGTAGTAGGGTTGCTCAGGGCTGCAGTACGCTCTATCAGCAACTCTTTTGCCGCTATGACAGCATTACCTACAAGCTTTCTTTCGGCCACAATGAGCTCCAGCTTTTCAACCGGATAGTTGCGAAACGTTGTTTTAAACTTATCAATTTCCTGACGCCTAGCCTGTTTCGCTTTCTCTGAATTTGGATCTAAGGCCACTAAGCTTAGCAGCCACTTATTCACACGTCTTTGGTAGAGCAAATAGTAAGCTAGCAAAAACAGTAAAGCGACCGGTTGTATTGATATGCTGGTCTCATTACGATTAACACTTACATACAATTTCATTGGTAGGTAGTTGATTACCCGTACCAGCCACAGGAGCAGTAGCACTAGCACTACGTACTTGAAATATCGGCTTTTGATTTGAAATAACCCGAAAGCGATGAGCAACAGAACCAGCCCGGCATAGAATGGAGTGGCTTCTATAATTATAGACTTGAATAAAACTGAGTATATGGTATATAGGCTAATTATTGCCAGTACCACAAGTGGCAGGATCGCCGGATTGATCCTCCTCATATAGCTTATCCAAAATCCCATCGTGTTACAGTACCTGCCCTAGCCCAAAAAGCAGCGTGAACACCAAAGTGGTCAGGGCCATTTGCTTCAGTAAGGGGTCGAGTTGCATGGACTCCTGGCGTTGCCACACCTGGGTGGCGTTGCGCACAAGCAGCGGGGCCGAGAGCAGAAACAGCCACTGCCAGGGCGAATGATAGGTGAAGGCCACAAACAGCACCGCGCAGCCAAAGCCCCAGATCAGGAGCAGCCAGTGGTAGCGCCGGGCCTTCACAGCGCCCAGCCGCACCGGAATAGTAATTTTACCAGCCAGCTTATCCGAGCGGATGTCGCGGATATTATTCACGTTGAGCACTGCCGTGGCAAAACAGCCGAGGGCGGCGGCAGGCAGTAGCATTACAATAGGCAACGTGCGCGCCTGCAGAAAGTACGTTCCGCACACGCCTACTATCCCAAAGAAGATGAACACCGACATATCCCCTAGCCCGGCGTAGCCATACGGGTTGGAACCAGCCGTGTAGTTAATGGCGGCCCAGATGGCGCACAAGCCTAGCACAAAAAACGAGGCAAAGATCCAGGCGCCGGCGGTGCCTAGGGCTACCCAGAGCAGCAACAGTCCGCTCAGCAACGACAACGCGCCAAATACCAGCATGCCCTTTTTCATTTGCTGAGGCGAGATAGCGCCGCTCTGCACAGCCCGCTGGGGCCCTTCGCGGTGCACACTGTCGGCGCCATTCTGAGAGTCGCCGTAGTCGTTGGCAAGGTTGCTCAGAATCTGGAGCAGAATGGTGGTAAGGGCCGCTAAGCCCACCACTGAAGCCCGGAAATGGCCCGTGCTGGCCGCCAAAAAACCACCAGCCATAATACTAGCCAACGCCAGCGGCAACGTACGGGGCCGAAACGCCGAAAGCCAGGCTTTAGCCGTACTGGGAGGGGTAGCAGGGCCAGCGGAAGAAGATGCCATAGGGGTAAACTAAAGTAAAATTTATTCGATGCGGGTGAGCGAACCCGCCCGCATCGGCGGTTTGGGCGCGAGGGCTGCCTAGTAAACGAGCCGAAGCTCGGCTAGCTTTGCTAGGCATCAACTACAGCCAGAAGCACCCGTGGTCTAGCTGCTGGCTTGCGTATCAATGGCGGCGATTTGGGCGGCAGTGAGCTCCGAAAAGTGCCCTACTACCAAATCAGCGTGGCTGAGGTCCTGCATAGGTGAATGCTCGCTGTTGTACCCAATGCAATACAGCCCAGCAGCTTTGGCGGCCGTCACACCGTTCGAGGAATCTTCAATAACCAAGCACTCCGCATTAGGAGCAGTGGAGAGCGAGGCCGCGTGCACAAAAATGGCCGGATCGGGTTTGGACTTGGGAAAATCTTCGCCGCTGACCAGATGCGAAAAGAAAGAACCCAACTGAAAGCGGTTCATCACCCGGTCGATGGTCGATTTGGAAGCCGAGGACGCCAGAATAAGCTGCACGCCATGTTGGTGCAGGTTTTCAATCAGCGCTCCTACCCCACCGAGCAGCTCTAGATCGGGTTTTTCATCAAAGGCCCTATTGAAAAACTCTCGCTTGCTCATTACCAGGCTTTCTACCTGAGGTGTGAGGCTGTGCTTTTCTTTTAGATGCTGATAGACATTTTTGGTGGAGCGGCCGGTAAACTCGGCGTATTCCGCATCGGAAACCGAAATGCCTAGCTCCTCGAAATGCCGGTAGTAGGCATAGCGGTGCACGGGCTCGGTGTCAACGATAACCCCATCCATATCAAAAATAACAGTGCGTATCATGCAGATGCGTGGTGAATTCGGGGCGAAGGTAGAAAAACCTGTTGCGCGCCGGGGCACAAAAAAACGGCCTGTGCTTTCTGCTAGCCCTAGGCAGCACAGAAAGCACAGGCCGCCGCCTATCCTGAGGTCCTTACCTAGCGCAGAATAGCCGTTACCAACTCCTCGCTCATGGGCTTTACTTTGGAAGGGTAAAAGGCTACCACATGGCCCTGCTCATCTACCAAGTATTTGCAGAAGTTCCAGCTCGGCGCATCTCCTACCGCACCGTTTTTTGCCTTATCTGCCAAGAACTTGTAGAGCGGCGCTGTGTCATCGCCCTTCACCGATACTTTGGAAAACAGCGGAAACGTCACGCCGTAGTTTTTCTCGCAGAACGCGGCAATCTGGGCTTCGGTGCCGGGCTCCTGCCCACCGAAGTTATTGGCCGGGAAGCCCAGCACCGTCACTTTGTCGCCGTGCTTCTGGTAGAGTTCCTCTAGCTCTTTGTACTGCGGGGTGTAGCCGCACTCCGAGGCCGTGTTCACGATGAGCAGCTTTTTGCCTTTGTACTGGCTCAGTTTCACGTCTTTGCCGTCAATGCTTTTCACGGTGAAGTCGTATACGGTGCCGGCGGCGGTGGGAGCAGTCGTTTCGGTGGTCATGGCGGGAGTAGAAGAGGATGAAGTGAAGTTGCAGGAGAAACCGGCAGCAGCCAGCGCACTCAGCAGAACAAAAGCTTTCATGTGGGAAGAGGTTGAGGGAAATGTCAGAGACAAACCACGGCGTATACGCAATGTTCTGGCCGGATGGCTTTGACCCACTATGCTACCTAGTAAACGTGGTGCTTCCGCTAGGCAACAGGCAGATGTGGCGTAGGCTATAATCTGAAAAGTTGTTTTGATTTTCCTGACTGTCCTGCAGAGCATGTGACGAAGCATCTCGCTCGGCTGACGTTGCCAAAGAAACCGTCATGCTGAGCCTAGTCGAAGCATCTCTACCGCTGTCTAACTCCTTTGCTTACTCACGGTAGAGATGCTTCGGCAAGAACAGCAGGATAGTTACTTTTTACTAGGTTCGACCTAGGTGGTGCGCGGGGTCAGCCACTTTTCCAGAGCAATGGGCTGGTACGCCAGCATCTCATCGAGCAGGCCATGGGGGTTGGGGTTGCTCAGGAGTTGGTTGCGGTTTTCGCGGCGCAGCAGGCCTTCGTCGGCCATATGGTCGAGGGCGCGGAGCAGGTGGTTGTAGTAGCCCTCTACGTTGAGCACGCCAATGGGCTTGCGGTGCAGACCGAGCTGGCCCCAGGTGAGCACCTCAAACAGCTCCTCTAGGGTACCATAGCCGCCGGGCATGGCCACGAACCCTTCCGCGAGGTCGGCCATCATCAGCTTGCGCTCGTGCATGCTTTTCACAATGTGCAGTTGCGTGAGGCCGGTATGGGCTAGCTCCTTATCAGCCAGAAAGTCAGGGATGACGCCAATGGCATTGCCGCCATGCTGTAGTACGCTGTCGGCAATGGCGCCCATCAGGCCCACGCGGCCGCCGCCGTACACCAGCGTAAAGTTCCGCTCAGCCAGCGCCTGGCCCATGGCCTGGGCTTGTTGGGTAAATTGTTCGTTGGTGCCGCTGCTGGCACCGCAATACACGGCTACACTTTTCATAAGCTGCTGCGCAAAACTCGGTTTTGCGCCTGATTTGATGACAAAAGAAAAAACAGCAGCAACGCCATTTTGTGGCATTGCTGCTGTGAAATTCGACTAGGGACTGTCGCGCGAGCAAGTAGCTCATGCGGCAGCTTACATCCGCTCCGGCACCTGAATGCCCAGCAAGCCCATGCTGGTTTTAATGGCTTGCGCGGTTTGCGCTGAAAGCGCCACCCGGAACGCTTTTTTGGTTGGGTCAGCTTCGCGGAAGATTTCTACCTCGGTGTACACCCGGTTGTAAGCTTTGGCCAGGTCGTAGGCGTATTGCGCTACAATGGCCGGCGAGTGGGTCCGGGCGGCTTCGGTTACTACCTCGGGGTAGCGCGCCAACTCCTGCACCAGCTCACGCTCGGTGTTGTGCAGCGCCGTGAGGCTAGTAAGCGCAGCGGTTTCGCTGATACCTAGCTCCGCCGCTTTCCGACGAATGGCCGAAATACGAGCATGCGAGTACTGAATGAACGGTCCGGTATGGCCTTCCAGGCTCACCGATTCTTCGGGGTTGAAGAGCATCCGCTTCTTGGGGTCCACTTTCAGTAGGTAATACTTTAGGGCGCCTAGGCCCAGCATGTGGTACAGCTCCGCGGCTTGCTCATCAGTGAGGCCTTCAGTTTTGCCTTTTTCGAGGGTAGCAGCTTTGGCGGCTTCCACTACTTCGCGTACCAGTTCGTCGGCGTCCACTACGGTGCCTTCGCGGCTTTTCATCTTGCCCGAGGGCAGATCAACCATGCCGTAGCTGAGGTGATAGATGGCATCGGCGTAGGACTTGCCCAGCTTTTTGAGCACCGCCTTCAGCACCTGCATGTGGTAGTTCTGCTCGTCGGCAATAACGTACACCGAGAGGTCGTAGTGGAAGTCCTGGAACTTCAGCTCGGCCGTGCCCAAGTCCTGGGTGATGTACACGCTGGTGCCGTCGGCGCGGAGCAGGAGCTTTTCGTCGAGGCCTTCTTCCTTGAGGTCAACCCACACTGAGCCGTCTTCTTTCTTGAAGAACACGCCCTTCTGCAGGCCTTCCTCTACCCGCTCCTTGCCCAGCAAATACGTCCCCGACTCGTAGTAATACTTATCGAAATCGACGCCGATGTTCTGGTAGGTGGCATCGAAGCCTTCGTACACCCAGCCGTTCATCTGCTTCCAAAGGTTTACTACCTCTTCATCGTTGGCTTCCCAGGCGCGGAGCATATCCTGCGCTTCCAGCATCATGGGGGCCTGGCGCTTGGCTACATCGGGCAGTACGCCTTCGGCTTCGAGCTGCTTTACCTGCTCGCGGTAGTGCTTTTCAAACAGCACGTAGTATTTGCCCGCCAGGTGGTCGCCTTTGATGCCCGCGCTCTGGGGCGTTTCGCCGTGGCCGTACTGCTGGTAGGCCAGCATCGACTTACAGATGTGAATACCCCGGTCGTTGACGAGGTTAGCCTTGGTAACGGTAGCGCCAGTTGCTTTCAGGATTTCGGCCACCGAGTACCCTAGGAAGTTGTTGCGCAGGTGGCCCAGGTGCAGGGGCTTGTTGGTGTTGGGCGAAGAATATTCCACCACCACATTCTGAGGGCCGCCGGTTTCCACGGGCGTGCCGGCCGGCGTCTGGCGCAGCTGCTCAAACACCTCCAGCCAGGCGCTGTCGGCAATTTCCAGGTTCAGGAAGCCCTTCACCACGTTGTAGCCGGCTACCAGCGGCTCATTGGCCACCAGCCACTCCCCTACGGCCTGCCCAATTTGCTCGGGGCCTTTGCCTAGGGTTTTGGTGAACGGAAACGTAACGAGCGTAAACTGCCCCGCAAACTCCTTGCGCGTAGGCTGCAACGTGAGCTGAGGCGAGGCTACCTCGACGTCGAATACATGTTTGATGGCGGCGCCCAGGGCCGCCTTGAGGGTTTGTTCTAGTTGTTGCACAGAAAGCGAAACGCTTAAAAGAAGCCCAGCAGGACTTCCGGAAGATGAATAGTTATGGAGCGAAAAACGGATGCAGCGTAAACTACGGGCTAGCCTGTTTGCCATGCGCTACCCTAGGTAGCAGATGCGGCACGGGCGTTGCCCTAGCTTACGCTAGAGTCGTCGTTGATTTCGGGTCCAAACAATCGGCTTCATAGGGAGTTAACGCGGCTGCCACCCTAGGCCGCCGCTGGTGCAAAGGTAGAAAGCCCGACCGGATGCCTCCGAAAAAATTACCATGCTAGCGAGTTTCCTGGTTCTGAGCCGATTGCCTACTAGGCAAAAAGACGGCGCAAAGCCCAACCCGCACCCTGTTACCTGCGTGTATAGCGCCAACTTGTATCTTGCGCCCCCCGCATGAACGTCCATCTACAACAAATCCTCGACAACCCCGTGGCCGCGCTGGCTATTGTGGGTAACCTCATCATCATTGAAAGTCTGCTCTCCGTGGATAACGCGGCGGTGCTGGCCACTATGGTTTCCGACTTACCGAAAGAGCAGCGCCACAAGGCGTTACGTTACGGCATCATCGGGGCCTATGTGTTCCGGGGGCTGTGTATTCTGTTTGCTTCTTTCCTGATTAAGTTCTGGTACCTAAAGCCCCTGGGCGGCCTGTACCTGTTCTATCTGGCCTACGACCACTTCACTAGCAAGCACGGCAACTCCGAGGACGATGACCTTGACAAAGAGAAAAGCTGGCTTTACCGCAGCACGCTGGGGTTACTAGGTCCGTTTTGGGCCACAGTGGCGCTTATTGAATTGATGGACTTAGCGTTTTCCATCGACAACGTGTTTGCTGTAGTGGCCTTCACTGATAACCTGATTCTGATTTGCCTGGGTGTGTTTATCGGGATTCTGGCTATGCGGCTCGTGGCCCAGGCCTTTGTGCTGCTCATGGGCAAATACCCGTTTCTGGAAACGGCAGCCTTTATCGTCATTGGTATTCTGGGCCTCAAGCTGCTGCTCTCGTTGTTTGAGCATTTCCAGCCAAATCATCCGTTTAGCCACTTCCTGGCCAGCGAAGCCGCCGATGCTGGCCTCACCGTGCTGACCGTGGCCGTATTCGCCCTGCCCATTCTCTCGTCGTGGCTTTTCGGAGTGCCTTACCAGCACCGCAGTAGATAATTTACTAGGTCATCGACAACGCCAAAGCCCCGCCGACCAGATGCTTCTAAAAAGCAACCTAATCGGCGGGGCTTTGGCGTTGTCGATGACCTAGTAATCAATGAACATGAGGCCTACCTCACCTTCCGCAGTAGCATCTCAACACGCTTGGAGTTGCCGCGCGTCAGTACTGGATAAGCTACATCGGAGAGGTACAGCAACCGGCCCCCGTCACTGATGCGGGCCTGCACTACGTAGGTATTATTCGGCCGAATCTGGGCCGTATCGTAGCGCAGAGCAAACGCAATGGGTACTTGCCGGCCGTTGGGCCTAATCGTGACAGAGTCGATAATAGTAGCAGCTACATCCTGCAAAGAGGCATCTTGCAGCTGCACACGTACCACCGCTGTCGGCGACAGGGCTATCCGCTCCCGGTACGTTACGGTGCCCGTAACGGAATCTTTCACCACTACCGGCACCGTGCTGGCTCCGGCGTTGCCCGGCGAGGAAGGGGTAGCAGTACAGGAAGCCAGCAGGGCCACCAGGCCCAGGCCAGAAAGCAAACGGGTTATCATCATAACAAGAGCTAGCGGATACAAACGCAACGAAAGTGCACGAATGTATCCGCTTTTTCCAGTTTGTCAAGCTTCTGATGGGCTCCGTTTAGCGGCTTACTACCTCTTCCATGCGCAGACGATTCTGAATCGCATCAGTAGCCGCTTCCAGAATATCGAAGGCGTTGGTGGCCATGGTGTTTTCGTTGTCGAGGGTAGGGTTGATTTCCACCATCTCAAAGCACACCACTCGCTCATTATCAAGCAGCGCGCGGCATAGGCTAATGGCTTCTTCCACGTTCAGGCCATCGACCACGGGCGTGCCGGTGCCTTTCGAGAAGCGCGAATCCAGCGAGTCCACGTCGAACGACACATATACCATGTCGCAGAAGCGCAGCCGCTCAAAAATTTCGCGGGCTACCTGCCGGGTGCCTTTGGCCTTCACCTCGTCTAGCTTGTAGTTTTTAATGCCCAGGCGCTCAATAATGGCATCTTCTTCGTGCTCCGTATCGCGCACTACCACATACACGAGGTGGTCGCCGGTGATTTTGGGGCCGGGCTCGCCCAGGTTTTGGAGCTTGCGCCAGAAAAATTCAGTTTCGGGCTCCACATGGTTGCGCTGGCACTCGCGGTTATCGTCGCCGAGGCTGATGGCAATAGGCATGCCGTGCATGTTGCCCGAGGGGGTAGTGTACGGCGAGTGAATGTCGGCGTGGGCATCTACCCACACCACGCCTAGCGTTTTGTGGGGGTAGGCCGCCTTAATGCCGGCAATGGTAGCCGAGGCGTTGCTATGGTCGCCGGCTAACACCAGCGGAAACTCGCCAAAGCGGAGCGTTTGCTCTACGGCGCTGGCAATGCCTTTCTGCACCGTATAAATAGAATCGATGTGCTTGGCTTTAGGAAAATGATTTTTCTCGAAGAGCACATGGTTCAGGTCCGGCACGCTAACCGAGTTGAACCGGCGAAAGTAGTCGCAGCCTTTATTCAGGCAGGCTACCTTCAGGGCATCTACGCCCAGGCTGGCGCCACGGGTTCCGGCCCCAATTTCGGAGCGGACTTCCAGAAGCTTAATGCGTCGCATATTACATTGGCATATAAGAGGTTAAGTGGTTTAGATGCTTGCCGATTGAGTGGCTAAACCACCACTCAGGCTTGACGCGCGCGGGCCTTCCGGCGCAACCAACGAACAAAGCACAACCAAAACCCCCGCGAGGGGGTATCTTTGCGGGTCCTAAGTTCGGAAAAAGCTGTCGGGTTTAGAAATCCTGTAAGCTGAACATTACACTAGCTGCCCAGCTTTCTTTCATTAGGCTGAGTGGCGCGGTTGCATCACTTCAAAAATCTCCTCAGAACCTCCATTAATGGATACTTATCACGACCTGATTTCGCAAACCTTCGACTTCCCGACCGATGAGTTTCGCGTGGAACAGAACGAATTGCGCTTTCACGATATCGACCTGATGGCGCTAGTGGAAAAGCACGGCACGCCCCTGCGCCTTACCTACCTGCCCAAAATCTCGTCCCAGATTCAGCGGGCCAAAGAGTGGTTCCGGGTGGGTATTGAGCAAACCGGTTATCAGGGCAAATATTCGTACGCCTACTGCACCAAGGCCTCGCACTTCAGCTTTGTGGTAGAAGAGGCGCTCAAAAACAACGTGCACATCGAAACCTCGTCCTGGTTTGATACCAACATCATCCGGGCCATGCACGCCAAAGGCAAGGTCACGAAGGACACCTATGTAATTTGCAACGGCTTCAAAACCGAGGAATATAAGCGCGAAATCACCGCCCTCATCAACGACGGCTTCGTGAATTGCATGCCCATCCTCGACTCGCCAAACGAGGTAGATTACTACCACGACAACGTGCGCGAAAAGTGCAACGTGGGCATGCGTCTGGCTTCCGATGAAGAGCCACGCTTCCAGTTTTACACCTCGCGCTTGGGTATTCGCTACACTGATGCGCTGCCCTTGTATGAGCAAAAGATCAAGAATGATCCGCGCTTTGAGCTCACGATGCTGCACTACTTCATCAATACAGGCATCAAGGATACGTCGTACTACTGGTCGGAGCTGAGCCGGTTTGTGCACAAATATTGCGAGTTGCGCAAGGTGTGCCCTACCCTTACCACCATTGACATTGGCGGCGGCTTGCCCATCCAGACCAGCATTCAGAAGGAGTACGACTACCCCTATATGATTGCCGAAGTGCTGCGTTCCATCAAGCGTATTTGCGGCGAGGAAAACGTACCGGAGCCCGATATCTTTACGGAGTTCGGCATTTTCACCGTGGGCGAGTCGGGCGCTACTATCTACAGCATCCTGGACGAGAAGCTTCAGAACGACAAGGAGTTGTGGTACATGATTGACGGCTCGTTTATCACGAACCTGCCTGATACGTGGGCCCTGAACCAGCGCTTTATCATGCTGGCCCTCAATGGCTGGAACAAGCAGTACAAGAAGCTCCAGCTTGGGGGCCTCACCTGCGACTCGCAGGACTACTACAACGCCGAGAAGCACATTTATCAGGTGTTTCTGCCAGAGCGCAAGCCAACAGACGCTAAGCCGCTGTACGTGGGCTTTTTCCACACAGGCGCTTACCAGGAAAGCCTCTCGGGCTACGGCGGCATCAAGCACTGCCTGATTCCGGCTCCTAAAATGGTGATTCTGGACCGCGCCGAAGATGGTACCCTCACGGACCGCGTATTCGCCGAGGAGCAGAAAGGCGAAGCCATGATGCAGATTCTGGGCTACTAATTGCAATGCTGGGCAAGTTTCCTCAACGGAAACTTGCCCGTTTTGTGGGCCCTAGCCAGCTACTTAGCTAACTAAATGTCAGGCTGGTTGCACCTCGTTGTGCGTTCCTCTACCTTTACCCTTCAACTTTTAACTGCGGGCGCGTCCCATACTTTACTTCATTACTGCTCATGAAAAAACTGCTACTCTTTGCTGGCTTGGCTACCCTCGGCTTAGGCTCCTGCAACAAAAAATCACAGTGCCCGGCCTACTCCAGCACAAAAGATGCCTCGCGCGTTTCGTCGACCATCACGGCTCAGCACGGTACTAGCACGGAGCGCCAGTAACAACCTGAAAACACAACCGCTCTGGTTGTCGCCTAGGCACTCTACTTAGCTAAAGCCTTTTTCCTTGCGGAAGAAGGCTTTTTGCATTTATCCAATTTCTATATTTTTTCTTCTGGCTAAACAATTTTGAGAAGTTGGAATCGTTATTGCTTCTAAGTGGTTAATAAGAAACTGGTTACCTGCCACTTGTAAAAACATTTTTTTGAACTTTGCTATGAAAAAAATATTCATACTCGGAGTTGTTGCGCTGTTTGGCACCGCATCCTGCAAAACACAGTGCCCAGCGTATTCGGCTACAAAGCCGGCCACCCAGGTTGCGGCTCCAGCCATGGCTAGTACGGTGGTAGCTGCTGACCAGCAGTAAGCGCATCAACCAGCCAGCCTGAAAAGCCAGCGCCGCCCCTAACATAGGGCGGCGCTGGCTTTTGATGTTTATACTTGAGTAGGCTTAGCTGCTTTGCAGAATAAACGCCGTAGCGGCGGGCAAATCAGGGAGGTGAAGATTGAAGCTACTTGGCTCATCGGGCCCCACCAGAATGCCCCGGACGCCGGCTTTCTGACCCGCCTGCATATCCCGCAACCGGTCGCCTATCATCCAGCACTGGCTTGGGTCAAGTTGGAAGCGGGCTATGGCTTTCTCTAGCATCAGTGAATCGGGTTTCCGCAGCAACGACTCGGATACGCTAGGATGCCCCGGCGCGAAATAGAAGGCATCAATGAGGTTGCCAGCGGCTTGCTGCAGTTTGGCGTGGCAGGCTTGAACGTGCTCGGGCGTGTACAGGCCTTTGGCAATGCCGGCCTGGTTAGTAACTACAATGAGGTAGTAGCCGGCTTGCTTGAGGCGAGCTAGGCTTTCGGGCACGCCCTCCAGCACCACAAATTTCTCCGGCTCCCACACATACTCGCCTATCTCGGCGTTCAGCACACCGTCGCGGTCCAGGAATACGGCTTTGTTGGCTGAAAATGGGTTGGCTGAAACCATAAGGGTAGTAACGGACGTGAAAGAGACGGCAAAGGTAGCTCCCGCATCTGGAGTGAGCCTCCTACCGACTTGAGTAGGAAAGCGAAGCTAGTGAGCGGCTATTTCCAGTTGCTGTGCTCTACCTTTGCTGCTAGCACCTTTTCCTTTGTCACTTTCTCTAACCCCTCCGAAATGGCCATTGCTATTCTGGGCGGCGGCATCTCGGGCCTCACCTTGGCCTGGTACCTGCAGCGCGCCGGCGTCGACTACGACCTGTTTGAAGCGGCACCCCGCCCGGGTGGCAACATCCGCACCGAGCAGAACGGCAAGTATCTGCTGGAAACCGGCCCCAACTCTTTGCAGCTTTCGGAGGAGCTACGCGAGTTACTAGATGGCCTGGGGCTAACAAGTCAGATGCAGGAGGCTGCAGCCGTAAGCCAGAACCGCTATGTGCTCCGCGACGGGAAATACCAGAAGCTACCTGCTTCCCCGCCGGGCCTGCTCACTAGCGGATTTTTCAGCCTGAAAGGGCGGTTTAACCTGCTGCGGGAGCTAGTACGCCCTCCCCTGCCCGCCGACCCGACGGAAACGCTGGCACATTTTTTCGGCCGGCGGTTTGGCCCTGAAGTGGTAGACTATGCCCTGAACCCGTTCATCTCCGGCATTTATGCCGGCGACCCGGAGCAGTTGCTGGTGCACAAAACGTTTCCCCAACTCGTGGCCATGGAGCAGCAGCACGGCTCCGTATTGCGGGGCCTGATGAAAAGCAAAAGTGCGGCCGGTGGGCGCCGCCGAATTTTTACGCTGCAACACGGCCTCCAAACCCTGACCGATACGCTGGCCAGTAAACTACGGCGGGCCCATTTTGGCCAAACTGTTACACACCTGCACCACCGCACCGATGATGATGGCCGCTGGGAAGTAGAAACTACCGCTGGCCCGGCCCCGCGCCTCTACCAGCAGATTGTGCTGGCCTTGCCGGCCTTCGCTGCCGCCCCCCTGCTGCAAGCGCAATTTCCGGAAGCCGCGGCAGCCTTTGCGCAGGTTAGCTACCCGGCCATGGCAGCCATCTACTCCGCTTATAACCAGGCCGACGTAACGCATCCGCTCGACGGATTTGGGGCGTTAAACCCTAAAGCAGAAAACCCTTACGCCGCCGGCAGCATCTGGACCAGTTCTATCTTCCCCGGTCGAGCGCCCGCAGGCCAGGTGCTGTTTACCACGTTTGTAGGAGGCAGCCAGTACCAGGAGCAGGCCAGCCAGTCAGAAGGTGAGCAAAAAGCAGCTGTGCATCAGGAGCTAAGCCGTTTCTATGGTATTAGGGCAGGCGCGGCACCGGTGTGGCAGTACCGCTATTACTGGGAGCGCGCCATTCCGCAGTTTGATGCCCGAATTGTACCCGCGCATGCGGCTGCCGATGCCCTGACTAGTAAAGGGCTATATATTGCGGCCAACTGGCGCGCTGGCGTTGGTGTGCCCGATTGTGTGCGCCAGGCCCGCCAGCTGGCCGCCACCTTAGCCAGTCGCTAGGCCTTTCTCAGAGGCAAACCGTTACTTCAAACTTCTTTAGTACTCTTGTTTGTTACTAGCCTAGTGCTGCTCTTGAAGGCAACGGTACATCATTTTTGGGTATCTATGCTTTACTGAATTCATGCCGCCACTTACGCATGAGCACATAAAACAAACCTCTACCTTTGGGCAATGAATAACGGGCTTGTCCTGATACCTACCTACAATGAGCGGGAAAATGCGGAACTCATTATCCGCAAAGTATTCTCATTGCCCCACCCCTTCGATGTGCTCATCATTGATGATGGCTCTCCCGATGGCACTGCTGACATTGTGCGGGGGCTGCTACCTGAGTTTGAGGGGCGTTTATTTCTGGAAGAGCGCAAAGGCAAACTAGGCCTCGGCACGGCCTATATTCATGGGTTTCGGTGGGCGCTGGCCCGCGGCTATGAATATATATTTGAGATGGATGCCGACTTTTCGCATAATCCCGAAGACCTCATCCGGCTGCACGACGCCTGCGCCCACCAGGGCTATGATCTGGCCATCGGCTCGCGCTACATCCAGGGCGTAAACGTGGTCAACTGGCCCATGGACCGCGTGCTGATGTCGTACTTTGCCTCGGCCTACGTGCGTTTCATTACGGGCATGCCTATTATGGATGCCACGGCCGGTTTCAAATGCTACACGGCCCGGGTGCTGCGCACTATTCCGCTAGAGCGCATTCGGTTTGTGGGCTACGCTTTCCAAATTGAGATGAAGTGGCTGGCCTATAAATATGGGTTCCGTATCAAGGAAGTGCCTATTATTTTCACTGACCGCACCCGGGGGGCGTCCAAAATGAGCTCGGGCATTTTCAAGGAAGCCTTACTAGGGGTAGTAAAAATGAAAATCGACAGTTGGTTTTGTAACTTCGAGCGGGCAGCTACCGAGCCGCAGTCGGCCCTTGGGCCAGCAGTTTCTACCAGCCCGAGCACCGAAACCCGGTAAGCTTATCAGCCGCTTTCAGCTACTGCCGATGGTATTTCAAGCCCATCGTGTATCTTACTGCGGCCCATGATAAATACTCCTATCTTCTGGATCGGCTTTAACGCCTTCGTGCTGGCATTGCTCCTGATTGACCTTTTGGTGTTTAACCGTAAGGCTCATGTGGTGCGCATGCGCGAGGCGCTGGGCTGGAGCGCCTTCTGGATTGCCCTGTCGCTTACGTTCAACTACCTGGTATACCGCTGGTTGGGCAAGCAGGCGGCCATGGAGTTCCTGACGGGCTACCTCATTGAGAAGTCGCTGAGCGTCGATAACCTGTTTGTGTTCCTGCTGATTTTCACCTACTTCAAGGTGCCACAGCAGTACCAACATAAAATCCTGTTCTGGGGCATCATTGGGGCACTGGTGTTACGGGCTGCGTTTATTCTGGCCGGGGCCGCCTTGCTGGCCAAGTTTCACTTCCTGCTGTACGTACTAGGTGCTTTCCTGATCTATACTGGCGTGAAGATGGCCCTCAACGCCAGCGAACCAGAGCTGGACCCCGACAACAATCCGGTGGTTAAATTCCTGAGTCGCCATCTGCCTATCACCAACCGCCTGCACGAAGGCAAATTCTTTGTGCGCCAGAACGGGACGCTGTTCGCCACTCCCCTGCTGGTAGTACTAGTGATGGTAGAAACCACCGATGTAGTGTTTGCGGCTGACTCTATTCCGGCTATTCTGGCTATTTCCCGCGATACGTTCATTGTGTATACCAGCAATGTTTTTGCGCTGCTGGGGTTGCGAGCCCTGTACTTCGCGCTGGAAGGCCTGATGCGCCTGTTTCATTACCTGCACTATGGCCTCTCCCTCATCCTGGTCTTTATTGGTGGCAAGTTGCTGGTTTCCGATTTCCTGCACATCCCAATGGGCATTTCATTGGGCGTAGTTGGTCTGATTTTGTTCGGCTCCGTGGCGCTTTCGTTGTTGCTACCCAAGAAAGAGCAACCCATTTCTACGGAATAGCTCCCGCTTTCTTTTTACTAGCCCCTTAGTATAAGCAAAAGGGATAAGACGCATTAGGTGCGGTCTTATCCCTTTTATATGCTAGTACAAATCCTTTCTCAGCCGTTACTGCTCGCGCCTACCAATCTGGTGTTGAGCGCGGACTGAGGTAAACTAGGGTTTGTTATTCGGCTCAGTAGTTGGCGGGTTAGCCGGCACTTCCTGGTTTGCCCCGGCGTCCGGAGCGGTATTACCCCCTAGCAGGTCAATCAGGTTCAAAGGCTCATACTCCGAAGAATCAGCCGGCACTACGGTGCGCACCGTGTCGCGGGTAGCGCGCACAATGTATTTGCGGGCCGGGCCGTTGATGTTGATGCTGTAGCCCAGGTTTTCGTAGTCACTCTGCCGTATCAGGCCTTTACGGGCCATCAGGCCAGCAATAAGCCGGTAGAAGTACCGGGCAGAACCCCGCAACTCGCCGTACTCATTAAAGGAATAGCGGTAGTACTTGGGCTTCGGAATGATGCTAGCCAAGTACAGGCTTTCCGTGAGCGTAAGGTTGGAAGGCTGCTTATCAAAGTAAAACTGAGCTGCTTCGTGCACGCCGTAAATTTTCGGGCCCCACTCAATAATGTTGAGGTATACCTCAAACATGCGCTCCTTCGAGGCCAAGCGGGTATTTTCAATAATCCAGACAATCAGCGCTTCCTCAGCTTTCCGAACCAGCGTTTTTTTGCGGGTCAGGAACACGTTTTTCACGAGCTGCATGGAAATGGTGCTGCCGCCGCGGGCAAAGCGCTGCTCCTTAATGTTCTGGATGGCCGACTTTACGAAGGCCTTTTCCATGAAGCCCCGGTGCGTTAGGAAACGCGGGTCTTCGGCCGTCATGATGGCGGCCTTCAGGTAATCAGAAACTTCATTGTATGGCGTGAACTCTGGGTTTGAAGCTCCTACCAGGAACGTCTTCACGGAGTCGCCTTTGTCGTTGTAGGCGGTGTACGGGAATTCCTCGTTCAGCTTGTTCAGGTTTTCGCGGCCGAAGCGCGTAATCCGAAACTTGGTGGCCTGCAGCCCCGAGTCGAACTGAAGGCTATCGAGGTTATTCATGTCCAGGGCGGCCATGAGATGATACTTAAGCGTGCCTTCGCCCTGCGTACCCTCCAGCGTTTCAAACATGCCTTCGGGCAGAGAAGCAAAGAAGTCATTGGCTTTTGTCTCGCTTGACTCCACTTTCAGGTTTACCTGCATGCCGGCCAGCATCTGGTTGCGGTTCTTAAGGCCATTAATTTCCTTGCCAATCACGCGCTCCGGTACCGGCAGACGGCGCACACTCAGCTCCGGAAACAGCTCCATCTTGTTCAGGAGCACCCGTGTGCCCTTTTCCAAAGCAAACGAAGCCTGCCCTAGCTTCATTACGAAGTCAATGCCGCCGCGCGGAAACCGCACGTCGCTGTCAGAGAGCTTGGGGTGATTGACGATGAAGTTGGTCGCGGCGGCGGTGCCCTTCACCGTGAGTTCATCGGCCCCATTCAGGTCTTTGTTGGTGAGGCCTACCCGAATGGTATCAAACTGCACGCGCGCGCCATACCGGCGCTGCACATACGGGAGCACTACGGGCCGGCGGTCGAGGCCGAACACCTTGGCATCTACCTCGTACTCACTAGCATCAATGTGACCCTGAACCCCTACGCGGTTTTCTACGGAGTCAATAACAGCGGTAAGTTGCCCCGTGATGGCGCCGTCTTCAATGGCCAAGCGTGGCATGGCCAGGGAGGCCACGTGGCGCGGGCTCTGGTAGGTAACCAGGAAGTTGCGGAAATCAGCTTCGTCCGGAATGTTATCGAAGGTGGCTTCCAGCAATTGGTTAGCTAGTAAACCGTAATTGGTGCCCTTCGTGGTGTCGCGCGGTACCGTAGGCTGGCCTTTCTTCTTTTTATAAAGGAAGGAATAGTTGTCGCGGCCGCTACGGTTCTGGAGGGCCGTCAGCTGCGCATCGTTGATTTCGAGGTTGCTGAACACAGGCCGGCCGGCAAACAAGCTGCGCACGCTCAGCGAGGCCCGGATGGCTTTGGCCCGCATCAGAGTATCGGGGCTAGCAGTAGGCACCAAGCTCATGCCATTCAGCTCTACCGTATTCAGATCAGTAAAACGCGCAGGCCCCAGGGTGAGCACCACAGGGTACTTACGCTCTACTTTGGCTTTCACTTGCACTAGGGCGTAGTCGAGCAGCTGCTGCCGCTTTATCAGGAAAATACTGAGGCCTAGGAGCAAGAGCGCCGCCAGGATGCCCAGACCGATGCCGATTTTTTTCTTGGTAGCTGAAGTCACGCGAACAGTTCGGGAGAAAGGAAGTCGCGGCCGGGCCTGCTAGATTCGTGCCGAACCCGCCGCCGCTCGTTCAGCAAAGGTAGCGAAAAAGGACAGCGCCCCGATTGGCTTGCGCGCTGGCTTCCGCTACCTTTGACCTGTCCTGGCCATTTCTTCCTTCTACGCATGTCTGCCACTGTCGACTACGCTCAGCTTACTTCCCTTACTGCCGTTTCGCCTCTGGATGGGCGCTACCGCCGTCAGACCGCGCTGCTAGCCCCTTATTTTTCGGAGCTGGCCCTGATTCGCTACCGCGTGCTGGTAGAAGTAGAGTACTTTATTGCTCTCTGCGAACTGCCCTTGCCGCAGCTACAGGAAGTTGATCCGGGCGTGTTCGAAAGCCTACGAGCCATCTATACCAGCTTCACGGAGCAGGATGCTGAAGCCGTAAAAGCGCACGAACGGGTAACCAACCACGATGTAAAAGCCGTAGAATATTTTCTGCGCGACGAGTTTACGGCCTTGGGCCTGGGGCAGTACCTGGAGTTTATTCACTTCGGCCTGACCTCGCAGGACATCAACAACACCGCCATTCCGCTTAGCCTGCAGCACGCCCTGATTCATACGCTGCTGCCGGCCTATGCCAAAGTGCGCAACCAGCTAGCCGCCCGCGCCAACGACTGGGCTTCTGTTCCGATGCTAGCCCGCACGCACGGCCAACCGGCCTCCCCTACCCGCTTAGGTAAGGAAGTACAGGTGTTTGTGGCCCGGCTCGATGCCCAGGTAGAGTTACTAGGTCAGATTCCGTTCGGAGCCAAGTTTGGCGGGGCTACCGGCAACTTTAACGCCCATCATGTCGCTTACCCTGATACCAATTGGCACGATTTCGCCCGCCAGTTTGTGGAAGGCCGCCTGGGCCTGAAGCGCAGTCACCCTACCACCCAGATTGAGCACTACGACCACCTAGCCGCCCTCTGCGACGCCCTCAAGCGCCTCAACACCATTCTGATTGACTTGGCTCGCGACGTGTGGCAGTATATTTCGATGGGTTATTTCCGCCAGACCATTAAAGCCGGCGAAGTGGGTTCCTCGGCCATGCCGCACAAGGTCAATCCCATCGACTTTGAAAATGCCGAAGGTAATCTGGGCCTGGCCAATGCCGTGCTCGAACACCTCTCGGCCAAGCTGCCTATCAGCCGCCTCCAGCGCGACCTCACCGACTCTACCGTACTGCGCAACCTAGGCGTGCCGCTGAGCCACACCCTCATTGCTCTCACGGCTCTGCAGCGCGGTCTCGATAAGCTGGCCCTGGATGAAGCCGCTTTGCACCGCGACCTGGAGGCTAACTGGCCGGTAGTAGCTGAAGCGCTGCAAACCATTCTGCGCCGCGAGAACTACCCCGATCCGTACAACGCGCTGAAAGCGCTTACCCGCACGCACGGCGCCATCACGCAGCAAACCATCAGCGAGTTTATTGATACGCTGGAAGTGAGCGACAAAGTAAAGGGCGAGCTGCGCGCCATCTCCCCCACCAACTACGTGGGCATGTAAGCCGAAAGCGGCCTAGTAGCTTTTGCACCTTGCTGAGTATGAAAGGCCTAGTGGCTTCCTATTTCCAAGTTTCTATTTCAAATGCCCGACCTCAACGGCATCACCGTTCATCCTGACTGCCGCCATTTTCGCGGTGATATTCCCTGTCGCCCCAACAAGGAGCACGGCTACCAGTGCCAGGGCTGCCCGGTGTACACGCCTATTCAGCAGCGCATCCTCATTATCAAGCTCGGGGCCATCGGCGACGTAATTCGGACGACTCCGTTGCTGCGCCGGCTGCGGCAGGAGTATCCGGCCTGTAAAATCACGTGGCTCACGCTCACGCCCGCTATTCTGCCCCAAGGTGAAATTGAAGAAGTGCTCAAGCTGGATTTGCCGGCCGTGTTGCACCTCCAGCAGCGCGAGTTCGATATCCTGTTCAACCTTGATAAAGACAAGGAAGCCTGCGCCCTGCACGATTCAATTAAGGCCCACGAAAAGTTCGGGTACACCTTGCACCCACAATACGGGGTAGCGTGGCCCGGCAATAGACTGGCCAACCACAAGTTCCTGACCGGCGTTTTCGACCAGCTGAGTCTACAAAATCAGAAGCCTTATGTGCAGGAAATATTCGAGCTGTGCGGCTACGAGTTTCGGGGTGAGGAATACGTGTTCGATACCCACGACGACAAAGGATACGATTGGAGCGCCTTACCCGCTACTAGGCCTCGCATTGGCCTGAACACCGGCTGCGGCGACCGGTGGACGACCAGGCTCTGGTCGGATGACAAGTGGGTGACGCTGATTGAGCAACTCCAGCAGGCCGGCTACGCGCCGGTGCTGCTGGGCGGCGAGGCCGAAGATGAGCGCAACCAGCGCCTGCAGGCCGCTACCGGCGCAACGTACCTGGGCACGTTCCCGCTGCAGCAGTTCATCAACTTGATGCATCAGATGGATGGCATCGTGACGCAGGTAACCATGGCCATGCACATCAGCATTGCGCTGCGCAAGCCTACCATCCTGATGAATAATATCTTTAACCCCTACGAGTTCGATCTGTACGGGCGCGGCCAGCTGGTGCAGCCCAACCGGGAGTGCGTATGCTTCTACCGCGGCTCCTGCAAGCTCGGCGAAACCAGTTGCATGGAGGATCTGCCTGCAGCCAAGGTTTTCGCGGCGGTAGAGGCTAGTGTGCCAGTGTAGCACGTACCACTTCTTGTGTCAGTCGTCATCGGGAGAGCGTAATGCTACACTCCCAATGACGACTGATTTTTTTGAGCTACTTCCTTCAGAGCTTTCACCATTTCCTCCCACGAAAACTCCTTCTTCTTAGCCCACACGCCGGCCGTAAACTCTTGCTCCCGATCATGCTCGTAGAAGTCGACCAAGACATCGGCAATGGCTTTCGGACTAGGTGCCACTACGTAGCCAACCTCCCCATTCGGAATCAGCTCGGCCAGGCCGCCTACATCCGTCACCAGCATGGGCCGGCTAAAGTGGTAGGCAATCTGGGATACGCCGCTTTGCGTGGCGTTTTTGTATGGCTGCACAACCATGTCGGCGGCGCAGAAATAGTCTACTACCTGCTCATTCGGGATAAAGTCGGTGGCCCGTACTAGGCGGTTTTCTAGCTGAAACCGCTGGATGAGTTCTTCATACGGTGCGGCATCCTCGTAATACTCTCCCGCAATAATTAGCTTCACGGGGAGCTTAGCCAGCCGCTCATCGGCAAACGCTTGCAGCAGAATATCGAGTCCTTTATAGGCCCTGATAAAGCCAAAAAACAGCAGGTAACCAAAGCTGGGGTCGAGGCCTAGGGCGTGTAGGGCTTCCGACTTAGGCTTTAGGGGCCCGAAGTTGTCGTAGAGTGGATGGGGCTTATACTGGGCCGGCTGCCGGAAATGCAGGCGGCGCAGATCGGCCAGCACGGCCCGGCTCATCGTCACGAAACCATGACACGCAGCGAGGAAGTAACGGGTAAGCGGCCGGTCGCCGGGACGCTTTTCGTGCGGAACCACATTGTCAGTAATGGCCACAATGCGGGTATGACCGTTGCGCCGGATCAGGCGGGCCACCGTACCCAAGGCGGGCCCCATAAACGGCAGCCAGAACCGGAATATAACTAGGTCGGGCCGCTCCTGTCGTAGCTTGTTGCCAACCCGATACCAGCTCAGCGGGTTCACCGAGTTCAGGCTAACCTCAATGGACAGGTCGTCGGGAGCCGGGCCGGTGCTGAACTGAGTCTGGCCCGGAAACAAAAAGTCGGGATACTGCAACGAAAAGGTAACGAGGCGGACTTCATCGCCGGCTTCTTTGAACGCTCTCGCTAGTCGTTCGTTGTAAGTCGCCAGCCCGCCCCGCAACGGATACGCTGGCCCAATAATCACAACTTTCATGCGCCTCAGCTTAGGTAGAAAAAGCACGTCATGCCCCGGCCGAAGCCAAAGCATGACGTGTTGAATAAAAGCTTACTTTAGGTTGAGCCTTTCTTTTACGAGGTAGTCGTTGCGGTTGGCGCCGTTAAGTTGCACCATTTCAGCCAGGAAACCCGCTAAAAAGAGCTGTACGCCCACTATTACGGCCACCAGCGCCAGGAAAAACAACGGTTGCGCTGTTACGTCGCGGGCCCGCACATTATGGCTTGCCAGCCACACTTTTTCAATTACCAGCCAGAGCGTAATCAACATCCCGAACAAGAAAGACACTGTGCCCAGGGCACCAAAAAAGTGCATGGGCCGCCGCCGGAATCGGCTCACAAACGTGATGCTCATCAAATCAAGGAAGCCGTACACAAATCGCTCGAGCCCAAATTTGGTCGTGCCGTATTTGCGCTCCTGGTGCTGCACCACCTTCTCGCCAATCTTGCGGAAGCCTGCCCACTTGGCAATCACCGGGATGTAGCGGTGCATTTCGCCGTACACCTCAATGCTCTTCACCACGCGGCTGTCGTAGGCCTTCAATCCGCAGTTGAAATCATGAAGCTGTATGTCCGAAATCCACCGGGTGACGCCGTTAAACAGCTTGGTAGGAATGGTTTTGCTGAGCGGATCGAAGCGTTTCTTTTTCCAGCCGCTCACCAAGTCCATGCCTTCCTGGGTAATCATGCGGTACAGTTCCGGCAATTCTTCCGGCGAGTCCTGCAGGTCGGCGTCCATGGTGCATACTACCCGACCGGTAGTCTCCTTGAAGCCCACATTCAGTGCCGCCGACTTACCGTAGTTGCGGTTAAACCGGATGCCCCGGATATGCACATCCTCAGCAGCCAGCTCCTCAATAACTTCCCAGGAATTATCCGTTGAGCCGTCATCAATTAGGATAACCTCATACGTTAGCCCGTGCTGCGTAAGCACCCGATGAATCCAGCGCGTGAGTTCCGGCAAGGACTCGGCTTCGTTGAGCAACGGAATAACCAAGGAAAGCTCAACGGGAAAAAACTGCGAAAGACGCTTACTCAAACTCAGGACGGGTATGTTTGGTGAAGGCCGAAATGACTAGCGACAGGATAAAACCTATCAGCAAAGCACTTAATAATCCAAAAATAATGGTGATTGGCCCACTGCTGAACTTAGAGGCCATGGCCATGGCTTGATCAACTTGAGCATCGTCCATACCTCGCTCTTCCATGCGGCTGCGGGTAATGTCCATTACCCGATTCATGTAGTCGGGGTCAATGAAGTTGATGTAGATGTAGCTGAACACACTGCTGATAATGCCCGCCACTACTGATACGATAACTCCAACTGTGAGCCCCTGTCCGTAGCTCATAAAGCCGCTATTATGCTGCTTGAAATACTTATGGGCCAATACAATACCAATAATAAATACAACACCGCTTAACCACCGCAGAGGGGTTTCAGGGTCCTCTACCAAGGTTAACTGCAAGAACGATAAAATAGTAGACAGGATGCCCGTTATCAATCCATAGCGAATTCCAACGGATGAAGTGGTAGTCGTTGTGGTAGTCGTGTTTTCCATAAAAGCTGAGAATATGTGAAGATGAATGCTGGAAGGTAGATTATTTCCGCAAAAACACCCCACTCGGGATACTCAACAACACGCCTAAAAACATCTTTTTAAACAGTTCATCCTGCGCAAAGCCTTCTGGTGTACGGGCTAGGTTGCGCAAGGTGGCCTCATACTGCTGCATACCATTGACCTGCTTTTGATACATTGCCTTGGTGGCCTCCAGTAGCTGCTTGGCTTCAACCAGCTGTTGTTCTATCAGTGCCGGGCCTGTTAATCGCGAGAAGGTGTATAAACCAACAGCGGCTATACCGGCCGCTACCAGGGCCGTCAGCATTCCTACCCCAATAGCTTTCCATAGACCGGGCCCCTCGGCATAATAACGCCGCAGTAGAATCTGGCTGACTACAGCCGCAATAGGCGGAAAGAAGTCCGATAACGTCCGTTTTGGGCCATAGGGGTTGTTATCAGAGAGGTACAGAAACAGTACCCAACTAATGCAAAGCGCGCCCGCAACCAAGCCACACAAAGCAGCAGTACGGACAACGGGGTTAGGAGAGGATGGAGTGGATGCCAAAGCCAAAAGATGATAAAGGCAGCAAGATACAAGCTCCTGCTGCAATCTGATGCGCTAAATGCACCACACCGCTATTCCCGATTATTACTAGGCTGCCATTCCTTGACTTCCGGCAGGTACCTGGGTCTTCTGCCGATTGAAGCGCAAAAGCAGGCCTTCCAAGAGCAGGAAGCCTAGTGCGGCCCATAAGCAATAGCGCCACAACGGCACACCTACGCGAGTAGCCTTGTAGCGGGCGGCTGCCGTTTGCCCCTCTCCTACCTCATATACCTGCACATTAGGATGGCTGGAACCTACCATCTGCCGAAGATCAGCAGCGGAGTAACTTCGCAAGTCAGATTCGCGCTTATCAAAGTTGAAGGCCAAAGTAGCAACCGTCTTGCCAGCGCGCTGCAACGAGTAGAATCCGGGCTGGCGAAGAGTTGGTGGCACTTCCAGGCGTAGCGAAGCACCTTGCGTGCGCTGCACAGGAATGAAGCTGAGGCTATCTTGTACTAGGCGGTAAACTGCTTCGGCACCCCTAGCATCAGTGGACACGGGCAGCCGCACGCTTACAGAGGGCTGGTTAAGCCGGTACGCTGGCTGCTGTTCCTGCTGATAGCTTTGCATTGCCAACCGATACATGGTAGGTACTAGCAGCGGATGTTGCGCAAAGTCGGAGTACGGAGCGCTAAAAGGTGCAGCGAACACATACACCATTCCTGAGCCGCTAGAAAAGCCCGAGAGGTATCCTTCCCCATCACGCATTCGCAAAACTTCTGCGCCTGAACGGGCCCAGCGTAGCACAGGTGCAGCTTTTGGCATCCCGGCTCTAGGATTTGCCGCCGCAAAAACATCCTTAAAAAATGGATTTTGGGCACTCGGCATAGCCACTTCCTGCAACACCGGGCCATTCTGAGGCGAGGGTAACCATTGTACAGGCCCTAGCCCAAGCTCACGAAACAACTGCCCATATGACTCGCGACTATTTACTGATGCAGCAGGAATAACTACTAGCGTTGCACCTTGCTGCACTGCTCGCCGTAAGCTTTCGCGCATGCCTGCTGAAAGAATGGAGGCTTCGCGAACTACTATCAGGTTTGCCGCCGCTACTTTACGATAATCAGCTGTTTGAGGAGAGGCTAGCTGATAACCAAATAACGGCTCATTGCCATATAGCTGGCCAAGCGTGCTTTCAGCCGCTACTTCTACTACCCGTATTTGGGCAGCAGGCTGCAGAGTAAAAAAGTAGGTATTATCGAAATCAACCGGAAAATCTTCTATCTCAACCCGGCATTTCTGCACCTCATTACTGGTCAATCGAATTCTGACCTGAGAAACAACAGCTTGCTGAGCTGGCACCGAAACACGAAAGGAAGCCGCCTGCTGTCGGCCAACGAACAGCTTAGTCTGGCAATTTTCTGCAAGTTGTGTCCCACCATTTCGCAACCTCACGTGCAATGTCAGATCTGCGTTTGCGCGCACAAAAGCATCATCTAGCCAAACACTATCAACGAATACATTGGGTTTGCTTCCAGTGGCCAAGGGTACCAGAAATACTTGCCGAGACGGGTCTATTTTCTGAAGGGCTTGGGCTGAAAAGTTATTGCGCTGAAAGTCAGAGAAGACAAATAATGGCCCAAGATTGTCCCTATATCGGGTTTGCTCAAGTTGGGTACCTAGTGCGCTGGCTTGACCGCTAACTTGCAGCAAGTCCAGCGCTGCCCGGTACTGCGCAGGATCGAGTGGCTTCTGCTTACTAGGTAGCAATTCAAATCTGGTAGAAGCAGAGAAGGCTAATGGCAAGTCAGCAGCCTCCTGAATAGCATGCTCCAAAACAGGTTGGTCTCTCTGTCCTAGCTGCCGCATGCTGGGAGAGTTATCTACGAGTACGCCAATCGTACTACTTGTAGAGTTACTGCTTTGCGGAGCAGGAATAAAAGGCTGAGCAAAGAGAAGAACTAGAGATACAATTAATCCAATTCGGGCTGCCAGAACCAGCAAGTGCTTGATCCTCCGTTGCCGAGCCGTGACTAGCTTGATTTCCTGAATGAAGTCCACATTAGAAAATAGCAGCCGTTGTGGACGACGTAATTCAAACAAATGGATTGCAATCGGAACAGCAATGCCCAGTAGCCCCAATAGAAACCATGGATAGGTAAACGCCATGCAAAAGAGAAAGGGTAGTCGTGAAGATAAACACTATACACGTTCTCTTACGAAACGATGCAGTAAGACAGTATTTAATCGGACTATAATAAATAGGTAAAGGGTCTACAGCAAAGCAAGCCCTAGTAAATACTCCCTAACTCTATACGTTGAATGTCCTTTTAAGCAAAACTATAATGTTATATGCCATGACAATCCATAACGATTGTGTAGTAGACTGACGCTAAACTTTGACTGAACTGAGCAATTCTACTTAAACGTCGAATACCTTTCCGCCGAGGTTTGAAACCTTATTCCGTACAGCTCCTACGTAGAGTACGCAAGAGTAATAGTGTGAGGTATACACTAGGCTGTGCCAGCTGACAGGAAGCGGAAGGGAACCGGGTGGGGGGTAACATACAAATGCCCCCTGCAGCACGAAGTCGCAGGGGGCATTGGCAAATGATAAGGTTGGCGGCGACCGACTCTCCCGCCGGTGAAGGCAGTACCA